>NZ_SSHN01000009.1:0-182677 GCF_004804295.1 Vibrio sp. H11 | reverse complement strand
GATCTTCACGATCTGTGACTCTGTGTAACGGGATTTTTTCATCAGAAGTTCTCCTTATTGGCTCAGTTTACGCCGAAGAACTCTAAAAAGGTATGCCACTATTTTAGGGGAGGTTTACAATCGCACAGCGTAAGTGTTGCTATGTCCCTGATGAACTCAAAGTGGATTGCAGTAAAAAAATCATAAATGCCCATACCATCTCCAAAAGCAGCAGTTTGATTTCTATTGCGGATGACACAAATCATGTTTTAGGGTTAAAAATTGATCTGCCTAACCTGTTTAAGAACAATGGAAAGCTTGTCCCAGAAAAAATAGGCGTAAATCAAGCTTCAACCTTTAAAGGTTTTTGTTCTCATCATGATAAATCTCTATTTGCATGTATAGAGGATCAACCTTTTACTAATAAGGAAGATCAGTGTTTTGCTTTGATGTATCGTTCTGTTGCGAAAGAACTATATGCTAAAGAGGGAAGTCTTATCAGCTCAGAGTTGTTGAAACAAGGTGATAAGGGCAAGCAACCGATTGAGCAACTATTTATCCAACAGTTTGCGTCAGACAATCAGTTGGGCGTGAAAACTGCAATTGCTGAATTGTCAGAATTTAAGAGTAAGCTTGATTCTCAACTTCTTGGTCATACGACTAATGAAATGTGTCATTTGATACTTAGTTCACCCACACCAATTCCAGTTGTCGTTTCTTCGATTGTTGCGCCAGTTTCAGACTTTGATGGAAATTTGATACAGGACTTAGGTGACTTAAAGGTTGTACCTCAGTACTTGGTGTTCAACTCATTTTCTAGTGACGGAAAAGGCTGTGCCGTTTTGAGTTGGTTTAACGGAGAGTCAATTGTACAAGGTTTCATCGATACATTATTGACTGGCTCGCAAGAAGACCTATTTTCAAAATTAGTTCGCTTCTTTTATAGTGTTGCAGAAAATACTTTCACATCTCCTAGTTGGTGGGATAGCTTGTCTTCTACTCAAAAAGGAAAAGTGGAGAGCTTAATAATGAGCGGGGTCAACCCTTTTGAGCTAGAGCCAAAATCATTACTTATCGATGATGGTATTGGCTTTTCTGGGTGGGACGTTGAAAGTATAACGAAAATCAATTTCTAACAAACGAGTATGGCGTCAATAGTTAATTTTTCGCCATATTTTCATTCCACATAGTTCCGTCTCTTAGCATTGAATTCAGGATCACAACCATCTTTCTAACACAGGCAATGATAGCTACTTTTTTGGGTTTCCCTGCTTCCAGTAATCGTTGATATGTGGTCTTAAAAACGGGGTTAGATTGCATTGCAGACATCATGGCCATATACAGGACTGTACGCACCTGAGCTCGCCCACCTTGGATAATTCGTTTGCCTTTATAGCGGCTACTTTCTCTATTCATGGGAGCAACACCTATTAAAGACGCCGCTTGTTTATTGCTGATGTAACCCAGCTCAGGAACGTTGCTAATGATGGCGGCGGCACTCACTTTTCCGATGCCTAGGACGCTTTGTAAAATAATATTTTTGCTCTGATAAGAAGGCGTTTTTTCAATGAGAGCAATGATGAGTGTTTCGATCTTCTCTATCTGATTTTTGAAGGAAGCAATGATTGGATTGATTGTGGAATGAAGCGTTTTAGGGAGTTGTTGTAAGCGATTCTTTTCCATGGTTTGCATCGTTAAAATTTGATGCCGACGGGAGACTAAATCACTCATTAATCGCATGATTTCCGGCTTTAACTGGGTCAGCTGAGGCTGAATGGTTTCGCTATAATGAGCGATTAATTGAGCATCCAGTTTATCCGTTTTAGCTCTGCGGCCAATAGCGCCGGCGAAGCGTTTAATGTGGATAGGATTGGCAATCACAAAAGGTAAATTGGCTTTGGAACAGGCGATAATAAAAGGCATTTCAAGGCGGCCGGTTGCTTCGATAACGATGCGTTCAGGCTGATGTTTTTTGATGATTTTTACCGCTTCTTTTATTCCTTTATCATCATTAGAAACCGTAAAAAAGATATCAAGTGGGCGGATATAGATATCTAGATTTGCTTTGCCGGTATCAACACCGACATTAATATTTTGAAGTGTGTTTGTATTCATAATAAGCTAACTCTTGCTTGCGTAATGCGGGTTCGAGACCCAGTCGAGTATTCGAGTTCGGTGCTTGGAGTTCTATGTCGCGTTCATGTTTGTTATCGGTATCTCGATAGAGGAGCCAGCGCTCAATCGAACTACAACATAGAAAGCTTTAGTTGCAGCTAAAGCCTGGGTCTCACATTACCCGAAACAGGTCGATTAATGGGAATAATTTCCCATACAAGCATTTAAGAGTGATTCGCAACGCTTGGCAGTTTCGCTTCGCTCAAGTATAGCCAAGCGCCGCTCACACCTTAATGCGGCTACATGGATTCCCCCGGTTGTCAAACATCCGCTAAACTTCAAGTGATGGGTTTTGGACTGCCGCTCTACATTCGGTCTTTATAATCGATGGTTCGCAACATCGTGACCCTGATGACTTTGCGCGACTGCGGTACCTTATTCGTTAGATGACATCATATGTGTCCGCCGCATTAACAGGCTCTCCGCTAGTGGTCTTAACCTATCTCCATCTTTCCCTTTCGAGTCAACGACATGAATACTGAAGTGGTTTTTAGCTAAATCGATACCGCCAAAATAAGAATAATCAGACATGGTGCCTTCAGTGCTAATAAGTACCACGTAAGTGTGGCAGATCCTCGGGAGGGGGATTCCATGCTATTCGTTAGCCGTCATGGAGCTTGCTATACTAAAAGTGATAGAATAGTATCACTCTAGTATTCTTTGGAGCAGCTCTCATGAAAGTAGAATTAGTAACATCACTTAAGCGCCAAGCCACTAAGATCCTCGCCGATCTTCACGATACCAAAGAACCAGTATTAATTACCGAGCATGGTAAACCGTCTGCATATTTGGTAGATGTTGATGATTACGAGTTTATGCAAAACCGTTTATCAATTCTTGAGGGTATTGCGCGAGGCGAACGTGCACTAACTGATGGTAAAATGGTGAGTCATGAAGAAGCCAAAGACAAAATGTCAAAATGGCTAAAATAATCTGGACTGAGCCAGTGTTATCTGACCTTGATGATATCGCTGAATACATCGCACTTGAAAATTTCGTAGCTGCAAAGCAATTGGTTCAAACGATCTTCGCTAAAGTTGAACGTTTAGAAACTTTACCTGAATCGGGTCGGATTCCGCCCGAACTAGAACATTTAAGTTATCGAGAAGTTGTCGTTAATCCATGTCGTGTTTTCTATAAACAAGACGGTGATAAAGTATTTATTCTGTTTGTCATGCGTGTTGAGAGAGATTTGCGTAAGTTCCTGCTAAGTAAGCAATAATCCTTGAGAATGAGCGGCTAAAAAACGAGTATGGCGTCAATAGTTAATTTTTCGCCATATTTGCATCTCACATAGTACCGCCCCTTAGCATTGAATTTAGGATCACACCCATCTTTCTAAAACAGGCAATGATGCCGTGCATTTCGTGTTTAAGGTAGTGTGCGGCAGCTTCAGTATGGCGTTGTTAATCACCTTAACAGGATGTTAGCCGACAAAGTACATAAATATAAAAGGAGTCCTAAATTGAAAGTTGCATTAGTCACTGGTGGCTCAAAAGGTATTGGTTTGTATTCAGTTCTTCGGCTCGTGAAGCAGGGATATAAAGTTATTACTTGCTCGCGTTCGAAGAATATTTGGCTTGAAGTAGTGCAAAAATATCCAGAATTAAAATCTGTTGATTACCAGTCGGTTGATATTGCGGATGAGCAACAATTAGACCGTTTATTTGCTTACGTTGAAGCTCAATACGGAAAATTGGACGTAGCGGTAAATAATGCTTCTCCGGCTCTTTCCTCTAGAGGTTACCTATCCCAAGTCGATGTAGCACTCCTCAAAGAAACACTTCATGTGGATTTTTTGTGCCAAGCCTTGTGTTTGAGGTCTGAACTAAAACTCATGGAAGCAGGGGCAGCCATAGTAAATGTAAGTTCCGTTAATGGTCTTAGACCAACACCGAATGCAGCAATGTATAGTGCTGCTAAACACGCGCTTGAAGGGTTGACTAGATCTGTTGCTCTAGAAAGCATCAAATCTGGAGTTCGAATTAATGCGGTTGCTCCCGGTGTAACGTGGACTCCCCGATGGGAAGAAAGGCAACTTGAAAACTCCAATATCCGCGCTGATGTTGCTGACGTAGTACCGATCAATCGTTTTGGGGAAATTGACGAAATCGTTAATGCAATTGAGTTTTTATTGTCAGATAAAGCCAGCTATATCGTCGGTCACACTTTGGTCGTTGATGGTGGACTATCATTGGCTACCAAGCAATTCAAGCAATTCAAGCAATTCAAGCAGATTCGCACCGCGTGGCAGTTTTGTTTTGCGGTGAGTATAGTGTTTAATACGCCATGCGGTCGTATTTGTATTGCGTTGCTCATCACCTCAAGCGGGCTACATGTGACAAGGAGGGTTCAGCGATATGAAGGTAATATCAGAGCGATTAGTTATGGAGCCAATATCAGAAAAAGATTGGACACTATTTTATCAATTACATACAGATCCAAAAGTTATTTCGTTCTGTTTTAATGAGCCTTCAATCTTAGAAATTGAAGCCAAGTTTCAGTCCAGGTTAATCCCTTGGTCACGAGAATCAAGTCATTGGCTTTGTTTGGTTGTATCTGAATTGGCTACGGGTAAGAAAATAGGGATAATAGGTTTTTGCCTTCACAGCGGAGTCGCTGAAGTTGGCTTCTTATTCCTACCTAAATATCATGGACTTGGCTATGGAAGTGAATCTTTAAGCGCGTTGCTTAACTACTCTCATTTACAAATTGGCATCGAAAGATATAGCGCAGTGGTAACTGAAGGTAATATTGGTTCAGAAAAAGTGCTGACAAAATCTGGATTTGTACTAGATAAAATTGTCCCTAATGCGTACGAGATTGGTGGACAGCTATATGCAGATCATATTTACCAACGAATAAATATTGTCACATAGCAATCGGTTCAAACTGACTGCCAATGCGTGATATTTTAGTTCTAAAGAGTATGGTTTTGTCAGTGCTCTACGGAAAGTTTTTTGTGGCTTTGTTAGCAGCTTAACTAGGCGTTGTGCGTACTCATTGACTTAGGAGTGATGAAGTTGAAAGGAAATTGTTTGTGTGGCGAAGTGTCGTTTAAATTGTCAGGTGAATTACCCGCCATCTATCAGTGTCATTGTTCGTTGTGTCGCAAAGTATCAGGCTCTTCATCAAATTCAGCGTTGATAGTTAACTCATCTAGTTTTAAATGGATCTCCGGCAAACATCAAATTAGGTCATTCTCTACGAGTTCTGGTTTTAAATCTGAGTTTTGTTGTCGATGCGGTAGTCCAGTACCAAATATCAGTTTAGATGGTAAGTCGTATTGGATTCCAGCGGGGTTGCTGTCAGAGCCTGTAGATACAAAGGTTTCTGCTCATGTCTATGTCAGTTCTCGTGCAAGTTGGGACGTGGGTTTCATAAACGATGGCCTGCCGCAATTTGATACGATGCCCAGTGAAAGTGAATAGTGTGTGCCCGGTAGGTTACGCACGCATAACAAACGCTTTAAATCTAATTCGCAACACCGTGATCCTGATGACTTCGCGCGACTGCGGTGCCTTTTGGGTCAGTAAGTTAGAGCGAGTAACAGTTCCTCGGTAGTAGAAGGGAATCCTTGCCATTTGTTGTATCAGTTTAGCCTAGGCACAAAAAAACCGTCAGAAGACGGTTTTTGGTGTCACTAGCGAGCGCTTAGGCACAGCACTTTTTGTACTTTTTCCCGCTTCCGCAAATGCACGCTTCATTACGGTTCGGTGTTTTTTCATAGGTAATCGTTTGAGGCTTGCTTAATAGTGTATCAAGCTCAACGGTGTTCTCTGGTTGCTCTGAGTCTACGGCAATATGGGCCACAATAGCGTGCTCAGAAACTAATGCTTCGATCTCTGCCTTACGAGCTTCAGTTGGGACGACAATATTGATTGGAGCTTCTTCAGTGCCTGCTTTTACATCACGTTTTACGTTGTAGCCTGAAATGACGTGGTTCTGCCTAGCATCGATTCGACCTTTGAAAAATAGTTTGGACATGTGCAACTCACTGATGATTGGTGTGGTGTAATTTGGCCGCGATTATACGGGACTATCGCAATTGATAAAGAACTTCCTGCAAGGAGCATCGGAGCACGGTATAACAAACGTGTCAGGGTTAAAGACTAACGCGTGGCGTTGCCATCCTCATTGAGCAGTAATCGATTCGGTTGTTGTGTTTAAGTTTTGTGGGAATGATGATCCATTATTGCAAAGGCCGTTATCTCAGGAGGAACAATTGAGGCTCAACCTGCCTGCTGAAATCGAATCGGCTGATATAACTCATAGTCTCTGGTTCCGATATTCAGGCCAAAGAGCCGTGGAGATCGGCGCATATCCGTTTGGCACTTACTGACTACACACTTTGATTGGAACATTTATAACTTCGCCCTGGTAAAGGGTGCTAAAACCCTCTCGACTTCCAGAACTGCCCCTCATCACGTCCTACTACTTTGAACGTCTTTTCGGCGATGGTTCTGCCTTGCATTTCCAGCGTCATGCGCCATTCACCGAGATTGCTTTCCAGGCCGTTCACCGGGCACAGCAATTGGATGGTATCGCCCAGGTAGAAATCCCAGTCATTGCTGCGAACGTACACTTCACCGTCAAACGGGGCCAATACCTGGCCTTTTTTATTGATGATGCCGGGATGATGGATGCAAAACTGCAGCAGCTCGCCTTTGGCCTTTTTGATATTGACGATAAAACCAAATTCGACATCTTCCTCGGCAGTGACGACCTGAGTGAACTCTTTGATTTTCGGCAGCTCTTTGGCTTTCGCGTCCCAATGGGAGTAAATCCCGTAGGACGTTATTTCAATAACTGGAGTACGTTTTGCCACTGGTGATTGCTCGTTGATGATGGATAGGGGGAAGATAGTCGCTCCCACGCCGGGGCATGGGAGCGGGGCGACTTGCGGAGATGAACCATCGTCAGTTCAGGCAAGCCGCGGACGGATTACCACATCAGGTCATCCGGCACCACGAAGTCGGCGTACGGATCGTCTTCGTCGATCGCGTCCGATTCCGGCTCTTTCTGATCGATGATAGCTTGCTCGTCGCGCTGGGCGATTTTGTTGGCTACCACGCTTGGGATCACGGCGTAACCTTCTTCAAAGCGGGCAATCGCCAGGATGCCTTTACTTAGCTGTTCACGCACCAGTGACTCAACGTAGAGTGATTTCACCAACGTGCCGTCGGTGAAGTTATACTTGATGTCACCATTACCCAGATCAAGCTTGTTCATCGCGATCAGCTGTTTGATCTGCGCCTGAATCTCTTTGCTCTGGCGCTGTTCATTTTGCTGTGCGCTGAGTGCTTTATCGCGCTCAAGTTGCTGGCGCTTGTTTTCTTCAACCGCTTCTTTTACTTCACGTGCCTGAACACGTGATTTTTTTGAGCCTTTCTTTGCTTTTTTCAGCTTCTTTTCATTAACCAAGCCTGCTTTCAGCATTTGCTCTTGGAGTGTCAGTTTTGCCATGTTGTTCTCGGTTTGCTGTATATCTTTAGTATTCTACTGGCTCACGCCGCGCAAATAAAGGCAGTGGGTAAAGGCAGCATGTTGATTTTTCAACGCTAAGTCGCATTATAAACGCTCAATGGGCGTAATTTTAGTGACGTTGTCACTTATTGGTCAAACCTTGATTACTCGCTATCCCACATGATGCCACATTCTGCACTGATGGCAGCATTGAGCATATCGACCAGCGGCAGGGCGCGATGGGAGATACTGACCGGCGGATCGTCACGTTTATCGTCATCATCCTGCTCTGAATCATTCTGATCTTCCCGTTTTTGCTCTGCCGTAATGGCCAATTTGAGCAAATCAAGGGCATGGGGGATATCGTCAGCTCCAATGGCACCCGGCACCGTGCCACTATGACCCATCATTTTGATCATTTGCAGTCCTACGGAGCCAAACATGGTGACGTTGGCGTACGCTTTACATCGGAAAGTGATTAACATAACGAGCCTCGCTTTAGTTCAGGGTAACAAAAGACATGCAAATAGTGCGCTACCCAGTTGTTAATTATGGCTGCCAGTATAAGGGATTGCCGTATATCTGGGTAAAATAATCAATTACCGCGCGAATATTAAGCGGTGGATGACGCACATGCGGATAGATAGCCGCAATATGCTGGGGCTGAGTATTAATAGCAGCGTCATAGTCGGGCATGATTTTGATCAGTTTGCCTTGCTGCAATTCCTGTCCAATCAGCCAGTCTGGGAACAAGACGATTCCCATGCCATCCAGTGCGGCAGTCAGCAGGCTTTGGGCATTATTGGAACTCAGAGATGGTGTAATTGGGTAGTGCACCCAGTCAGCATCTGTTTGGCGCAGGTACCAGCGGTTGGCCCCTTCAAAACCTTTGTATACCAGGCAGCGATGCTGCTGCAGAGCGTGACCGCTATCCGGCATGCCGTATTTAGCGATATAGGCGGGAGACGCCGCCAGATGGTAGCGCTGATTGCCGAGAATGCGGGCGTGAAACGAGGAGTCGGTCAGCGTACCGATACGAAAAATGATGTCGGTACCGTCTTTAAGCGGATCGATATATTCATCGGTCAAGGTCAAGTCTATCGCCAAATTGGGGTAGCGTTCAGATAACTGCTGCAACCAGGGCGCGATATGACGCTCACCAAAAAATACCGGCGCATTGAGCCGGACTAAGCCGGACGGCTCTGCTGCGCGATCCTGCAGCTGTTCCTGCGCTTCATTAAGCTGTTCAATCACGGTTTTGGCATAACTAAAAAACAGTTTACCGGCTTCGGTTGGCACCACCGCTCGGGTATTGCGGTAGAACAACTGCTGGCCGAGAGCATCTTCCAGATTATGAATCGTGCGCGAGATCATGGACGCAGAAACATCTTCGCGCCGCGCGACCACAGAGAAGTTCTGGGCATCAAACACGCTGACAAAAAACCGTAATGCGCGGATATCAATGTTATTGGTTCGGTTCATTTGTGCAACTTCTGCAAAGGTGATTACCATATTATGTCGTTTTTCTTTTTAATTCACCACTATATCATGCGCGCCTGACTTATTAGGAGCCTTGTTATATGCAGTTATTGTTAATCCTACTCGTGATTGTCGGCGGGATGGGTTTATCCGTGGAGGCGGGTATTCTCGGCCCGCTCGGGGAGCAGGTCGGCCATCTGTGGGCCACTTTCAGTATTTTTGGCGTCGGTGCGGCGCTGACGTTTTTGTTGATGCTGTTTTTTAGCCCGCGCAACAGTCCGTCGTTCTTTGAGCAGCCTTCGTGGCAGTTGCTGGGTGGTATTCTGGGGACCGGTTATGTGGTGATCCTGACTATGACCACGCCGGTGATTGGGATCGCGATGACCATGATTGGCATCTTAGCCGGTCAGGTATCAAAAAGCCTGATCATTGACCATTTCGGTCTGCTGGGGACGCCGCATCGTAAAATTGACCGCAAGCGTTTGATTGCTCTTCTGTTTATCGTGGCGGCACTGCTGCTGATTGCCAAAAGCTAAGGAGACACTATGACCCTGTTAATGATTGTGATGGCGGTGCTGGGCGGCGCGTTACTGAGTATTCAGGCTGCGATTAACGGCCAGCTTGGTAACAAAGTCGGTGTGTTTCGCTGCGCGTTTCTCACTTTTTCTATCGGTGCTTTAGTCACAGCGCTGCTGATCTTCTACTTTGAGCCGAAACACAGTGTGACCTTGCTGGATGTACCGAAATGGCAACTGCTCGGAGCAATGTGCGGCGTGCCGTATATTGTGATTATGGTGCTGGCGGTGCAGCGCATCGGCGTGGCGGTTGCCACGGTTGCGGTGATTTTTGGTCAGCTGCTGATGAGCCTGCTGATTGATAATTTTGGCTGGATGAACAATAGTGAAATGGCGTTTTCACCTTATCGCCTGGCGGCGGTGGTGTGCCTTGGCATCGCGCTCTATTTTATTTACTCCAGCAGCCGGGATCAGAGTGCGACTACGGAGTAATCCGCCGCGATTCGCTTAGCGTGAATGACCAGTGTTGATTTGGCTAGAGTTGATGTGGCTAGAGTTGATGTGACCGGAGCGGCTAACGCAAGCCCCCGCAGTGATGCGGGGGCTTTTGTATTGGTGGCAGTGTAACCTAAGTATTAGTGCTTGCGGCTGAGGCCTTGTCTGAGCTGAGTGGGTGAATAACCAAAGTGATCTTTAAAGCAGTTACTGAAGTGGCTGCTGCTGACGAAACCGCAGCCGAGGCCCACCTGAATAATCGATTCGCGGCTCTCTTCCAGCTGCTTATGGGCAAACGCAAGGCGCAATTTGAGGTAGTAACGCGATGGCGAAGTATCGAGGTGGGTCTGGAACAAACGTTCCAGCTGACGGCGCGACATCGCCAGACAGCGTGCCAGTTCTTCCGGGGTCAGCGGCTCTTCAATATTTGATTCCATCAGTGAGATGGCTTCCTGTAAAGCCGCTGGACGAGATTGTACTGGTGCGGCCGGCTCAGGTGCGGAGCCATGCAGGATCGCCTGACGACCTTCCGAAGCCTGATCGCAGCTGAGGATTTCGCGAATTGCCCGCACTAACTGACGGTCAAATTGACCTTCAATCATATTCAGCATCATTTCCATCGCGCTGTTAGGACCGGAGCAGCTCGCGCTGTGCTCGCTTACCTCGTAGGTGTGAGTGGCCAGTTTCAGGTTCGGGAAGGTGGTACGAATGTAGTGGTGACTGTTGGGATGCACCGCTGAAACCACATCTTCATCGATGGCCTGCGCATGGGCGAGGGCAATGGTGCCGTTCCAGATACTGCCGAGATTGATCTGCTGGTTGTACGCCGCTTTGAGGCAGTAAGTCAGTTCATCGGCTGAGGCCGTATCACAGCGATAGCCGCCGCAAACGAACAGCCAGTCCATCGATCCGCGATTGTGCAGGTTCAGTGATTCCACCGTTGCATCGGTTGCGATGTCGATGCCGATGTCACTCAGCACCTTGCGCGAATCTATACCAAAGGTATGAATCTGGTACAGCGGACGTTCGTGCACCAGGTTCGCCGTAATCAAGGCATCCATCGCAGCGGTAAACGCCATCAGAGAAAAGTGGGGCTGCAGAATAAAGCCGATATTTACCGGAACGGACTGGGATGGATTCGAAGTAGTTACGATCTCGGACATGAGGATTTAAGTTCACTGCTGGTTAAAAAGGCGCTGAATTTTTATCTTACTCACCACACCGGCCTTCCTGCTGTGGCGGTTAAACGTTAACTCATTGATAGCTCTAACAGCGTTTTAACAGGTTATCGGTGCGATGTATATGATGAGTTCTCAGCGGCGCGAATTTAACCTCAATTCTTGTGCATAAAACCCTGAAATTGAGGCGGCAAATAACGATTAATAAATCGAATCTTAACCACAAAAACCTTTTGCTTTCAAAGACGCATTTTTTATTGCGCTGAGTTTCTTATGACCCTATTATCGCCTCGCTTCTTGATGATAGCCAATCCGAGTACATCACAGTCTGTTTTGTGGCAAGGCGATAGAGCAACTATCCAAGAGTGACTTTGACAGCGCATTTACGCGCTTTTATTGACGCTCCACTTTTCATCATCACGCTAACACCAGGTGAAAAGTGTCATAACCACATTGGAGGTTTGCCATGGCTAGTTCTCGTTCTGTTCTTAATTTTCAATCTTTCACTTCTCAGGCTCTGTCTGCTGATGACGTTCAACTGATCGAAACGTCTGTTGAGCAGTTTGGTGCACCATTACTGATGCTGGATTGCGATATTATCCGTCAGCAATACCGTGCCCTGAGTAATGCGCTGCCAAACGTGACTCTGCACTTTGCACTGAAACCACTGCCGCACCCAGCGGTGGTCAGAACACTGCTGCAAGAAGGTGCGAGCTTTGACCTGGCAACCAGTGGCGAAGTTGAGTTGGTGGCGCAGGAAGGAGTACCGGCAGAACGCACGATTCACACGCACCCGATCAAACGCGATGCCGACATCCGTGACGCACTGGCGTACGGTTGTCACGTGTTCGTGGTGGATAACCTCAATGAGCTGGCAAAATTCAAAGCTTACAATGATCAGGTTGAACTGCTGGTGCGTCTGAGTTTCCGTAACTCTGAAGCCTTTGCTGACCTGTCGAAGAAATTCGGTTGTACTCCTGAGCAGGCGCTGACCATCATCGAAACGGCGAAAGAGTGGAATATCCACATTAAAGGTTTGTCATTCCATGTAGGTTCTCAAACCATGAACCCGCAAAAATATGTGGAAGCGATCAATACTTGCCGAGTGGTGATGGAACAGGCAGTTGAACGTGGCCTGCCAGCACTGAGTACGCTGGATATCGGCGGTGGTTTTCCGGTGAACTACACCAAACAAGTCATGCCGATTGATCAGTTCTGTGTGCCGATCAACGAAGCGCTGAGCCTGCTGCCAGAAACCGTACAAGTGATCGCAGAACCGGGTCGTTTTATTGTCGCGCAGTCGATGATGAGCGTGGCTTCAGTGATGGGTCAGGCAGAGCGCGATGGTCAGACCTGGTACTACCTGGATGACGGTGTTTATGGTTCGTTCAGCGGCCTGATCTTTGATGATGCCCAGTACCCGCTGGTGACTCTGAAACAAGGTGACGAGTGTGCACCAAGCGTGCTCGCCGGCCCGACTTGCGACAGTATTGATGTGATTGCAGAAAACATCATGCTGCCTAAACTGGACAACGGTGATTTGATCATCGGTCGTATGATGGGTGCCTACACCAGTGCAACCGCAACCGACTTTAACTTTTTTAAACGCGCGCAAACCGTGGTGTTTAACGAGCAAGTGGCCAACTGCGAACGCATGATCGGCTAATCAGCCGTTAATCTGAACGATAGGTTAAGCTCTCACTCCGGTGGGAGCTTTTTGTTTTGGGCCGATTCACATATCCCTGGCGTTCTTGCCTGGCAAGGCGATCCACATTGGGACGGATTTCGAGTAAGCTAATACGTCATCAGTTAACCGAACACGTCTTAAGTTAACCAAATAAACAACAACCACGGATACTTGCGTGAAATTACTTATCATCGAAGATTCAGAAACGCTGCGCCGCAGTCTGGTCGTGGGTCTCAATCATCTTGGCTTTACCATTGATGAAACCGGAGACGGTCAGGAAGCACTTAGCCTGGCGACTCATCACGATTATGACCTGATAATTCTTGACCTGATGTTGCCAAACGTTAGTGGCCTGGATATTTTGCGCGCCCTGCGGAAACAAAAAAAGCAAACCCGGGTACTGATTCTGTCGGCTAAGACCAAAACAGAAGAGCGGGTTGAGGGCCTGATGCTCGGTGCGGATGATTACCTGACCAAACCGTTCTCGTTTGAAGAGTTACATGCCCGTATCCTGACTCTGATGCGGCGTGGTTCGTTGGATCAAGTCGATCATAATTTGGTGGTGGATGATTTTCGTCTCAACCAGCAAGATAAAACTTTCTATTACGCGGAGCAGTGTATTGAACTGACTCCGAACGAGTACAAAATTCTGCATTGCCTGTTCAGTGCGCCCAACCGGGTCGTCAGCGTTGAGCAGATCAGTGAAGCGGTGGTGGGTAATTTCGATTATTTATCGAAGAACACCATTGAAGCGCACATTTCATCGATTCGTAAAAAAGTACGTGATGCACAGGGTTCACTGCCGCTTAAAAACAAACGCGGCTTTGGCTATGTGATGGAAAAAGTTAGCTGAGGTTGAAGATGTCAGTAAAATCAGTGTATCAGCAGTTAGCCTCGGGTCAGAGTGCGCGTTTGACCTCGATAGAACGTAAACTGATCAATTCTGTCTCTCTGGTGTTTGGTTTCTTTCTGTTCGCCGTATTTTTGTCGGTTGATATCGGTCTTGATGACTGGGTCGAAGATCAGTTTAACCAGGCGATGTTGAATAAGGCCAATTACCTTAAATCGGAAATCAGCTTTAATCACGATAAAGTGGAGTTTACCGCTGACCTGCGTTTTTTACCTGAATACAGTTCCGAACAAGATCCGCATTATTTCCAAATCTGGCATGACGGAAAAACGATTGGCCGCTCGCCGAACTTGTCATCGTATCCGAATGTGGATCTGATTGCGCCGGATATTGCCATTGGTGAACAGCGCATTATTGATGTGGTGATGCCAAACGGAGAACTGGGTAAAGCGACGTTGTCGAATTTTGTTCCGCAAAGTGATGACGGCAGTATTGAGCCGGTATCAATGACGATTTATGAGTCAGCCGGCGGCCTGGATAGTCTGCTGTGGCTGGTGGACGGACTACTAATCAGCAGTTTCCTGATAGCGATTGTGGTGATGAGGTTTGTCACCCAAACCATTATCCGCCGTGGCCTGGCGCCGCTGGATAAACTCAATGAGGACTTAAAAGCGCTCAGTCTGACTGACCAGCATTCCGTGTCTGAACTTGATCTGCCCGACAAGCGAGTGGAAGAAATTGAGCCGATTCGTAAAGAGCTGAACCGATTTATCCGCAGTAACCAGCAGCTGATTAAAAATGAGCAGCGTATCACCGGCGATATTGCCCACGAACTGAAAACCCCGCTGGCAGAGATGATTACACTGAGTGAAGTGTATCTTCGCTATCCGGATGATGAGCGGATCAGCAAAACCTATCCGGATGATATTCTGGCCATCGCCAAGCGGATGAAATCGATTGTCGAGAAACTGTTGTTACTGCAACGCACCGCGTCACCGTCGCTGAATCTGCGTAAAGAGGCACTGTCGATTCGCTCAGTGTTGGCTCAGGTAAAGCAGGATATTGAATTTAAGTACCCGGATGTGGCGCAGCGGTTGGAGCAGAAGTGCGAGACCGATGAATGGTTTTTGACGGATCGTTTCAGCCTGGAAACCATCTTAATCAATCTGCTTGATAACGCCCTTTATTACAGCCCCGCGCAAACCAAAGTAGAAGCATGTTGGCATGAACAGGATGGTGACTACGAGCTCAGTATCTCCAATCATCTCAATCATACGATTTCTCAGGAGCAGTTGGATAAAATGGTGCAACCACTGTTTCAGATTGACGACTCGCGCACTAATAACGAACGTTTTGGCTTAGGGCTCTCCATCATTAATAATATTTGTCAGCAGCACGGGTATGGGCTGGACTTTTCTTTGCCGGAATCACTTAAATTCACGGTCAGTATTCGGATCCCGAAAATCGGAGCCCAGGTTGAAGACGAGTATGTAGAGGAAGAGGCAGTGGTTTAACTAGGCTGCAAACATTAACCTGTCAGGGCTGCAAACTTAACCAGTCATAAATGCAAAGCACGCGTGTGCTAGGTAACATGGCCGGTTTGGCTACCCTTGACGATCTCATTGTATAGACGGGCATACATGCTGGCGACGTGACGCGTGATTGCGGTTTCCGGTAGTCCAGCATAGGCCGAAGTTGCCAGCATCAGTGCTGCTGTTCCTTTTGTTCGCCACGCAATTTCCGGATAGTTTCATTAATATCAATAGTTTTCATCTATCAAATTGATTGCCAGAAATAATATGAATATTGGCTGGTTAGCGTCTAGACTGATTGTCGTAGTCTTTAAATATTTCGATATTTCTGGCAGTTACCTTACAAAGCACCATCGCGTAGAACTGACGGAAGTAAGTTAAATCACTAGAACGACAAAGGGACAATGTATGGCAAATCATGACAGTCACTCCGCAGGTCAATGCCCGGTAATGCACGGTGCGATGACTTCTGCGGGGAAATCCAATATGGATTGGTGGCCGAACGCACTCAACCTGGATATTCTGCATCAGCACGATACCAAAACCAATCCGCTTGGAGCCGACTTCAACTACCGTGATGAGCTAAAAAAACTCGACGTTGAAGGGCTGAAGAAAGACCTAAAAGCATTAATGACCGACAGTCAGGAATGGTGGCCGGCCGACTGGGGACACTATGGCGGTTTGATGATTCGGATGGCCTGGCACGCAGCGGGCAGCTATCGTACTGCTGATGGCCGCGGCGGCGGCGCGACTGGTAACCAGCGTTTTGCTCCGCTTAACTCATGGCCGGATAATGGTAACCTTGATAAAGCTCGTCGCCTGCTGTGGCCACTGAAGAAAAAATACGGTAACAAAATCAGCTGGGCCGACTTGATTCTGCTGGCCGGTAACATGGCTTATGAGTCAATGGGCTTTAAAACCTTTGGTTTTGGCTTTGGCCGCGAAGATATCTGGCACCCGGAAAAAGATACTTACTGGGGATCGGAGAAAGAGTGGCTGGCACCGAGTGGTAGCGAAGGTTCGCGATACTCAGGTGAACGTGATCTGGAAAACCCGCTGGCAGCAGTAATGATGGGGCTGATTTATGTCAATCCGGAAGGGGTGGACGGTAACCCGGATCCGCTCAAAACGGCCCAAGATATGCGCGTCACGTTTGCCCGCATGGCGATGAATGATGAAGAGACGGTTGCACTGACCGCTGGTGGACATACCGTGGGTAAAACGCATGGTAATGGTAATCCTGCTGAACTGGGCCCGGATCCGGAAGGTGCAGATGTCGAAGAACAGGGCCTTGGCTGGATTAACCATAAATCACGCGGTATTGGCCGCAACGCGGTGACCAGCGGCCTGGAAGGGGCATGGACTACACATCCTACGCAATGGGACAACGGTTACTTCAAAATGCTGCTTGAACATGAGTGGCAGTTAACGAAGAGTCCGGCAGGCGCCTGGCAATGGGAGCCAGTTGATATTGCTGACCAGGATAAACCGGTCGATGTGGAAGATGCATCGGTGCGCTGCAATCCGATGATGACGGATGCTGACATGGCGCTGAAAGAAGATCCGGAATACCGCAAGATCTCCGAGCGTTTCTACAAAGATCAGGATTACTTCAATGAAGTATTTGCTCGTGCCTGGTTCAAACTGACTCACCGTGACCTGGGACCTAAATCTCGTTATGTTGGTCCGGATGTACCGGCGGAAGATCTAATTTGGCAGGACCCGATTCCTGCTGGGCGCAGTGATTACGATGTGGATGCTGTTAAAGCCAAAATCGCAGCAAGCGGTTTGGATGTGAGTGACATGGTGGCAACAGCCTGGGACAGTGCCCGTACTTTCCGTGGCTCCGATAACCGCGGTGGCGCGAATGGTGCACGTATTCGCCTCGCACCGCAGAAAGATTGGGCAGGTAATGAGCCTGAGCGTCTGGCAAAAGTGCTCTCGGTGCTGGAAGGTATTGCAGCTGACGCAGGCATCAGTGTGGCTGATACGATTGTTCTGGCGGGTAACGTCGGCATCGAGCAGGCCATAAAAGCGGCTGGCTTTGATGTTAAAGTCCCGTTTAGTCCTGGCCGTGGTGATGCAAGTGCAGACATGACCGATGTCGAGTCTTTTGACGTACTGGAACCGTTGGCGGATGGGTTCCGTAACTGGCAGAAACAGCACTACGTGGTGAAGCCGGAAGAGCTGCTACTGGATCGTGCGCAACTAATGGGACTGACTGCACCGGAGATGACAGTACTGATTGGTGGTATGCGCGTGCTGGGTACCAACCATTCTGGTAGTGAACACGGCGTGTTTACTGACCGGGTTGGTACACTGACCAATGATTTCTTCGTTAATCTGACGGATATGTCATACCGTTGGAAACCGACTGGTCGTAACTCGTACGATATTGTCGAGCGCAAGAGTGGTGCGACGAAATGGACCGCAACCCGCGTCGATCTGGTGTTTGGTTCCAACTCTATCTTGCGTGCTTATGCCGAGGTGTATGCTCAGGATGATAACCAGGCGAAATTCATCAATGACTTTGTCGCGGCTTGGACTAAAGTGATGGACGCAGACCGCTTTGATCTGGTGTGATTAGCTTTAGCATGACAGAGGGCCAAATCTAATTTGAATTTGGCCAGACAACCGCGAAGACTCCCCAAGGGGAGTCTTCTTATATGTAAACTCAAGTGACGAATCTGGTTCTGTTTAGTCAAGGGGCAATCTATCTCGGATGTCAGAGATTTTAAATCCGTTGGCTAACACCGACAGTGTGTCAACGGGTTAAAGGCACCAATCGTATTTCAGGCTGTATTGTTAGAATTATTGTGATAGAAAGGACAATCTTTGTATTAATTGTTAATCGTTATCATGCGATTAGAATGGTAATGTCTATTCGGACGTACAAACGGCTGGCTTTATCAATTAAAACAGACGAATAGAACAGAAAAGGCGGGTAAGTGAAGCAAAGCGGACATTGGGCAGTGCTGCTGGCAGCATTGTTATGGGGAACGACAGGGACGGTAGCCAGTTTTGCACCGCAGGTCAGTGCGTTAGCAATTGGTGCGTTTGCCATGGGAGTTGGCGGCTTGTTGCAAGCTCTGCTGGCACGCAGACAGTTGTGTCGTTGCTGGCATCAATTGCTGGAGGATAAAAAGCGGCTGCTGTCCGGTGGCATTGCCGTGGCAATTTACCCACTGGCGTTTTATTCCTCGATGCGAATGGCGGGTGTCGCCATCGGAACGGTTATTACTATTGCTTCTGCTCCGTTCATTTCCGCTCTGTTTGAACGTTTCCTTAGCCAAGCGCAGACCCTCAATCGTCGCTGGTTGTTCAGCCTGTTTTTGGGCGTACTTGGGATGGTTTTGCTGTGTCTGTCAAAACCCGCCACTGACAGCAGCGTTGCTTCTGACATGGATAAATACATCGGGATTGGGCTGGGTATTATCGCTGGCGCATCTTATGCGTATTATTCCTGGGTCGCCAAGAACATGATTGATAAAGGGATTCGCTCCGATGCCGCGATGGGTAGTCTGTTCTGTGTGGCGGCGTTGATTCTATTACCGTCATTATGGTTTACCGGTGAGCAGCTATTTACCCGTACCACTCATATTCTGGTTATCAGCTATATGGCTTTTATTCCGATGTTTGTTGGTTATCTGGCCTTTGGTTACGGTTTACGTTCTGTATCGGCCAGTAGCGCGACGTTGCTGACTTTGTTTGAGCCTGTGGTCGCCGCAGTGCTTGCCGTGCTGGTGGTGGGTGAAGTGATTCCTCTGCCTGGCTGGGTTGGTATAGGTCTGATTTGTCTGTGTTTGATAACACAATCCAGTGAACCCAGGGACAGGCCATTTGACCCCGCATATGACTCTCGTATTTAAGCAAGAATAGAAAACGAGTATGTCAGTCATACTTACGGTGTCAACAGTAAAGACGGTACAGAAACTCTGGCTGTCATCAAAAAGAAAGGCTTCCATGCGCGGAAGCCTTTCTTTTTTCGGATATTGCTATTAACTCAAATAAATTACAGCACCTTACAAGCAAAACCTTTTAGATAAAAACCTTCCGGATAAGCGGTATCGGTCGGGTGATCAGCCGCTTGCTCGAAGCGTTCAACAAACTTTACGTCACGACCGGCATCCAGCGCCGCATCGGCGATGATTTTTTGGAACAGCACTTGATCCATTAAGCCTGAGCAAGAGTAGGTCAGCAGCGTGCCGCCTGGTTTGAGGATTTGCATCGCCAGCATGTTGATGTCTTTGTAGCCGCGGCACGCACCATTAAGCTGAGCTTTTGATTCAGCAAATTTCGGTGGGTCCATGATCACGACGTCAAACTGGGTACCCTGATCACGGTATTCACGCAGTAGTTTAAATACATCGGCGTTGAGGAACACGGCGCGTTTTTTACTGATATCGAACTCATTCAGCTCGGCATTGAATTTAGCGGTATCCAGCGCAGGCTGAGATACATCGGCGTTGATAACGCGCTTCGCTCCGCCTTTGAGGGCATACAAGCCAAAACCGCCAGTGTATGAGAAGCAGTTCAACACTTCTTTATTCTTCACGTATTTGATTGACTGCTGACGGCTGTCACGCTGGTCCAGGTAGAAACCGGTTTTATGACCACCAACGATGTCGACACTGATCTTAACCCCGTTCTCTTCAATCACCACAGATTTAGGCGGTTCTTCGCCATGCAGCACGCCGACGCGCTCCTGCAACCCTTCTTTTTTACGCACTGCTACGTCTGAGCGCTCATAGATATTACATTGCGGGAAGCACTCAACCAGTGCTGCAACCAAGGCTTCTTTCTGATGTTCAGCGCCCGCACTCAACAGTTGGCATACCAGGTAATCCTGGTATTTATCGATGGTGATGCCTGGCAGACCATCCGATTCAGCGGCAATCAGGCGGTAACCGGTCAGACCGTCGCGCTCAATGATGTCTTCACGCAGCAGTTGTGCCTGCTGAATACGTTTGACGAAAAATGCACGATCGATGGCTTCTTTTTCAAAACTCCAGACACGGGCACGGATTTGAGAATGCGGAGAGTATGCAGCTTTGGCAAGCCATTGGCCTTCGTGGGTATAGACATCAACGGTTTCACCCAGGCCAGGTTCGCCTTCGATTTTGCTGATACCACGAGAAAACACCCAAGGGTGTTTGCGGCGTAAAGATTTCTCTCGACCTTTGACCAGATAGATTGCAGGAGTCATTGCGTTACTCAAATGATTATTAGAAAAGGGCGGGTATTTTCATGGAACTGCTGCAGAAAAGCAAACACAGATGAAAAATAGTCTTTGAGATTAAGCACGGTGGAGCAGGATAAAATTGTCTATCCTTGAATAGGTTGAATAATTGGCTCGCAGATTAACTTCTGTGTGCATGGCGTAGCAGTATGATAATGAAGATATTAAAACGGCTCTTTACCAGGGATGGTGGCAAGCAGCCGGATTTTGAATCAGAACGGGATGAGAGCAACATGTCGATCAAATGCGATAAGTTTATTGTGTCGGGCGTCGTCCAAGGAGTGGGGTTTCGCTACCACACCGCGCACCAGGGATTGGTATTGGGTTTAACCGGTTATGCGAAAAATCTGTTTAGTGGTGACGTGGAAGTGATTGCATGTGGTGACCACGATAAGGTTGAAGAGTTATATCAATGGCTGCAGGAAGGGCCAAGAACCGCCAGTGTCGAGCGGGTAGAGCGTACCGAATGTGTCACCGATAAAAACTATCGGGGGTTTGAAATCCTGTAAATTGGCTTACAGGATTTCACGATTTGGCAAATGGCGCTTATAAGCATTTGGCAGGCTTTGGCAAGCCGGCGAGTTTGGTTGCTTGCTTGGCCGGGCCTTTAGGGAACAGCTTAAACAGATATTTGCTGTTACCTTTTTCCGGGCCGTGCTCTTTTTCCATCGCTTTCACCAGCATACGAATCGCTGGCGAAGTGTTAAATTCTTCGTAGAAGCGACGCACGAAATGCACGACCTCAAGATGAGCATCGGTCAGCGTAATGCCTTCTTCCTTGGCCAGAATGTCAATCATCCCTTCTTCCCACACCGTGTAATCAAGCAGGTAGCCCTGAGCATCGGTGTCGATAGTTTTGCCGTTGTATTCAAACATATTATTATCCAGTGAACGATTTGCGCTAAGGGTAGCGAAGGGAATGACTTTGCTCAAGCTCTAATATCGGCTTGTTATCATGCAGTATCATGAGCCTTGCCAAACGCTCATCAGCGGTTCAATTTTTTCGGTGGTTCAGCCATAAGTAAAACAAAAAGCCCGAAAGCAGAGCTCCCGGGCTTGATAGACTTTTTAGTTACCGATATTTATCTTCCGCAACTTGGGCCTGCGTCGAATTCCAATACGGCAACTCACTTAGCCAGCAAAGGCTTAGTCGTCGTTCATGATGCCAAGAATACTTAGCAGGCTGATGAACAGGTTGTAGATCGACACGTACAGTGACACCGTCGCTGAGATGTAGTTTGTCTCACCACCACGTACGATTTGCTGAGTAGTCAGCAGGATTACGCCGGTTGAGAACAGCACGAACATGCCGCTCATTGCCAGATGAAGCATCGGCATTTGCAGGAAGATGTTTGCAACCATACCGATCAGCAGAACAACAAAACCAGCCATCAGTACGCCACCCAGGAATGACAGGTCACGCTTCGTGGTCAGTGCATAAGCAGACGCACCCATGAAGGCCAGTGCTGTACCACCCAGAGCGGTTAGAACCACATCGCCCATACCTGCACCGATGTACATGTTCAGGATTGGACCTATGGTGTAACCAAGGAAACCGGTGAACAGGAATGTGAAAACGAGACCCATGCCGTTGTTACGGTTTTTCTCAGTTAGATAAAGCAGGCCATAGAAACCGACCAGCATGATGATGATTCCTGGGCGAGGAAGGTTCATCGTCATTGAGATACCAGCCACAACCGCAGACCATAGCAGTGTCATTGAAAGCAGTGCGTAAGTGTTTCTCAGCACCTTGTTAGTTTGTAATGCACTGTCATAAGACGAGGTGCGTGAATACATAGGACTGTTCATAATCTTCCTCATAGAAAGGTTGTGATGTTTATATGGCCATTTATGCGGGCAAAAGTTCCATTTTTCAAGTCTCTGCCGCATCCACGTACCGTAAATTTTAACCAAAAACGGCGAATTGTTGTGGGTTCAAATTGTAACACACTATTACCACCTTGGTTGGCTTCGTATCACTAATTGTATGATTGATAATATTATTTTTAAAAATGATTGTTAGTCATCACGCTAATGTCGCTTTGTATTCTCAGCTGTAATGAAATGAGGGGTCTGATAGCACGATATGCCAAGTGAATGTGGAGCTAAAATTGATATAGCCGCAAAAAAATAAAGAGGCGATTGTTCGCCTCTTTAAGGGGTATTTGCATCAGTCTGCGACTTGCATACGTGCTTGATTACAAGCCAGTCATGTCTGCAACTTAGTGATGCAGAATCTGCGCAAGGAATGCCTGTGTCCGGTCAGATTGCGGATTTTCGAAGAAATCTTTTGGATTGTTCTCTTCGATAATTTCGCCGGCATCCATGAATATCACCCGATCAGCCACTTCTTTGGCAAAACCCATTTCGTGGGTCACACACAACATGGTCATGCCTTCTTCAGCCAGTTCCACCATAACATCGAGTACTTCGCGCACCATTTCTGGGTCGAGTGCTGATGTTGGCTCATCGAACAGCATCACTTGCGGGTTCATGCACAAAGAGCGTGCAATGGCGACGCGTTGCTGTTGACCACCGGAAAGCTGGCCCGGATATTTATCCGCCTGATCAGGGATTTTTACCCGTTTCAGGAATTTCATCGCAATCGCTTCGGCCTCATCTTTTGGCATCTTTTTCACCCAGATAGGTGCCAGGGTACAGTTTTCCAGTACCGTCAGATGCGGGAAGAGGTTGAAGTGCTGGAAGCACATACCGACTTCACGGCGCACTGCTTCGATGTTTTTCAAATCTTCAGTCAGCTCGTTACCGGAGACAACGATCTGTCCTTTCTGGTGTTCTTCGAGGCGGTTGATACAGCGAATCATGGTCGATTTCCCTGACCCGGATGGACCACAAATAACGATGCGTTCGCCTTTCTTTACTTCCAGGTTGATGTTTTTCAGTACGTGAAATTCGCCGTACCACTTGTTCATGTCTTTAATAGAGATCATGGTTTCATTTGAGTTTTGTGGCGTCATAATACGTTCCTTGAATCATTTCTTATCGTTTGTGGCCGGTGTGGAGTTTGCCTTCGAGCCAAATTGAGTATCTCGACATGCCGAAACAGAACACCCAGAACACTAACGCGACAAATACATAACTTTCTGTGGCAAAACCTAACCAGTCCGGATCGGTATTGGCGGCCTGGCCGATGCCCAACACATCGAACATACCGATGATCAGCACCAGACTGGTGTCTTTGAACAGACCAATGAAAGTATTCACAATCGACGGAATGGTGATTTTTAATGCCTGCGGCATAATAATCAGGCCGATTTTCTTCCAGTAGCTCAGACCCAGAGCATCAGCAGCTTCGTACTGACCTTTTGGTATCGCCTGCAAACCACCGCGGATAACCTCGGCCATGTAGGCGGAGCTGAACATCACCACACCAATCAGGGCACGCAGCAATTTATCTGTTTCTGAGCCTTCAGACAGGAACAGCGGCAACATGACCGAAGCCATGAACAGTACGGTGATAAGCGGCACACCACGCCAGGCTTCGATGTAAACCGTGCTCAGGCTGCGAATAACCGGCATGTCTGAACGACGGCCGAGTGCCAGCACGATACCAATGGGTAGAGAGGCAATAATACCGACCAGAGCGATGATGAGCGTGACCAGCAGACCACCCCAGTTGTGGGTATCTACCACCTCTAGTCCCATGACTCCACCGTACAATAATGTGGCCATGATGAACGGATAGACGAAGATAAAGAACAGCCATAACCAGCCACGTTTTGGCGTTTTTTCATACGCAAGTAATGCGACGAAGATAGCTAGCGTGGCGAAGAACAGGCGAGGGCGCCATAATTCTTCCGTCGGGTAGAAGCCGTACATAAACTGATCCCAGCGCACGCTGATGAAAACCCAGCACGCGCCATCCCGGCTACAAGCATCACGTGTCGTACCGATCCAGTCAGCCTTGATGATTGCCCAATCCAGTACGGACCAGATTCCTGAGATGGCAAAGTAAGCCAGAATCAGAGTAACCACCGAATTAACCGGACCATTGAACAGATTTTTCTTCAGCCAGCCGACCAGACCTGTGGTGTTGGCTGGTGGCGGCAAGCTAGGTTGAAACTGATGTGTTGTCATCTTATCTCTCCACCAAAGCAACTTTACGGTTATACAGGTTCATCAGTGCTGATGTGATAAGGCTAAGTGCCAGATACACACCCATGGTCATGGCGATGATCTCAATGGCCTGACCCGTCTGGTTTAGCGTGGTGCCGGCGAACACAGACACCAAATCCGGATAACCAATCGCCATCGCCAGTGATGAGTTTTTGGTCAGGTTCAGATATTGGCTGGTTAGTGGCGGTATGATGATGCGCAGTGCCTGTGGAATGACAACCAGTTTCAAGGTTTTAGCGCGTGGTAAGCCCAGCGACATGGCCGCTTCGGTCTGACCATGGCTAACCGCATTGATACCGGAACGGACAATTTCTGCGATAAAGGCAGCGGTATAAACGCTTAATGCAACCAATAAAGCAGCCAGTTCAGGAATGATGCTGATACCACCACGGAAGTTAAAACCCTTTAACTCTGGATATTGCGCAGAAATTGGCATACCCATAATAAAGTAGACAATCACTGGCAGACCGATACACAGCAGCAGTGCGATGCGCCCCATCGGCGTTTGCTGACCGGTGAGCTTTTGTTTGTTTTTAGCCCAAACCCCGATAGCGAATGTGGCAATAATGCCCAAAACAAACGCAATCACCACCACATTGGACCCGGATTCAAAAACCGGTGCCGGGAAGTACAGCCCCCGAACGTTCAGAAAGATCGCTTCGCCCAGGCTCATACTCTGACGCGGTGACGGCAGAGCCTGTAACACAGCGAAATACCAGAAGAAGATCTGAAGCAGAAGGGGGATATTACGAAACGTTTCAATGTATACCGCTGCCAGCCGGCTGACCAGCCAGTTGGATGACAAACGGGCGATACCCAGAATGAATCCGATGACGGTAGCGAAAATAATACCTAGAATCGACACCAGCGCCGTGTTGAGCAGGCCTACAACAAATGTACGTCCGTAGGAGTAGGTTTCGTCATAGTCGATCAGACTAAGGCCGATCCCGAACCCTGCCGGTTGGTCAAGGAAACCAAAACCGGTCGCGATACCGCGTGATTCCAAGTTATTCAGCGTATTACTGACAATGGTGTAGAAAAAAAGAACCAGCACGGACACAGCAATAATCTGAAAAACGACCGAGCGGAAAGTGGGATTGTAGAGTAAGCTTGTGCTCTTAGCCGCAGCAGGGGCCGCTGACTTTGGCACAGAAGTATTGGTAGGTTTCATACAGCGATAACCTCATATCCATTTTTGACTGAGGGCGGCGTGTTAAGCCGCCCAAAGGTTGTCAATGTCTATTTACGGACACTCTGCATTAACGGATAGGTGGCGCGTACATAAAGCCGCCAGCATTCCACAGTGCGTTGACACCACGGGAGATCTGCAGAGGCGAACCTTTACCTACCGTGCGCTCAAAGCTTTCACCGTAGTTACCGACTTGTTTCACGATTTGGTAGCCCCAGTCGTCACGAATACCCAGGCCTGAACCTTTCGGACCATCTACACCCAGAATACGTTTGACCTCAGGGTTATCTGATTTCAGCATTGCATCAGCGTTTTGCGAAGTGATGCCGTATTCTTCTGCGTTAACCATAGCAAACAGTGTCCACTTGGCTACGTTGAACCATTTGTCATCATCCTGACGCACGACTGGCCCCAGAGGTTCTTTAGAAATGATTTCTGGCAGTACCATGGCTGAATCTGGAGATTGCAGGTTCAGACGCAGTGCGTACAGACCAGATTGGTCGGTAGTCAGCACGTCACAGCGACCAGCATCGAAACCTTTCGAAGTTTGCGCTGCAGTATCAAATACTACTGGCTTATAGCTCATACCTTGGTTACGGAAGTAGTCAGCAAGGTTGAGTTCAGTTGTTGTACCTGATTGAACACAGACAGATGCACCGTCGAGTTCCTTGGCGCTGCTGATACCGAGGTCTTTTTTGACCATGAAGCCCTGACCATCGTAGTAGTTAACGCCAACGAAGTTCAGGCCCAGGGCGCTGTCGCGATGCAGAGTCCAGGTCGTATTGCGGGACAGCACGTCGATTTCGCCTGACTGCAGAGCAGTGAAGCGTTCTTTTGCGGTCAGAGGTACGTATTTAACTTTAGTTTTGTCACCTAGCACAGCAGCGGCCAAAGCCTGACAATATTCAACATCGATCCCTTCCCATTCACCTTTGGAATTAGGGTTTGAGAAGCCCGGTAGACCAGTACTTACACCACAAGTCAGGACGCCTTGCTCTAAGACCTTATCCAGGGTGCTTTCAGCAGCTGATGCGGTGTTCGCCATCATGGCAGTAGATGCCGCTACGACGGAAGCGAGAAGTGTTAGTTTATTTGCCATTTGTATCCTTCCTGTATGATCCATATTTGACCAAGTGAGCCCGCAAGTAGGGGTCACAAAATGTAGTGTTTTTTATTAGATTTCGGTTGTATTCTGGCGGTGAACGCCTGTTTAAAAATCAACCGTTTATAAGCGTAGGTAAGGAATTGAATTTTCTCAAATGTATAATTTAGAAAAGAATTTGGTTTGAGAGTGTTTACCTGAGCTGTAGTTAGAATGGCTAAATGTTGCACGGTTGTAAATAGTGCAACTGAGCACACCGATAGTGCATCAGGATGGTTATACGTTATTGACTGTTAACTTAATATTAACACGCATTCTTAGTGGGTTAATTTGGAGTTAATCTCTGGTTTTGTGAGAAAATTTGGTGATAAATTTTTTCATCTCCCGATGGTAGTGATTTTTTTGCACCGTTTTTGGTAGCATAAAACGAATAGTTATTTAGATTGTGGTCAAAATAAAATGCGATATTTTCCTCTTTTTCTGGACTTAGCAAATAAACCGGTACTTGTGGTGGGCGGAGGGGAAGTTGCGTGCCGCAAGATTGATGCCCTGGTACGTGCCGGAGCCAAAGTGACCATTGTATCCCCGCAAATTGCCCCGACTCTGCAGTCCTTAGTCGTTGAGGGCAAATGCCAATGGATTCAAAACTTCTATACCTCGACAATACTTACTCAAGAGTACATTCAGGTATGGGCAACGACTGATAATCCCGACCTTAACCATCAAGTGCATAAAGATGCCAAATCGATCGGTGTTTTAGTCAACGTTGTCGACGATCAGCCATATTGCGATTTCATCACGCCATCGATGATTGAGAGAGGACGGATTCAACTGGCCATCTCCAGTGGCGGTGCCTCGCCAGTGCTGATTCGCAACGTGCGTGAGACATTGGAAGCTGTACTGCCGCAAAATCTGAGCCTGCTGGCAGATTTCGGTGCCTCTAAACGCAACTCGATCAAAAGTGCGTTACCGACGGTTGATGAACGGCGCAAATTCTGGGAGCAATTTTTTGCGTTGCCAGAGGTAAAAAATGCCAAGAATCGTGAAGCTCTGGAAAGTGCCTATACCCAGCTGATTAGACAGCCAATGCCTCAGCAAGGCGAAGTGACCTGGATTGAATGCGGGTCTGATGTAGAACTATTGCCGCTGAAAGCGTTACGTTATATGCAACAGGCTGAATTGGTGCTGCATACGTCAAGCTGCGGTTTTGAGTTCATCGATTTGTGTCGTCGTGATGCTGAAAGGGAAGCATTTGCCAGTGCGGCGCAACTGGGAGAACGTCTGCAACAAGCGCATCAGGAACAGTTACGGGTCTGTGTACTGATTCCTAAGGGAACGCAGCAATACACCTTACTGCAAGGGCAGCAGCGTGTCCTTGGTGAAGGCAGCGAGAAGAGTTAACAGCACAGGCTGCAGGCCGAATAAAAAGGCGGGAAACAATCCCGCCTTAACTTTTTTGGTTTGGAGATAGGCTTATGCTTCGCAGGTTTCTTTGTTAAGCGCAAACTTCTCAATCGCTGCTGCAACACCATCTTCATCGTTGCTCAGAGTAATATAGTCGGCGATTTTTTTGGTTTCTTCCATGGCGTTAGCCATCGCGATACCCAGGCCGGCATATTTAAGCATATGGTGATCATTCTCTGCATCACCCATACAAATTACCTGTTCTGCAGGGATGCCTATATGGTCGGCAATGGCTTTCACGCCCACGCCTTTGTTGCTGGCCGTATTCAAAAACTCCAGAAAGTAGGCTGCGCTCTGCACGACAGTATACTGTTCGCGCATTTGCGGCGGCAGATTAGCAATGGTTTTGTCGAGCAGCTCAGGCTCAGCGACGATCATGGTTTTGATGATCGGGTGATCATCTTCCAGCAGTTCGAAATCCATCTCAGTGATAGTGACACCATTAATTTCAGCTTCCACTTCGGTGAATTTGCTGTTCTTCGGCGTGATAAGGCCATGTACCTGACTGAATGCATGCGTGTTTACGCCCATTTTTTTAGCCAGGCGAGCAACCGTTTTAGCGTCTTTACCGGTCAGAATTTGCTGATAAATAACCTCACCAGTTGCCACGTTTTCAACAATCGAGCCGTTATAATGCAGGACAAAGTCGTCCTCGGAACGGATGTCCAGCTCTTCCAGTTTGCTGCGGATACCATCAATTGGACGACCTGACGCCAGCACAACACGAATGCCTTGCTCACGAGCCCGAGTAATTACCTGTTTGGTTCGTGGGGAAATTTGCTTCTGGCTGTTTAGAAGGGTGCCATCCATATCGAGCGCAATCAGTTTATACATGTCTTACCTAAATTCTTTACCTGTCCAAACGCCAGATTATACCTAAAATATGACATAATGCGCGTTTTGAGTGAAAATGAACCTCGAAACTCAGTCTGTTTTTTGAACTGTCCATATGGATTGCTGAGCATAAAACGCTCCAGTTAATCCCATGATTTTTGTGATCGCAGCAGTGTTTTGAATTGACCTTCATCGACGCATACTTTAAGGTCAGCGACCTGTAATTTTTAGTTAGCAAGTTTAGGCAAAGTTACCTTGTATAAAGTGAATGAAATGTTTGAGACGATCCAGGGCGAAGGTGTATTCACCGGCGTTCCTGCAGTATTTGTTCGTCTGCAAGAATGTCCTGTGGGTTGTGCTTGGTGTGATACCAAACAGACTTGGGATGCAACGCCTGCCGAAGAGCGTTCCTTTGATGAAATTTTGGTAAAAACCGAAGACAATCCAACCTGGTGCAGCGCATCAGCTCAGCAGATCATCGAGCGTTATCGTTCACAGGGGTATTCGGCTAAACATATCGTTATCACCGGCGGCGAGCCTTGCATTTACGATCTGGTGCCTTTAACACAGGCGTTTGAGCAGATCGGTTGTCGTTGCCAGATTGAAACCAGCGGTACGTTTGAAGTCAAAGCCAGTGCTAATACCTGGGTGACAGTGTCACCTAAAGTAGCGATGAAAGGTAAACTGCCTGTCGTGGATTCGGCGCTGTTGCGTGCTAATGAAATTAAGCATCCGGTGGCGACTGAAAAAGACATCACCAATCTCGAAGAGCTGCTTGCACGAGCTAACGTTCCATCATCAACCGTGGTTGCGCTGCAGCCGATCAGCCAGAAACCACGAGCAACACAACTGTGTATCGACGCTTGTATTGCGCGGAACTGGCGTTTATCTATTCAGACTCACAAATATCTCAGCATTGCATAAGGTGAATTTCATGAAAAAAGCAGTGGTCGTCTTTAGTGGTGGTCAGGATTCAACGACTTGTCTGGTCCAGGCCCTCAAGGAGTTCGACGAAGTCCATGCGATTACCTTCGACTATGGCCAGCGCCATAAGCTTGAGATTGAAGTGGCTCAGGCGCTGACAAAGAAACTGGGTGTCGCCGCACATAAAGTCATGGATGTGGGGTTGCTTAATGAACTGGCGATCAGCTCACTGACCCGCGATGATATTGCGGTATCCCATGAATTGCAGGAAAATGGTCTGCCAAATTCGTTTGTGCCAGGTCGCAATATTCTGTTTCTCACTTTAGCGGGCATCTACGCTTATCAAATCGGCGCACAATCCGTTATCACCGGCGTGTGTGAGACCGATTTTTCTGGTTACCCTGATTGTCGTAACGATTTCGTCAAAGCGATGAATAACGCATTAGTGCAGGGAATGGATCGTGAGCTCGAGATCCGCACGCCACTGATGTGGCTAAATAAGGCGGAAACCTGGGCGATGGCTGACCAAAATGACGCGCTGGAATTGGTACGCAATGAAACACTGACGTGCTACAACGGCATCATCGGTGACGGCTGCGGTGATTGCCCATCTTGTCACCTGCGTAAAGCGGGGCTGAATGATTACCTAGAAAATCGTGAGGCGGTCATGGCGGCACTGGTCAGTAAACAGGATCAGTAAGCAGAACCAGTAGGTAAACTGCGTCGGCAATTAACAAGACAAATTAAACACAGTAACGGGCTGATATCTTTGTAGACAAGGTATCGGCCCGTTGTTTTTGGTTTGCGTTATGTATCGATCGCAATGTGATGTTGTTTCCAATATGAGAATGTGAAAGCGCTGGCAAAATTAGCATCATTCAGAACGGCATTCGTATGAGTTTTATAGGTTTCTACACTACTATAGATAAAAGTAACAATAAGTGACTGAGTAGGAACCTTGCTGTGAAAGGAACAATAACGCTGCTGTTCACTTGGACGGGAGAGTTGATGAGTTTTTCTCCCAACGAATTTGGCTCATGCGGGCCTTTATCCCAACTCTATCTCACTGCCACTGGTAGTGAAGAACCGTTGGCTATAAAAGATATACAGGCTTTTTTCCCTTCTGTTGAACCTCTGCAAGTGACATCAGTGATTGATGGCATCCTCTATACCGGGACCCTTTCAACCCTCAAAAGCACAGCGTCTCAAGGTGATCCTCAATTTCTCCTCCAGTTTGAAGATGCGGCGGACCCCTCCGCTTTACGTATCCAGCGCATGAAACATGTGTTGGATTGTGCCCAGATAGCCAGTTGGGAGTGGAATGTACAGACCGGTGAGACCCGGTTTAACGATCGCTGGGCGGAAATTGTTGGTTACCATCTTTCTGAGCTAGAACCGACAGATATTAATACCTGGACCAAACTGGCTCATCCGGATGACCTGAAATTGTCCCAGGATGCACTTGAGGCTCACTTTCACGGCGAGATTCCTTTTTACGAATGCGAAGTCCGCATGCGTCACAAGGCTGGTCACTGGGTCTGGGTACGCGATTACGGGCGAATCGTTTCGTTCACGGAACAGGGTGAACCAGAGTGGATACTTGGCGCACACATAGATATCACCGGTTATAAATTGATTCAGACTCAGAATGAACTGCTGAGTCATGATCTCAACATGATCATGGACTTGTGTCCGGCAGTTATTTATAAGCTGTCCGCAGACGATGATGAACAGGTTCAGTTCATCACACAGGGTGTAGAAGAGTTACTTAACTACCGCCATGAACAGATTATAAATCGGGTGAATTGGTGGCGTAATCATATTCATCCGGAAGACATTGCTGAATATAATCAAAGGGTTGCAGAGTGGCGTTCCCGGCGTGATGATTCGATTCTGGAATGTGAATATCGTTTCCGTTGTGCTGATGGTCGCTACATCTGGCTTGCTGATCGCGCGCGAATGATGAATTCTCATTATGAGCGCGGTGCGTCAGTATTGGGTTCAATCATTGATATCACGGACTTTGTGTCATTAAACAACCACCTTCAGTCGTTAGCGAAAGTATCACCTGCGGTCTTGTACCAATTTGAATACTTGCCGGATGGAACGAGTCGTTTTCCTTACGCCAGCCAGAAGTTGAAGGATATGTTTGGCGTTACCCCGGAGGAAGCGGCAGTTGATTCTACCGCTGTATTTGATGCTATTTACCCGGAGGATGTAGATAGGGTGCGCGCCAGTGCTTTGCAATCTAAAGAGACCCTGGAAGCTTGGAAATGCGAATTCAGGGTAGAGATTGATGGTAAATTGCATTGGTTGTATGGCCATTCTATTCCGACTTCCTCCAGTGAAGGTAAAGTCATTTGGTCTGGCCAGATTATCGATATTTCTGAAAAAAAAGAGCTCGAGTTACAGCTTAAAAAAGAATCGACGACCGATGCTCTGACGGGGACGTACAATCGGCGTTATTTCATGACTGAATTACATGATGAACTGCAACGTAGTGTACGCGAGAAGCAACCTGTTTCTGTTCTGGCTGTCGACTTTGACTTCTTTAAACAGGTTAATGATAAATATGGCCATGATGCCGGGGATGCGGTGTTGCAACAGGTCACCGGGCACCTGAGACAGCACATTCGACCTTATGACACTCTGGCCAGAATGGGTGGGGAAGAGTTCAATATCATGTTACCCAATACCGACTACACATCTGCGCTATCGATAGCCAACAAGTTAAGGAAGCTGGTAGAAGGCTTTACGGTTCGTTATCACGGGCAAGAAATTAAAATTACCATCACACTGGGTGTCGCGACCAGTAGCAGCGGTGTGCAGGACTCGTTTGGGTTGTTGAAAGGGGCGGATCGTGCGTTGTATCGCGGTAAAGCCAGCGGTCGCAATTGTGTTCAATAGGCAATCGTGTCCATTAGGTAATTGCGTCCATTAGGCAATTGCGTCCATTAGGTAATGGTGTTGAATAGGCAGTTAAGCGCTTCAGCGCTGTCTTGAATTTTTTGCGAAAATTTACAGTTTTTTCTTTTGTATTGAAAACCTTACACCTTTTAGACTGTGTAAATAAACAGTGGTTCTTGACTTTCCATACTGCTTTACTAATCTGTATGTATACACAGTGGTAAAGGAGGTGTTTATGTTTTGGGATACACTCGAACGCGTCAACCGCCTGCGCCAGAAGGCGATGTCCGATCCTGAATTTATTGAGTCAGCAAAAGAGCATGAACAAACGCTCAAACAGGTTGAACAGGAATTTGAGCCGCAACGACGTCGTAAAAATGTCTTAGCGAGGCCTAAAACACTCGCAGATATTTATCAGCAGGTTGAATTTGGTAACCACTCAAATAACGTAGAGCATTAATGATTCAGGTCTGTCTGATGAAGTATTCTGTCAACCTAACAAACACATCATCTATTTAAAATGATAAAAATTAAAGATATATAGAGCGCCATGCGATAAGTGGCGCTTTTTTTTATCTATTTTTCAATAACATGAACAAACATGATTAACGTGCTATTAATGCGGCCAAAAACTTCAAATGTTTGTGAAGATTGTTGCTCACAGTTCACAAATAACCAGCTACACTGCTATTTAAGGCCAACATAACTAAAAACAAAATTTGTCAGAGGCAGGGTTGGATGAGTAGCCGATATTCACGCTTAAAGTCGCTTATTTTAGTCTGCACATGTGCGACGTTTATCATTGTTGTACTCGTCTATTTTTTCTGGCGTGCTGCCAAAGGGCCCTCTTCTGTTCAGCTCCCGACTATAACCATAGCTGTTTCTCAAACGCCTCTGTCTGCACCATTTTTTATCGCCGACCAGCTTAACTTATTTGAGCAACAGGGGCTTAATGTTGTGCTGAACCCTTGTAGTGGCGGTGTGCAATGTGCTGAGGCACTGTTTTCCGGAGAAGTCGACTATGCGACAGCGTCAGAATCGGTTGCTATGTTCAAAAGCTTTGAACGTAGTGACTTTGTTTTACTGGCCAGCTTTGTCAGCTCCGACAACGATTTAAAGTTGCTGACGGTTCCCAACCGTGGTGTGTCCAAGCTCAGTGATTTAGCCGGTAAGAGGGTGGGTGTAGTAAAAGCCAGCGCCAGCGAGTTTTATTTTGACTCCATCCTGATTGCTAATAATCTGAAAGAAATGCCGCTGGAAAAAGTATATTTGAGCCCCGATCAACTGAATCAGGCTCTGTTTGGTTTTAATGTCGATGCCATCTCGGTTTGGGAGCCGTGGGGTTATCGCACAGAAATGACCTCTGCTTCTGAATTAATAAATTTGGGGATCGTAGGGATTTATAACCTTTCCTTCAACCTGATGGCGATGAAGGAGTACGCCCAACAGTCAGAGGCTCATTCAGTTGCTTTGCTGCAAGCGCTCAAGCAAGCGATAGCCTGGATACATGACAATCCGGATGAATCAAGGCAGTGGATTGCTAAAGATTTGAATGTGCCCATTCATCAACTTGAATGGTCATGGCAGGATTATGCGTTCCGTCTTTCTTTAGGTAATGCACTATTATCTAATATTCAGCTTCAGGCACGATGGGCGATTGAAAATAAACTGGTTAAAGGGAAACTCCCAGATTACCGGGGATATTTTTCATCCGAACCTCTTGAGCGGGTGTTGCAGACAGAGGTGTCTTTTAAATGATAAATTCTGTCTCGCGTAAACTGACCTTACTATTTTGTGCCACAGCCATGCTGGTGGTGTTAATTGCGGTTTCACTCGACAATCTGCATCAGGAGCAAGATAACACCCATGAAGAGTTGAAACAGATAATGCGAATCCAACGCAGTGTCGATATGCTTCGCAGCCAGTTATGGATATTTCTGCAGTACGATGACGTAAATAGCCTGGAGCAAGTTTACATTGCCCAGCAAAATCTGGCTCGTAAGCTAGCGAGTCAGTCCGACCTCACCATTAATATCAATAATCTGACGCGCATGAATGACAGTCTGGCGGCGTTGCTGGAGAAAGAACGCGCATTAGGCCTGAGCCTTGGTAAGCAGCATAGTAGTAATACATCTTTTATTGCTTCCAGTGAGCTTCTTCATTCTAGATATAACATGTTGGTGCAGGATATGACCGAAGAGCTGCTTTACCTGCAAAAGGTCGTGCTTACTCAAAGTGCCGATAACCAACATTCATCATTAATGCTCAGCGCGATTCATTTATTAGTGTTTGGCATCGTGGTCTGTGTCGTTGCATTTTTAATTCTTAAACGAGTCAAAGCGGGTTTCGCGGCGTTTAAAGAGGGCATTACTGAACTGGCGCAAGGTGATTTGGCCAGCCGACTGGAGCTAAAACAGCAAGATTCTGAGTTTGTGGCACTGGCTCATTTCTTTAACAAAATGAAAGAGTCTTTACGCAACTCGATTATCACGCGTGAGGAGTTGCAGCAAGAGGTCGCCAGGCAGACCGCCAAGCTTGAACAACAAAAAGAGCAACTGCGATTCCTTTCAGAAAAAGACCCGCTAACCGGTATGTTGAACCGCAGAGCGTTCAAGGAACATCTGCACGAGGCCATCGTGCATGCCCAACGTACACAAGTCAAACTTGCCGTGCTGTTTATCGATCTGGATAAATTTAAAGAGATTAATGACAGCAAAGGGCATGACGTCGGTGATGAAGTATTGACGCGAATCGCCACCAGGTTGGAAGCGAATATTCGTGAGTCTGATTTTAGTGGCAGGCTGGGCGGTGATGAATTCGTGGTGTGTCTGAATTTAATCAAAGACTTTCATGGTGTCGCGAAAAAAACACAACGGCTGATTAAGCAGTTGAGTGCACCTATGGACATCGGTGGAGAAAGCCTGTCGGTCGGTGTGAGTATCGGTGTCAGCCTCTATCCTGACCAGAGTCAGGATATGGCTGAGCTGTTGCGTGTAGCGGATGAAGCTATGTATCAGGCGAAATTAACCAGCGGGAGCCATTTTTTTTGTCCGCAGATGAAATTCGACCGTAATTTTGATGGTTCTCAAATCGGATGATCAAAAATCTGCTTTAACAACATAATAAGGATTAGAGAATTTTTTCTCCGGTCCAAGCTCAGATATCACCAACCGATTCCACAAGTTACGGTCAAACTCTCCTTTCGGCAGCGATGGATAGAGTGTTTCCACTTCCTCACGTGCAAATTGGAGAAACTCTTTCTTTTTGATCTGGTTGTATTTTTTCAAAACACGATTGTATTTGTGCATCCATTCCAGCTTAAATGCACGCAGTGCTGGTTCAGCTTGTTCAAGTGGCATACGTGATAAATAGACTCGCTTATAGGCCACTTTTCGATCCAGCATGGTCAATATGGTGGTTTGAATATAACTACCGTGATGGGTAATTGAAATATCGTCTTCAGAAAACGGAGACAAACACCACCCCCGGGGCAGAAAGCCCGGTTTTTGATACTGCTTATTACGCTCAATCAGCGCATTATGCAGAACGATGTCTGAAGTGCCTCTAAACGTCGCTTGCCACTTGGCAATCCGGATTTGCAGCGACCCGGGCAGACGATAGATATGAGTAAATTTATCTTGATTCATTGACTGTACAATAATCTAACGAGTGAAGAGATAACTGTGGCATATCGGCTGCGGTTCTGACGTCAGATAACATCACACCGTAATTTCTCATAAGCCATAATTCAAATTAAAACGTTTTCAGCTCAGATATCTTGAGCCAGGACAAAGCCTTGATTATTTTTCCTGCCAAGACGAAATAATTATTATATACCCTTCCTACTTGAAGCTGCAGCAGTGCTGGCTGCTTTTATTCACCCCAATCACATAATGTCTCTATGCTCATAGGGATTTACTCATTTACCGCCTACCTGCAACTCCATGATGTTTGGGTATACCGCTTCATATACTGTGTGTGAATTGTCGACTTTTTGTTCTGCGTGATGAAGCGAGGGCGCGTATTCTACTACGCTTTGTGCCTGAATTGCGAGACTTAATTGCACAAAAAACAGACTTATTGAATGAAATGTTATTATCAACATATATTAAATGGGTTAATATTAGCGGGCAATCTTAACGTCGGTACTTTGTTGCCAAAGTTAGCTTTTGTGCGGTTCACAATGATTAAAACAACGCTAAAACTGATGACTGCGAGCCTGGCCTCGTAAAAAATGGAAGTGAATAACTTTGCTTGATATTGACGTGCTAAAACTGGCGAGCATTTTGAATAATACCATTTGCAGTGTTATTGCTTGTCTGTTTCTTTTGCTATCGAGACGAAAGCTCAATAATCATAAAGTGTCGACGGCAGGGTGGTTTGCCGCCTATTTTTTATGTTTTTCAATTGCTTTCGGTACCACGGTGATGCGTGGCTGGGTCTCGATTGAATGGGTTGTACTAAGCAACAACTTTCTGTACCAGGCCGTCACTTATATGCTGCTGTTTGGTGTAATGAGTTGGTTTAAGTATCCGGTTAAGCGCACATGGTTTGCATTTGCCGCGTTGCATACTTTCGTGTACACCGCATTTCAGTTCTGGTTGCTAAAGAATTTCCCGCAACATTTTGAGTGGCGGGTCAATCTGGCTGCTGTTAGTTTCTCAGCGGTCCACCTCTACAGTGCCTGGTTTGCATTTCGCCATATGAACAAAAAAAGCGGTGGTGAAAAACTGCTGACGTTTTGTCTGGTGCTTTCCAGTTTATTGGTTTTTTTACCGGCGACATTGTATCAATTGTTTGATTCGACAATTTATTTTCTGAGTGGTGTCCTGGTCGGCCAGAATTTACTGACCATCGTCAGCCTGGGTTCTATTTTATCTCTTTTCTTTTATGACGAAATTGAGTGGCATCATTATCGCGCAGTGCATGATGAACTGACCGGTTTGTATAATCGACGTTATTTCATGGAGCAAGCGAGTAGCGAGCTGGATAACAGCTCAAACACCTGGACAATTGCCTTGCTCGATGTTGACCACTTTAAACAGGTCAATGACCGTTATGGTCATGATGCCGGTGATCTGGCCCTGTGCCATATTGCCGACATTCTGTCTCGCGAGTTTAAAGGTGATTTAGTCGCACGTTATGGCGGTGAGGAATTCACTATTATGCTGGCGGGTCATCAGGCAACCAATCAGCTTCGGCTCGAGCATTTTCACCGAGAAGTGAGCCGGAATCATCTGATTGCCGGTGAACTGGATATTGCGATGACGGTCAGTATCGGTATTGCGGAAGTCAGCCATTCGAGTGAGCTGCAACGTGCATTGAAGATGGCGGATATTGCGCTGTATGATGCCAAAGAAACTGGACGTAACCGATTGGTTCCTTTGGTTTAGCATTTAAAAGTCGCATTGCCCGGACGAGATAGGCGATGTCGGGGGATTCAATAAAGCCGGAGCGGAATATAACGCTCCGGCTTTATGGTTCTCGCTCGGCATTTCACTGGTGCAGATTCTATCTTTTGCTGATCAGTGTGGCAGCAGGGTCAGACCGCTTGGCAGCGCATCGCCAAATACTCGTTTGGATTCATTTTCATCCAACTCAGACACTTCCTCTACCAGGTGGATCCAGGAGTCTGGCACTTTGCTTTGTTTGAGTTTATCCAGTACCTGATTTCGTAAATCATCGGCAATATCCAGTGTCCGGTCTCCGGTCTTGCGACACATCATCACTGCGGCAAACGCGATCATCGGCTCTTTCAGCCAGTTTTCAGCCAGCAGTTTTGGTAACCATTGTTGGGTCTGCTCACGGGAAACAACATTATGTGCGCTGCCGTACAATAAAGTACGTGCAGCAAGACGACCGACGGCCCACCAGTGCGCAGAGACAAACTGGGGCTGGTTCAGTGCTTTATTGATAAACCAGGTACACAGCAGCACTTTATCTTCAACATCCAGATGTTCCAATGACGCCGCCAGCCGGACCATGGCTTCATACCCTTTATCTTGTGCTTCTTTTGCGGATTTCGGATTGCGGGCCGCACCAGGATGGAGGTATTTGGCGATATCAGCCAATATTGTTTCTTGTTGCTCTTGATTGAGCCCCCCGGCGATACGGCGCCAGAATACCCACCAGTCGGTCCAGCCTTGATGGTTGGCGAACTGAATACCTTGTTGGTATAGGTTCCAGATTTGATCAACGCGCCAACTGTCGGTCACGTCACCAAATCCCGGGCGCAGCGTATATCCGGCCAGGCGCAGCCAGTTTTTCTCATGTTGCTCTGAACGGCGCCGACGCTTACGGCCTTGTGCCAGAGTGTCAAACACACTGCGCAGCGTGTAGAAATCCCAGTCATCCCGTTTGCCGAGCAACTTATCGAGATCTTTGCTCAGGGTTTTAATGGCGTTGCCATCGGCACTGCTCTTATTACCGCTGTAGGTCTTTGTGATCAGCTGCTGTGCCTGCTCGAGGCGTGGGTTGGTTTTCGGTGTATCATCGTCGCCGTCTTGGTTACTGTGGCGAACTTCAAACTCCATCAGCCAGCGCTGCTGCTCGTCTTCGACCGAAACACATTCTATTTTCAGTGTTCCGACCTCTGTGAGCTGGCAGGCTAACTGAACCTCTACCCGCTGTTTCTGGTTGGCGTGTAATTGAATATTTTCGTCACCCTGTAACGTAGTAATATAGGGAGGCAGTGGCTGGAATTTATCCGGATTCACTGCCACTAAAACCCCGTTCTGTACCGCCACGTTATCCGTCAGTGCATCATGAGTTGAGGTCAGCAGATTAAAACGCACCGGTTCTCCCAGGGTGAGAGAAAAACGGCGGCTGGTCAGACGGATTTCCTGACCTTCTTCCGTCCCTTTGGCAAGCAGACAAAGGGCTTTGCCCATGTTGTTCTTTTCCTGTAAGTGCAGGAAATAGGAGCGGGCAGAGCCACCCCCTATCTTAAGCTGGGCTCCACGCCGCGCTTTACCAAACGCAACGGCTCCCAGTGCGACAGACCAGTCGGGGTGCGGGTTATCCAGTTGAGTAACGGGTTCACCACGCCAGTGATCCAAGAGCTGCAACATACGCCCGGTGATCAGTGTGCTGTTAAACACACCACCGTTGAGCAACACGCCGACCGGGACGGCGGGTGAACGGTTATCGGTCTTACCCAGAGCCGTATGAGCGACGGCCTGATGCTGAGTCAGGAATTCCGCTACATGCTTGCTTACCGCCGGATCGGAAACGTAAGGCAGTCCAAACTCGACCACCGCGCTGCGGCGCTTATCCGGCAACTCAGAAAATTCAGAAATCGGGAAAAATCCGTCCAGAGCAATCTGATGCACTTCTTGTTTGCTTAACGCTATGCTTTTAGTGCCGCCGAGCAGTTTTGAGCCACTGCCCAGCATTGTGATTTTAACCGTCTCCGGTGCGTGGGATGAGAGCAGGTTTTCTTTCGCCTGGCGGGTTTGCTGAATCAGTTTAGTCAGTGCCGAAGCTGTCAGTTTTTTCCCCTCATGAAAACGGGATTCCGCCAGATGGGCCAAAGCCAGATCAAGGTTATCGCCGCCAAGCATCAAATGCTCACCAACACCGATGCGATTGAGCGTCAGTTCACCCTCGATAAATTTCGCTTCAATCAGACTCAGGTCGGTGGTACCCCCACCAACATCGCACACCAGGATCAGCGGCAGATTTGCCAACTGCTGTGCCGCAGTCGCTTTGTGGCGCGCATACCAGTCGTAACAGACTGCCTGAGGCTCCTCAAGCAGGACGATATTATGCAGGCCAGCGAGTTTTGCCGCTTGCAGAGTCAGTTTACGCGCGATTTCATCAAACGAAGCCGGTACGGTCACGACCACGTCCTGATGCTCAAGGCGGTTACCAGGGTGACGATAATTCCAGGCTTGGCGAATATGATTCAGATAGCTAGCACTGGCAACGACAGGGGAAACCTTGTCGACATCGCTGGCTCCAGCCCACGGCAGGATCTCCTGCTCACGGTCGACGGCCTGATGTGATAGCCAGCTTTTGGCACTGGAGACCTGACGGCCTTCGACTTTAGCACCCAGATCGCGCGCCCATTCGCCGACAATCACGTTGCTGAAATCACCGGCGACCGGTTCGTGCTCCCATGGTAGGGTTTGATCGCTGCCAGCTACCTGGCCTGGTGCCGGATGATAGCGAAAAGAGGGCAAAAGGGGTTTACGAACCACTTCACCGGGGCCGATAAGCTGATCAATCGGAAACAGTTCAACCGGTGCATTTTCAAGATCGTCGCTAAGTTCACAAAAGGCCACGACCGTATTGGTGGTGCCTAAATCGATCCCAACAAGAAAACTTGGAGTTGTCATGATTAACCTCGTGTAGACCCGGCACGGTGAAGGCGGACACTCAAGGCAGCCGGCGGAAATACGCTTAACGGCTGACCACTTTCAAGGGCGGGTGTGAGATAGATGAACGGCACCCGTTGAGGTGCCGTTGGTCATTATTGCTGCTGAGCGTCGCTACTCTGCGCGTTGCTCTCTTGCGCGTCGTTTCCTTCACGCACATCAAACTCAACGTGCCATTTCTGACCATTGTCAGAGGCGATGGCCTCTAGATACAAGGTACCCAGTTCGGTTACGCGTGATGCCAGAGTCACCGGTACAACTTCGCCTTCGCGACGTCCTTCGGAAACTGGCAGAGTGACCTGAATTTCAGGCAGCTCTTCAAGTTCTTCCGGTGCCCAGTAATCGAGGTGAGTTCCGGCCACATCTTCACGGCGAGTCGTGGAGCCAAAGAACTGGAAATGCACCGGCTGACCGATCACCAGACCAAATTCCTGACTTGGTACAGCGACACCGGAACCTTCTTCCATCCCGAACGGTGCCACACACAGTGCTTCCATCGGAGGCGCCATACCCGGAATTGCCGGCATTGCGCTTTCAATACCCACGTAGTAAGCCGAGGCAATACCGCCGCGGATACGTACGCCCTGGCCACGGCGAACTGCGCCGTAGTACGCCGCGCCACTGGCAACGGCTAAGTCAAGATCCAGACCAGTCAGGCGTTTAGCGGCTGCAGTGCCCGCATCGGTCAGCCACTGGTTGATGGTGCTGAGCAGACGTTGTGCCAGTAGGTCAGATTTCAATACCCCGCCGTTGAACAGAATAGCGGTCGGTTTGATAAACTCGATACTGGCGGCCGGCATACCCGGAATACCTGCCATGTTAAACGGTGCAGTTTCCGAATTTGCCTGGCCTTGCGCATTGGCTTGTTTAGCCAGAAACGCGGCGATGTGACGGGTAATACCGGCATCTTGCGCGTACGGCAGACCCATCTGAGTCAGAGCGCCGCGCGAGCGTTGTACCGGCTGGTCGGCAACGCTGACCTGAGGGAAGAAGCCGTCAACCAGAGTCTGTTGCACTTCTTGTTTAGTCAGTTCAGTTTTCAGGGTCGAACCCATCAGTTTCGAGCCACGGCTAGGTACCACAATCGGTACAGCCTGCAATTCAGCATCGTTGAGCAGAGCTTCTTTGGCATCACGACATGCGTGTGTCATCGCCTGCACCTGCCACGGTTGCAGTTCTTTGCCTTCCTGAGCCAGTTTCATCTTGAGACGATAGGCCAGCGCCAGATCCATGTTGTCACCGCCAAGCAGGATATGTTCGCCGACTGCGATACGGTTCAGGGTCAGGTTGCCTTCGTCTGCGGTGACTTCGACCAGCGAAAGGTCAGTCGTACCACCGCCGATATCGACTACCAGTACGACGTCACCGACGTTGACTTGGTCACGCCATTTGTCCTGGCTGTTATCGATCCAGCTGTACAGCGCCGCTTGCGGCTCTTCCAGCAGGGTCAGATGAGCGAGGCCGATATTGCGTGCTGCCTCAGCGGTTAAATCTCGCGCCGCCGGATCAAAAGAGGCCGGTACGGTGATGGTGACGTCCTGTTCAGACAGGTCATGCTGCGGATGCAGGTGATTCCACGCCTCTTTAAGGTGAGCAAGATACAGTTCTGTTGCACGTAGCGGAGAAACCTTAGCCACATCTTCCGGACTGCCTTGTGGCAGGAATGCGTCACGGCGGTTCACTCCGCCATGGCACAACCAGGATTTTGCGCTGGAAACCAGACGAATCGGTGTTTTGGCACCCAGGTTGCGCGCGATCGCACCGACCAGAGCTTTTGGCTCTTCTGTCCACGGCAGACGGCGTGCATTAGGCGCCATCTCATGCTCATGTGGCTGGTACAAAAACGAGCCCAGTTGCATACGGCTTTCGACTGTGCCCGGTGCGGTCATTTGCGGGATCGCCATCACTTCAACGCGGGCGTCTTCATTTTGGGTATCAACATAAGACAACACGCAGTGTGTGGTCCCCAGGTCAATACCCACGCTGTATTTTGGTGCTTGTGATGCTTGATTATGTTCCATTACAGCTCCACCTCCGCAGGTGCAATGATTGAAGCATCGTAATTTTGCGCCAGTTTTGGCAGCGTCATCGCATCGGCTTTCCAGCCTTTGTGAACCAGAGTACCGGTAAATGGTGCATTGCCGGTGACATTGCCGGTCAGACGAACTTCTTGTGGGTTGAAGCCTTCAGCGATAGTAATGCGCGACTCTTCTTCTTCACTGCGAACAGGTGACAAGGTCACGTATTCTTTCAGTACTTTTTGACCGCCAGAGTGGATCACGCGTGCTGCTGCACCCACTTCTTCATCAGAGAAGCTGGTCACGTCTTCTTGAAGGAAATCGATCAGGCGAGCTTCCTGCTGGAACAGAGAGAGCAGTTGCATGGCCGAATCGGTAGACGCAGTAGCCAGTTTGGACTCGACCTCCACCACTTTTTCAACCACTTTTTCAACTTCAACCACTTTCTCTACTTCGACAATCTTTTCGACCGGTTTCTCGACTTCAACGATCTTTTCAATCGGTTTTTCAACCACTTTCTCAATTACTTTAGACTTGCGTGCTACCGCCACGATTAACAGCAAAACGCTTGTGGCAGTTAAACCAGCATGAAGCATATCGAAGGTCGTTGGAATCATATTTAAATCGAAGTTCATGATGAAATCTCTGTAGATGTGTATAGGCAATGAACGATTGCAATATTCATTGCACAGAATAGTCAGAATTTAGTAAAAAATAAGGGCGGATATTACCATATTCAAGGGATAAGGCTTGCACAAAAGCCGGAATCTCGGTTTCCTCCCGGTTTGATGGCTTAAATTTTAACCAAAATTTAAGCTCTGAGCGACGCTAATTGCGGCACGTTAAGAGTTGGAGGTTCCTCCTTAGCTTAAGCTGAGCGCTCTGATGACCCATTTTAGGTCGCTCGACAGGAGAGTATTGCCCAGAAAGATGATCTATTAGCCACCAAGTTGGTATAAAAACTCGCCATGAGCGAGGGCCAGGCTCTCAATTGCAGATTAAATTGCCGATTGAGCGTCGAGTTTTATCTCAGACTTGGGTAACATAGCGCGCTTTGAATTTTCGACTGGGGACTAGATGTGGCAATGAACTATAACCGTGTGGTGTGCTTCGATTTGGAAATGTGCTGTTGGAATGAAAACGGAGTCGGCACAACGGGTGAGATCATTGAAGTCGGTTTGGCTGAAATCGATTTGACTGCCGGTGAAATTGTCAAACGCGCGCAGTATTACGTCAAACCTGAGCACGACGAAGTGTCGTTATTTTGTGTCGAACTGACCGGAATTACCCCGCGTAAAATTGAAAAGCAGGGACGCCCTCTGGCGGCTGTCATCCAGTCGATGGTGAAGAATTTCGGCGGCACCAACAAAATTTATGCTTCCTGGGGCCGCGATGATCAGATTTTGATCAATGAGTGCCGTGCAAAAGGCATTGAAGTTCCATTTAAGGAATTTGTCAATCTGGCAACCTTGTACCGGATGCAGAATCGTCTTAAAGACAAACGCATTGGTCACCGCGCGGCACAGGAAGCGAAAGGTATTGAATGGGAAGGGCGCCAGCACTCCGGTTACGTCGATGCTTATAATCTGGCCAAACTGGCCTTAGTCATGCTGTAATCTGTCCTTGGTCACGTTTTTTGTTGATGATTCGTTTAACCAGGCGTTCATTCATCTGTCATTGTATTGTCACAGCTGACCGGTAAGGTGATTGCAGTGAGTTCAGACTGACAACGTTATTTGGTTTGATGGGCATCAACCGATACATAAAATAGAAAGCTCAAAAGCGCAGCGCTTCGGCACTGCGCTTTTTTATGAGGGCAGGAGTCGCCCGCTTACTTGCCGGTCACTATCAGCTTGGCGCGAATGAATTGGCTGTGATCAACGTACAGCAGTTCAGCGGCTTTGCGAATGACCGCATCTTCTAACGGGTCGATTTCTCCATCGGCATGCGCCACTTCCCACATCGCTTTGATCAATTCAAAACGCGTTTCTTGAGTCAGCTCACGCAATTGAGAGGTGAAGTCATACAGCGACGCCGAGTGGCTAATCTGCTCGTCCGCACGGGTTAAAAGTTGCTGTGCTTCCTCCTGATCTAAATCGAGTAAACGTTTTAACAACGTCAGTTTGGCTTTCTGCTCTTGCTCTTCAATTTGATGATCGGCACCGGCCACTTCACTCAGCAGGCAGGCAATAGCCAGGTTCGGGCTGGTTTTCTGCTGGCTGAGATCCTGCCCTTCGAGCAGTTGTTTGAACATGGATGTGATCGCATTAAACATAGTGAAGCCTTTTTGTCTTGCTGTAATTTTATGATAGTTGATCGAATTTGAGAGTCAGTGTTTGATGATGATGAAACCATAAAACACGGGATTTGTTTTCTCAACTTTATCGCGATGAATGGCTCTGCTTAGCTATTCTCTGCTTAGCTATTCATGGCTATCTTTAGTCGGCAGGAAATCAATCGATTCACCGCTGCTGGTCAAAATAGAGACCAAATGTGGTTTACCACTTTTATCTAGTTTGAGTTCGCCGAGGGCTGCTGAGTTCACTAATCGTTTGATTTTTTCTGAACTCGGCGCTCGTTTCCTGATTTTGAGACGCTTGCGTTTGGTGAGCCAGTTCAGCGGTGAGCGCGGACTGTACAGTACGCGGTCCATCGTGTCACAAAATGACAGCAAGGGTTCCGGGAATTGATTTTTGATACCGCTGCAGGTGATCTGGAAAATATTCGGGCTCGATTTACGTGAGCGCAGTTGGATGTCATAAGCAAACGAATAGTGCACATCACCGGACAAAATGACGTAATTGGATGGTGTTTTGGTGTGGGTAAAAATACTCACCAGCGTATTGGCACTGCCCGGGTGGGCCATCCAGTTTTCTGCGTCAATCACCAGTGGTTTACCCAGCCAGGTCATCAGCCTTTGCAGGGCTTCGATGAACTTGACCCCGAACATGGGGGCGGCAGAGACAATTATCACTTTCTCTTCATCAAGCAGCGCCTGCTGAAATTCCATCATCGCTTCCCAGTCCATCAGGCCGGAGGGCTTATTCATGCGTGACTCAGAGCGCCAGCGCCGGGTGCGTGTATCCAACACCACCATTTTGGGGCTGGTGTCGGTGGTGTAGTGCCATTTCTCGAATGGATAGAGAGCATCAATCCAGTCATCCTGGTGCTGGCTGTCCGGCTGGGCACAATACTTCTGGGCCAGTTGGTGAAATTCGTCGTTAAAATTATCCGGTTCGTTGCCCCAGCCCTGAAACAGCCAGTAACTGATCAGTGCATTACCGATAATGCGTTTGGAAAAGGCATTGCTGTAGGCCGCTTGCTCCCAACCTACGGTCAGATTCCAGTCATCAGTGACATCATGATCATCGAAGATCATGTAGGTCGGAATATGAGCCAGCAGTCGCCGGGTATGTGTCAGGCCGGCATAGAAAGTCCGGATGTGTTTCAGCTCGCTTTGCCATTCTTGTTGTTTGTTGGCCGGAATCTGATGCTCTGTCTTGGCCAGTTGTAGCTGCGGGCTATCATCAAAATCGATGTCCTGCCATAACACCGGTGACCAGGTCAGCAGATACATAGCAAAAAACTCGGCCAAACTAATCAGGTGGTTATCGTTATCGGTAGAGCTGAAGATCGGGGTGGGCTTACGTGGCAGCACCCGATCAAAAAAGCGCTGTTCGCCGATGGAATGAGGCAGCAACTTATTGCGCTGGTAAAAACAGTGTGGATGCTGATAAAGCTCATGACTGTCTTTGACCGGTGCATGACAGGCTTCAACCTGTGATTGTTCAAAGCGTTCCTGATAAAGACCCAGCCGCTCAATGACGCTGTGTACCGCGAAAAGAGTCGGTCCGGCGACGTGATCGGCGTAGATTTGATCTCCGCTCATCATCAACAGATGCGGACGCTCCTCAGGGAGCTGCGCAGCGACTTTTTCATCGGCAACAACCAAGGCGTCTTTGGCGAAGTGATGCGGGTTACGGCATGAGCCATGCAGTACGTAATCAGCCTGGCCACTCAGCCACAAAGTAAAGCGGGTTTCATCGTCATAGAGTAGCTCGGCACACAGTTCGCTAAGCTGACCGTCCGGCGTGGTGATGTCGTACTGGTATTTGGCCGGTACGTTAAAATCGTGTCTGATGTGGAGAAGGGTGACCCAGGCATGAGCGCCGATTTGATAACTATCGCTGGAAGTCAGCGGCTGGGAGAGCACAGAGTTCTGGTTATCGTCGTACAGTTGCAGCTCGCCCTCGGGCGCCTGACTGGTGGCAAGCCAGATAACCAGCTCCTTTGCAGTCGCTTTTCTGACGATCGGACCAGCCAGGACAAAGGGTAAGCGGCGATGATGGTATCGGGTCAATTCCGGCTCCTAAAGCTCTTTTTGCAACTGTTCCTCTTGCAATGTACCCAGCATCTCGATGAATTCCGAGCTGGTACGTTCATGCGCGACCAGAAGCATACCTAACATTGCCTCTATTCTATCGTGCTGTGAACTATCTTCCTGTAAAAGCTGTGTAATTTGTTCTCGGATCAGTTCGATTTCATGCTCGACAAATCCGCGTCCTTCCTCGTCACCCTGACCTTCTTCCGGCGCGTTATCAAATTCCAGAAATAGCAGTTTTTGATCCAGCTGCGCCGCCACTAATTGTTCAGGCAGCCAAACTTCTCCCATCACTATATCGGGGTCGCAGTCTGCGGGTAAGGCGTCTAGCAGGGCTTTGAATTCAGATACTTTCACAGTGTTGTCAGTTAAAAAATGGGGTTAGCTACTATTTTAGCGGCCAATTTGCTTGAAAACTAAGAGTTATTTTCATCAGTTGTACAATAAGTGAGTGATCGAGCGTAAATGGTGAGAAAAAGCAGAGTGAATGGGCAACATTTCCCCGGTTGGCAAAGAGTCGGAATCCGATAGCTGGAAACAGATAAATAAAAAGGCAGCGTATGACTACGTTGCCTTTTAGTCAGCAAAGTGAATAGATGCTTGGGCTTCACTTTTCCTTGTGCGCCTGCATACTGGGTATTCAGGCGCTGGTGCTCGGCAATATGGCCGAGTACAAATTACAGGGCAGAAATTACAGAGTAATGGCGTCCAGCTGAGATTTCGCTGATTCAATGCCTTTTGCTGCCGGCTCTTCACCCATGTTCAGCGCTTCTGCGTACACGAATTCAACTTCGCTGATACCGACAAAACCCAGAACTGTTTTCAGGTAAGGCGTTACCACGTCAGTCGCTGAATCTTTATGGATACCGCCACGAGTGGTGATCACGACTGCTTTTTTGTTTTCGAACAGACCCACGACACCTGATTCCGTGTATTTGAAAGTAACGCCAGCACGCGCAATCAGATCAATCCAGTTTTTCAGCTGCGTTGGGATGGTAAAGTTGTACATTGGTGCAGCAATTACCAGAGTGTCCGCTGCATTGACTTCTGCGATCAGAGTGTCAGACAGCGCGACAACAGCTTGTTGCTCTTCAGAAAGATCTTCACTTGAGCGCAGCGCAGTTGCGACTGCGAAGTCCAGTACTGGCAGAGGTTCGGCCGCCAGGTCACGCACGGTCAGTTCGTTTTGGTCAAATTTGGTCAGGTAAGCATCGAGCAGTTTGCTTGATTGAGAATATTCGCCAAGGATGCTGGATTTAAGTGCAAGTACACGAGACATAAGAAGTTCCTTAATTGGAGGTAACACGTTAGGGAAGTGATAATAATGAGATACTCGCGACATCTTAAGTAGGTGGATTTGCTGAACTCATTCAAAAAATTTGAACGACTGCAAATACCTGCGTCGGCATAACTCTGTGATACAATCCGCGCAGTTTTAAGTGAAAAATGAATAGGACCTGCTTTGACTCAGTCACAGCCCAACACAGAAAAGAACGCGGTTGCCAAATCCAACAATGTGCAGTCGCTGAAAAAGGCACTGAATCAGTGCCTTATCAAAGACCGTTTTCGCTTCAACAAACGTATTTCCGGTGCCAGTAAAATTAAAAACGAGCAGGCACGTGATGCGGCATTGGACGAAATTGCCCTCGATATCGCTCAGTCGATGATGGTGGTGCAGCAACGCAGCGCACATAAAGTAAAAATCGAGTATCCCGAAATTCTGCCAGTCAGCCAGAAACGTGAAGATATCGCCACAGCGATTGAACAGCACCAGGTGGTGATCGTCGCAGGTGAAACCGGTTCAGGTAAAACCACTCAGCTGCCGAAAATTTGTGCTGAGCTGGGACGCGGTAAGTTTGGCCTGATCGGCCACACCCAGCCACGCCGCTTGGCGGCGCGCTCGGTAGCGAACCGTATCGCAGAAGAGATGGAAACCGAACTGGGTGGCTTCGTCGGCTATAAGGTGCGATTTAACGATCAGATTTCTGACGAGACGCAAATCAAACTGATGACGGACGGTATTCTGCTGGCAGAAATCCAGCACGACCGTTTTCTCAATCAGTATGACACCATCATCATCGATGAAGCGCACGAACGCAGCCTCAATATCGATTTTATTTTGGGTTATCTCAAAGAGCTGCTGCCGCGTCGCCCCGATCTGAAAGTTATTATCACGTCGGCAACCATCGATCCGGAGCGTTTTTCTAACCACTTTAGTGGCGCGCCGATCATCGAAGTCTCCGGTCGGACCTATCCGGTGGAAACCCGTTACCGCCCGCTGGCCGGTGAAGATGAAAGCGATCGTGACCAGCTGCAAGGCATTTTCGAGGCGGTGGATGAACTGTGCGATGAAGGCCTGGGCGATATTCTGATCTTCATGAACGGTGAACGTGAAATTCGTGATACCGCGGACGCACTGAGCAAACGTAAGCTGCGCGACACCGAAATTGTGCCGCTGTATGCCCGTTTATCGGCCGGTGAGCAGAACAAGATTTTCCAGCCGCACGCCGGACGCCGTATCGTTCTGGCGACCAACGTGGCGGAAACGTCACTGACGGTGCCGGGCATCAAATACGTGATTGACCCGGGTACGGCAAGGATCAGCCGCTACAGTTACCGCACTAAGGTACAGCGCTTGCCGATTGAGCCGGTTTCGCAGGCCAGTGCTAACCAGCGTAAAGGCCGTTGTGGCCGTGTCGAAGAGGGGATCTGTATCCGCCTCTATTCAGAAGAGGACTTCCTGTCACGTCCGGAATTTACCGACCCGGAGATTTTGCGTACCAATCTGGCGTCCGTAATTCTGCAGATGACCGCATTAGGGCTGGGTGACATTGAAGCGTTTCCGTTTGTTGAAGCGCCGGATAAACGTAACATCCAGGATGGTGTGCGTCTGCTCGAAGAACTGGGCGCGATTAACGATAAAGCCAAAGATCCGAAAAAGCGCCTGACTGAGATTGGCCGTAAGCTGGCCCGTCTGCCTATTGACCCGCGCCTGGCACGTATGGTGATTGAAGCGCCGCGTTTTGGCTGCCTGAAAGAAGTGATGGTGATTGCATCCGGTCTGTCGATTCAGGATCCGCGTGAGCGTCCGAGTGATAAACAGCAGTCGGCCGATGACAAGCACCGCCGCTTCTTCCACGAAGAGTCGGATTTTCTGACCTTGGTGAATCTGTGGGAACACATCAAAAAAGAGCAGAAAGCACACAGCAGCAATCAGTTCCGTCGTCAGTGTAAGCAGGATTACCTCAACTATCTGCGTATTCGCGAATGGCAGGATGTCTATTTCCAGTTGCATCAGTCAATGCGTGAGATGGATTTCAAACTGAATGATGAGCCGGCCAGTTATCAGAGCGTACACAGTGCGATTCTGGTCGGGTTACTGTCGCACATCGGTACAAAAGATCCGGAGAAAAACGAGTATCAAGGCGCGCGCAATGCCCGTTTCAACATTTTTCCGGCTTCTGGCTTGTTCAAAAAACAGCCTAAGTGGGTCATGTCGGCCGAGCTGGTGGAAACCTCTAAGCTCTGGGCGCGTATGGTGGCCAAGATCCAACCGGAATGGATTGAGCCACTGGCGAAACACCTGATTAAGCGCAGCTACAGCGAGCCGCACTGGTCGAAAAAACGCGCTGCAGTGATGGCGTACGAAAAAGTGATGCTGTACGGAATTCCGATCGTGCCTAAGCGTCTGGTGAATTACGGTAACATTGATGCGCCGCTGAGCCGTGAAATCTTTATTCGCAGTGCGTTGGTAGAAGGCGAGTGGGAAACCAAACACGCTTTCTTTAAACAAAACCGCGCCCTGCTACAGGAAGTGGAAGAGCTGGAGCATAAATCACGTCGCCGCGATATTCTGGTTGATGATGAAGAGCTGTTCCAGTTTTATGATCAGCGTGTTGATACCGAGGTTGTCTCGGGACGACATTTTGACACTTGGTGGAAACAGGCCGGTAAAGCGACGCCTGATCTGCTCAATTTTGAAAAAGAGATGCTGTTCAAAGGCGATGCCAGCCATATTACTGAGCTGGATTACCCTAATTTCTGGCATCAGAACGGCATCAAGCTCAAGCTGAGCTATCAGTTTGAGCCGGGCGAAAATAGTGACGGTGTCACGGTGCATATTCCGTTGCCGATCCTGAACCAGATTGAACCGGAAGGGTTTGACTGGCAGATCCCGGGGCTGCGTCATGAACTGGTCATGAGCCTTATCAAGTCATTGCCGAAGTCACTGCGCAAAAACTTTGTGCCGGCACCTAACTATGCCGACGCCTTTTTGGCGCGAGCTAAAGCGATGGAGGGGCCGTTATTGGGCGCTCTGGAGCGCGAACTGCGCCGTATGACCGGTGTGGAAGTGCTGCGTGAAGACTGGAACTGGGAACAAGTGCCGCAACACTTGCGCATGACGTTCCGTGCCGTTGACCATCGCAACCGTAAGCTGAAAGAGCACCAGGATCTGCATGAGCTGAAAGAAAGCCTGAAAGAGAAGGTGCAGGAAACGCTGTCGCAAGTGGCCGACGACGATATTGAGCAGAAAGATCTGCACACCTGGTCGTTTGGTGAATTACCACGCGTTTATCAGCAAAAACGTGGCGGCTTTGAAGTCAAAGCCTACCCGGCGCTGGTCGACAACAAAGACAGTGTGGAGATCAAGCTGTTTGAAACGGAGCAGGAGCAGCACAATGCGATGCGTGAAGGTCAGCGCCGCCTGATCCTTCTCAACGTGCCGTCACCGATTAAGTATCTGCATGCGAACTTGCCGAACAAGTCCAAGCTTGGCTTGTACTTTAACCCGTACGGCAAGGTGATGGATCTGATCGATGACTGTATTGCCTGTGGTATTGATAAGCTGATTGAGCAGCGTGGTGGTATGGCGTGGCAGCCTGAAGAGTTTGAGGCGCTGAAAGAGTTCGTCCGTGCGGAGCTGGGTGACACTGTGGTCGATATTGCTCAGCAGGTCGAGACGATCCTCACTACGGCGTATAACATCAATAAGCGTCTCAAAGGCAAAATTGACTTTACCATGGCATTTGCGCTGTCTGACATCAAAGCGCAAATTGAAGGGCTTATCTTTAAAGGGTTCGCCACAGAATGTGGCTGGAAACGCTTGCCGGATATTCTGCGTTACATGAAAGCGATTGAGCGCCGGATGGAAAAACTGCCGATTGACCCGAATAAAGATCGCCTGCATATGCTGAAGATTGAGTCGGTGACTCAGGATTACAAAGAGCTGCTCAATAAGATTCCGAAAGGTGTGGCGATTCCGGATAACGTGAAAGAAATTCGCTGGATGCTGGAAGAGTTACGGGTCAGTTTCTTTGCTCAACAATTAGGCACACCGTATCCGGTTTCGGATAAACGGGTTAAAAATGCCATTGATGCGTGCTAAAAGTGGTTGAAAGCCGGGCATATTATTTGCATAGATTATCAGTATCACTATAATTTGGCGCAACGTGGCAATGAATCACCGCAGGGAGCATTGCCTAATAACAATGAGAAGGTTAATCATGAAAAAGACTTTACTGGCACTTGCTTTACTGAGTGCATCTTCAACAGCGCTGGCTGACTCTTGGATCTACGGCGGTGCTTCTGTGGGTCAGGCCGATTACAAAGGCGATGAAAGTACGTCTTACAACATCCACGTGGGTACCGGCATTCTGCCAATCGTTGGTCTGGAAGCGGGTTACACAGATTTTGGCGACTTTGATGTTGATGGCAACAGCTTTGATGCCTCAACGGTGTATGTTGCTCTGAAACCAAGTATCGATTTCGGTCCTCTGCACGTTTATGCGCGTGGTGGTGTGCATCGTTGGGAAACAGAAGTGAACGGTAACAAAGATGACGATATCGATATCATGTACGGTGTTGGCGCTGAATACTTCCTTATGGGTCCAGTTTCCGTTGGTGCCAGCTACCACAAATATGAAGTGGATAACGGCAGCATCGACACGTTCAGCCTGAATGCGACGTTCCACTTCCTGTAAGAAGTAGTGCGTTGAAAAACCAGCCTGTGATGGCTGGTTTTTTTATATCTGAATATTGGGCTATCTGCTGTGAAACGATATTCCACTATATTGGGTATGCTTGGTAATTTTACCCTGAGTTCTGAATCGCTTAAAATGCGGCCTTTGTATAAAAGGCTCGTTTTAAGTCTGCGCTGCTATTTGTCACGCGGCGTTATGAAGCGAGAAGGACAAGCCAAATCTTTATGAAAAAAAACGATAAGAAGCTAGACAACGCACTGCGTATTGCCTTGACGGATGTGTGTGAAAGCCTGAAACAAAGCCATCAAGGCTTTGAGTGGCTGACTCACTTAGTCAACTACGCTGATTTTCCGCGTTCACTGACCATTGTCTGCGTATTCGACACCAATCAGCACTTAAATGACGCTGATAAAGCCAGTCTGTTGAAGGTGCTGAAAAGCGAGTTAGCCGCCATCAAGGTTCAAGTCAAAGATATTGCGAAACAGGTACGGTTCGACAGCGAAGAGAATTGCCGCCTTCAACACGGCGGCAAGTGGAACAAGCGGCTCGGGTGATTTAGCCGACGTATACTCTGACGAACAATACCGGACTCGGGTAACCGGTATCGTGTTACCCGAGTCGTTTGCTTTAGCCCAGATAACGCTGGGTCAGGTGAGTGCGGAAATGCTTGGCATTCAGAGTCTCACCGGTTGCTTGCTTCACCAGTTCATCGGTGGTGAGTGTACTGCCTTTACTCCAGATGTTGTCTGACAGCCAGGTGAAAACCGGAGTCAGATCGCCACTCCGAATCGCGGCATCAACGTCTACGGTTTGTTTCATTGCTGCCATAAACTGCGCCGCGTACATCGCGCCCAGGGTATAACTCGGGAAGTAACCGAATGCGCCGTCAGTCCAGTGGATGTCCTGCATGCAGCCGTTTTTGTAATTGCCCTTGGTACTCAGGCCAAGCGAGGCGCGCATCTTCTCGTCCCACAGCTCGGGCACATCGGTGTGTTTGATATTACCATTCATCAGATCGCGCTCTATTTCGTAGCGTAAAATGACGTGGGCCGGATAGGTGAGTTCATCGGCGTCAACGCGGATAAAGTCTTTTTTCACCCGGGTATACAGTTTTTGAATATTCGCAACCTGGAATACGCGGTCATTGTGAGCAGAAAAATGCTCGGCAGACAAGTGAGCCAGATGATCAATAAAGGCTGGAGTGCGGCCTAGCTGCATTTCAAAAAACAGAGACTGGGATTCATGAATTCCCATAGAACGCGCTTCTCCGGCCGGCGTTCCCGCTAAGTGACGCGGTAACCCTTGTTCATAACGTGCGTGGCCGGTTTCATGGACGATTCCCATCAGTGATTGAATGAATTCATCCTGATTGTAACGGGTAGTAATACGAACATCCGAAGGGACACCGCCACAAAACGGATGGACACTTTCATCGAGGCGGCCGTGGTTAAAATCAAACTGAAGCAGTTTCATCACATCCAGCCCCAGCGCTTTCTGACGCTCAGTCGGGTAGAACCCGTTTGGTTCCAGAACCAGGTCGCCGCGCTGCTTTTCAATGGCATCATCGATCATGCCCGGTAACCAGGTTTTTACGTCCGCAAATACGCGATCCAGCGCTTCACTGGTGGTTCCCGGCTCATAAATATCCAACATGGCATCATAAGGCGTTGTACCGGTGGATTCGGCACGGATCTGCGCTTCTTCCTGTGACAGTCTGACCACTTCAGCCCAGTTTTTCTCGAAACCTTGCCAGTCATTTTCTTTACGTTGTGTGCGCCAGGCGTGCTCACATTTAGAACCGGCTAGCGATTTAGCTTCGACTAATGCTTCTGGCAGGACATTGGCTTGTTGCCACTGGCGTTTCATCTCACGCAGCGTGGCATGTTGTTCCTGATTAAGCGACTCGGTTTCAGCTTCAGCAAACCAGTCTTCCAGTTGAGGTTGAGTCATCAGGCCGTGAATATGTACAGACAGTTCAGCCATCGCTTCAGAGCGGGCTTTTGCACCCCCGACCGGCATAACCGCAGCCTGATCCCAGCCGCAAATCGCGGACAGATGATTAAAATGAGAAACCTTTTGGGAATGCTTAACTAACTTATTGAATGCGCTCATAGAAATGACCTTGTGAGACAAAATGTGCAGGAAGTGTATCAACGTGCAACAGATTAACAAGTGATTCAGGTCGGTGTTTGACATAGTGAAATCTTACCCGCCAAGCAAGAAGTTGCTTGAGCAGAGGCAGGATGTTGCTCTACTACCAACTGTAAAACTATAACTCTTTGATTTTTATAGACGTCACTTTTGGCACCGACTTTGCTCCTTAATCTGTGTATCCGCGCTGAATGCAGATTTTTGCCAGAGCGCAAAGTTATCTTTGTTTATGAATAAGCTTTGGTTGTTGATTCACCACTTGCTCATGAACAACGACTTTTATTACATCGTCATAAAGGAATGAGCAATGCCAACTCCATGTTATATCTCAATTGAAGGTCAAACCCAGGGTCTTATCACTGCAGGCGCATGTACTGCTGATTCAATCGGCGATTCTTTCGTCGAAGGCCACGAAGACCAGATGCTGGTTCAGTACTTTGACCATAACGTGACTGTACCGACTGATCCACAATCTGGTCAGCCTTCAGGCCAGCGTGTCCACAAACCATTTACTTTCACTGTGTCACTGAACAAAGCCGTTCCTCTGCTTTACAACGCGCTGGCATCAGGTGAAAAAATGACGAATGTTGAGCTGAAGTGGTACCGTACTTCGATCGAAGGTAAGCAAGAGAACTTCTTCACGACGAAACTGGAGAACGCTTCTATTGTCGATATCCATTGTGAAATGCCGCACTGTCAGGATCCGGCTAAAGCGGACTTCACTCAGAATCTGACGGTTGCGATGTCATACCGTAAGATTACCTGGGATCACGTTAACGCAGGGACTTCAGGTTCTGATGACTGGCGCAAGCCAATCGAAGCGTAAGTTACGCTCGAATCAAGTAACGTTTGCATGACGTTACGAGTCAATAATGTTGCCCGCTGCTGCGGGCAACTTCTGAGCGCTAAGCACAAAGCATCCCCGAACCGCCTGATACAAGATGGTCGTCGGGTGTTTTGCGTTTAGGGTTTATTGAATTCTCGCGATAATTTTCACCAAATATCAAGGAATGGCAGAATGGCAACGTTAAAGTATCAGATTCATGTGGAAGGACTGGAAGAAGACACACTGGTTGTGCGTGCCTTTGATGGACACGAAACCTTATCCAGTGAACTGATCAACGGTGACGCATGTCATGGCTTTCGTTTTCGTCTGCAACTGGCCAGCCGGCAAGCGAATTTAAGCGCGGATATGGTCGTTGACCAAAAGGCTGAACTCAGAATGTATCGGGACGAAGAGTTGGTACAGCGAGTGAACGGCATTGTGCGGGAGTTTACTCAGGCAGATACCGGGCATCACCACAGCTTTTATGCATTGACTCTGGTTCCGGCCTTAGAACGTCTGTCTCTGCGTCACAACAGTCGCATATTCCAACTGCAAACAGTGCCGGAGATATTGTCGGTATTACTGCAGGAAATGGGCATTAATGATTACGCCTTTGCGTTGACCCGCGAGTGCAGTCAACGCGAGTTCTGCGTTCAATACCGTGAATCTGACCTCGATTTCTTACTGCGCCTCGCCGCGGAAGAGGGCCTTGTGTACCGTTTCATCCATGAAGAAGGGAAGCATACGTTGGTGTTCAGCGATGCGACCGACAGCTTGCCTAAACTACCGGATCCGGTTGCCTACAATACGTTAGCCGGTGGCGTGATGGACAGCCCTTACATATCAGGCCTGAACCAGCATACACAAAGTGAAGTCAGCCAGGTCTGTATGCAGGACTACAGCTTTAAAAAACCAGCCTACTCATTTGCCCACAGTGCTGACGGCACTGAAATGCAATATCAGCGGGCAGGTTATCAGCATTTTGATGCGCCAGGACGCTACAAAGATGATGTGAATGGTAAAGCATTCAGCCAAATCCGCCTTGAGTATTTACGTCGTGACGCGCGTATAGCGAGCGGCACCAGTAATCAACCGCTATTGCGTGCCGGAACCCGGTTTGATCTCGAAGACCATTCTGATGATGAAATGAACCGGGATTGGCTGGTGGTCAGTGCTTTTCACCAGGGCGCTCAACCACAAGCTCTGGAAGAAGCGGCGGGAAGCGGCGCGACGACTTATGCGAATCAGTTTACTCTGATTCCGGGCCATGTGACCTGGCGTGCCCGGCCTCAGCCAAGACCTCAGGTGGATGGCCCGATGATAGCGATGGTGGTGGGGCCGGAAGGCGAAGAGATCTTCTGTGATGAATACGGCCGGGTAAAACTGCATTTCCCGTGGGATCGTTACTCGAATGGGGATGAACACAGCTCATGCTGGGTTCGAGTCTCTCAAGGATGGGCCGGCAGTCAATACGGTATGGTGGCGATACCGCGCATCGGCCACGAAGTTATCGTCTCGTTTCTCAATGGCGACCCGGATCAGCCGATTGTAACCGGACGTACCTATCATGCGACTAACACGGCACCTTACCTGTTACCGGACCATAAAACGAAAACCATTTTGCGTAGTGAAACGCATCAGGGTGAAGGTTATAACGAACTCAGTTTTGAAGATCAGGCGGGCAGTGAACAGATTTATCTGCATGCCCAGAAAGATTTCGATGCGGTGGTGGAAAATGACAGCACCACTGTGGTGAAGCACGATCAGCATTTGACGGTGGAAAACGATAGCTTTAGCCAGATCAAAAACAATCAGCACCAGACCGTCGGCAATGAACAGCGCGAAGCAGTAACCGGCAACCGAACTCTGATCATCGATGGTTCTTTGCATATTAAAGCTGGCAGTGTCTGGGTGAATGACTCAGGCAGTGAAGTACACATTAAAGCGGGCCAAAAAGTGGTGATTGAAGCGGGCAGTGAAATCACGGTTAAAGCGGGCGGCAGTTTTGTCAAAGTTGATCCGGCAGGTGTTCATCTCTCCGGCGCCGGCGTTAACCTCAACTCAGGCGGTGGCGCCGGCAGCGGCAGCGGATTTAGCGGCGAGGCAGCGCAGTCCCCGGTTTTGCCTCAGGTCATTTATTCTTAAACGATGGCTATTCTTAAAGGATAGCGGAATCGATCGTTTTAACTGAACGCTTTGCTATTGGCGATATTAATCTGACTGTCGAGCTTTAATTGCTGAAGCCCTGCAATGATCGCAGGGCTTTTCTTAGTTGATGGTAATCTGTTAAAGACAGTTCAAGCGCTTTACGGTATAAGGTTCTTTCTTGTGAATTTTCAGGGATTGATATGTACATCCAGAACATTGAAGCGTTTCTTATCGCAATAACTATTCTTACTTTAACTCCGGGCCTGGATACGGCATTGGTGATTCGTAATACCTCCCGCGCCGGTATGGTTGATGGTTGTGTCACCAGTTTGGGGATTTGTGCCGGCTTGTTTGTGCACGCGACGTTTTCCGCGATTGGCATCTCTGCGATCCTGACTCAGTCGGCTGAACTGTTTCACATTATGAAAATGATTGGTGCGGCGTACCTGATTTGGCTCGGTATCTCTAGCTTGCGTACCTTGCTGAAAACCGGGCAGGGCATGAATGTGGCGACGCTGTCACACACCGAACTGAGTGTGAAACGCTCGCTGCGTGAGGGCTTTCTGTCCAATGTACTGAATCCGAAAACCGCGGTGTTCTATCTTGCGTTTTTGCCTCAGTTTATCAATCCGGAATACTCGCCGTTACTGCAATCTCTGTTGATGGCAGCCATTCACTTTGTGATTGCGATGGTGTGGCAATGCGGTTTGGCGGGCGCGTTAAGTTCAGCCAAGAACTTACTTAAAAATGCCTCTTTTATGCGCTGGATGGAAGGCACGACCGGTTTGGTGTTGGTGGCACTTGGCGTAAAGTTATTGCTGGAAAAAGATGCAGCATAATTTAGGTCTGAGTCAGATACAAAAAAGCGCTCAAACGAGCGCTTTTTTGATCGCTGCAATCGCATCTCTACGATGCCGCAGCCCGATTATGATTGCTGTGAGGCGAGTGATGTTTGTTCAGAGCGGGTATGTCGGGCAAAGAATACTTTGGTTTCTTCAACCACGACGTGGCGCAGTGCAATCAGACCGATCAGGTTTGGAATCGCCATCAGTCCGTTTACGATATCGGCAATCACCCAGATCATATCCAGTTTCAGGAATGCGCCTGATGCGACCAGAGCGATAAACACCACCTTGTATGGCAGTACTGCCTTGGTGCCAAACAGGAAGACGACACAGCGCTCACCGTAGTAGTTCCAGCCCAGAATCGTCGTGAACGCAAAGAACATCAGACCAATCGACACCAGCATCGGGCCGATGGTTTCTGAGTTCAGGCCCACGGCAAAGGCGTGTGTGGTCATGGCGGCACCAGAGAAATCACTTTGCCACGCACCTGTCAGGATCAGAGCCAGGCCGGTCATGGTACAGATGATGATGGTATCGAAGAAAGTACCGGTCATCGAGATCAGGCCCTGTTTTACACAAGAGTTGGTTTTGGCTGCCGCCGCTGCCATCGGTGCGCTGCCAAGGCCAGATTCGTTGGAGAAGACGCCACGCGCAATACCGGACTGAATGGCCAGCATGATGCTTGCGCCCAGGAAACCGCCGGTCGCTGCTGATGAGCTGAATGCGGAAGTCAGTACCAGTTGCAGAGCGCTTAACAGCTGATCGGCGTTGGTGACAATCACACTCAGACAGGCGATGACATAAAATACTGCCATAGCTGGTACGACTTTGCCGGCAACGCGGGAAATCGACTGAATACCACCAATGGTAACAAAGGCCACCAGCAGGGTTAGAACGATAGCAGAGGCTTCACGGGATGCGCCAAATGAAATTTCAGTAGCGTCCAGAATTGCATTAACTTGCGGGAACGTACCAATACCAAAGCACGCCACACCCAGTGCGAATACCGCAAACAGGACCGCCAGTACTTTTGAACCTACACCGTATTGCAGATAATACATCGGGCCGCCAATCATCTGACCGTTGGCATCGGTTTTACGGTATTTTACCGCCAGAAGGCATTCAGCATATTTAGTCGCCATGCCGAACAGAGCAGCGAGCCACATCCAGAACAGGGCGCCCGGGCCACCGAGTTTGATTGCGGTTGCCACACCCACAATATTACCTGTACCGATTGTGGCCGATAGAGCCGTACATAACGCAGCGAAACTGGACACATCGCCTTGCGCGGACTCAGATTTATCACGGCTGAATACCATTTTCAGTGCGGTCGGAAGATGACGGAATTGCAACAGGCCCAAACGAAAAGTGAAATAAATACCGGTTCCGACCAGCAGAATAAGTAGAGGTGGGCCCCATACGAAGCTATCAATAGTTTGTAATAATGAAAGAAGGTTGGTCATATTTTCCCCTTAATAAACAAAATCTAAGGAGAAGAGAGAAAGGGCGGATCTCATTGATCAAAATGCGAATAGCCAGTAACAGACAGGCTGTCCCGGATAACCTTTCACTCCTCTGTCCTTTTGCCTGAGAGTTTCACTCTGCTTAGTGGATAAGCAGAACTTGCTCCTTCGGCGACCGATTGAACGGTTCTCTCCAGAGGTTCCTCCAACTACAGTCCTCGCTATTCTTCTTGGGGAAGAATAAAGCACCTGAAAGATTTACTTCTTCGGCGGGTATGTCTGGCCTATTTGTTAAAAATAGGTTAACAACCTCTCTCCTGCAGTCTTCATTGGAACAATTATCTATATGGTTAGATAATTTGCCCGAGAATATTAGCCAAAACAAAGTGTGATGTCATCTACAAATTCAATGGAATGCGTCATTCTTGGTCAAGATGTGCCGGATTAAACTTTTCTCTGACCTTTGATACGCTATAAGTGGTATAAAGAGATATAGATAAAGGGGTGAGTTATGATCAGACTGATCACAATCGGAGTATTGATTGCCTTAGCTTTTTTTCTGATTCGCTATGGTACCAGCGAAAAAGCGCAAAAAGGCATCGTCGTGACACTGGTCGCCGCTTTGGTAATTTATACGATCTCGGTCGTGGTGACTGAACTCATTCGCTGATGGGATTTAGGAGTAAAACTTGAACCAAAAACATTCAGACGACAACGACGATGTGGTCGTGATTGAAGAGCGCGATAAACGCAGTTATCTCTATATCGGTATTGCCGCGGCACTGGGTCTGGCTTTAGGCGGTTTGGTCGGCTCTTCGGTGACCGCTTCCAAATGGGAAACCACCTATCAGGCGCTGGAAACTCAGTATAAACAGGCGCAGCAAGACGGTGCAGATCAGAAAGTTCAGGTAGAGGACAGTACTGAAAAACTCAACCAAGAGTGGCAGGAGAAGTTACAGGCTGCGCTGGACGATCAGCGTGAACAGAACAAAGCAGAGCTCACCAAATTACAGAGAGAAGTGACCGAGCTGGAAAAAGTCAATGCTTCGCTGGAAGCTGAATTGTCTAACCGCAAGCAAGATCTGGCTAAAGCGGATGAGAAGAACGACAAGTTAAATCGTCAGGCAGATATGCAGGCAACGATGTTTGAACGTTCGCGTGAGTTGTTCCAAAAAGAGTTAAAAATCAAACAGGAACTGGAATCGCTGCAAAAAGAGCGTGATGATTTAGTGCCGAAAATTAAAACGCTTAAAAATGATTGCGATGCGTATCTTGAAGGGGCTTCCTGGGATGCTAAGTCTGACTCATGTGATAAGCAGGATGAGGCCAATTCGCGCGTCAGTGAGATTGATCAGATGATCCGCGTGCGTCGCATGGATCTGGAGCAGATTAAAGCCTTATCGGAAGAGATCGGGCTTTGAAGCGCTAGATGCTGTTTCGCTAGGTACTGTTTATTTTTTACGTGTGCGTAGCGCAACAATGTGTGATAGCTCATCGATGATGGGCTATTTTTTTAAGACGGACTGATGAGATTTTTAGGCAGTCTGACAAATTCACTGTTCACACGGTTGGTGCAAAAGGCTAACCGAGGGGGAAATATGCTGAATTGGAAGGATGTGGTGGAATTAGCGCAGCAGGGGAATCTGGCGCCTTCACACCGGGTTGAGAAAACTCCGCAGCAGTGGCAGGCTGAGTTGACGGAAGAGCAGTACTACGTGACCAGAGATCATGGCACGGAGCGTCCGTTTTCTTCAGACATGTGTGTGCAGTTTGAGCCCGGGATCTACCATTGCGTGTGTTGTCAGACTTTACTGTTCGATTCAGCAACAAAGTTTGATTCTCACAGCGGATGGCCATCGTTTTCACAACCGGCGACCAAGAATGCGATTTCGTATCATATCGACACTCAACTAGCGACGCCAAGGGTAGAAGTGCGTTGCAACAGTTGTGATGCGCATCTGGGGCATGTTTTTCCGGATGGTCCGCCACCAAGCGGATTGCGCTATTGCGTTAATGCGGTGGCGATAGAGAAGCAGTTTGGGTAACCGGATGAGTTGGGTGATTACGAGTTATCTGTAATAAAAAATCCAGCGTTGAGGCTGGATTTTTATTGGTCAGTGAGTTAGTCACGGAAGTTATTAAACTGGAACGGGTGGTCCAGATCACTCCCTCGCAGCAGCGCCATAACCGCTTGCAAATCATCACGCTTTTTACCGGTGACACGAACTTTATCACCTTGAATCGACGCTTGAACTTTCAGTTTGGCGTCTTTGATCAGTTTCACCACTTTTTTCGCCAGGTCAGTCTCGATCCCTTGTTTGAACAGGACATCTTTGTACCAGTTCTTACCAGAATGAACAGACTCTTTCACTTCCATTGAACGTGGGTCTACGCCGCGTTTAGCCAAGTTGCTACGCAGAATATCCATCAGCTGTTGCAGCTGGAAATCACCTTCAGCGCCCAGTTTTACTGTTTCATCCTTCAGTTCAAAACTGGCGTCAACGTTACGAAAGTCAAAGCGGGTCGCAAGCTCTCGGTTTGAGTTATCGACCGCGTTACGCAGTTCAACAGTATCGATTTCTGAAACAATATCGAAAGAAGGCATGTTAGTTTTTCCTTAATAAATTAACCGATGCGGCTGATCAGCCAGCACGGCGCACTTTAATAGATTGAGCCAGCATATCAAGCATGCTGGTGGTGTCTTGCCAGCTTAAGCATGGGTCGGTGATAGATTGACCATAGGTCAGGTTGTCCAGATCGTCCATTGGCTGGTTGCCTTCCACAATGAAGCTTTCTGCCATGACGCCGGCCACTTTGTGGCTGCCGGATTCAATCTGCTGACAGATGTCTTTGGCGACATCAAGCTGCTTGCGGTGCTGCTTTTCACAGTTAGCGTGGCTGAAATCAACCACCAGACGTTGTGGCAGATCAAATTGAGCCAGAGCTGCACATGCTTCATTTACAGAGGCCGCATCATAGTTGGTACCATTGTCGCCACCGCGCAGAATCACGTGCCCATATGGGTTACCGCTGGTGCGATATACGGTCATACGGCCGTTTTTATCCGGCGAGTAGAAGTAATGTGAGGCCTGAGAGGCACGGATCGCATCAATGGCGATTTTCACATTACCATTGGTACCATTTTTAAAACCGACCGGGCACGATAATGCAGAAGCCATCTCACGGTGGATCTGGGATTCAGTGGTACGGGCACCGATCGCGCCCCAGCTAATCAGATCAGCAATGTACTGGCCGGTGATCATATCCAGAAACTCAGTGGCTGTGGCCAGGCCCAGTTTATTGATATTCAGCAGCAGTTGGCGTGCTTTATTCAGACCGGTTTCCAGTGCGTAAGAGCCGTCCAGGTTTGGATCGGTAATCAGGCCTTTCCAGCCGACAACCGTACGTGGTTTCTCGAAATAGGTACGCATCACGATAAACAGTTCGTTCGCGTACTGACCCTGAATGGCACTCAGGCGTTGTGCATAGTCCAGCGCCGCTTCAGTGTCGTGTACAGAGCAAGGTCCGACAATCACCAGCAGGCGATCATCTTCTCCGGAAAGAATGCGTTCAATTTGGCCACGGGAGTTGGCAATTCGCTCTGCAACCTCATCCGTAATCGGGTGGGCTTGGCTAAGTTCTGCCGGAGTAGGCATCGGACCCAGCGCTTGGGTTCTTAATTCATCAGTTTGTAATGGCATAGGATAGCCTGTCCTCTTATTGCGAGGTAGTAAAGATAACGAATTTAGGGGGCATAATAAACTGTTAAGCGATAAGAGGTGTTCTATTTCCTGTAAAGTGAAAATTTATGCAAAAATAATCAATAAATATTGAGTTGTGGGCTTGTTTTTCTGCGGCTCTCTAGGTATTTTCGACATGTACAACATAATGATAAACGGAGCAGTAATGAGTTTAGAACACAACGTAACCATCCATGAGCAGTTGGCTCTGGGAAATACCTTGCCAAAAGCAACCGAACAGGCACCAAGCTCTTATCTGTTTGTCTCTTTATCTGAGCTCATTGCCGAGAGCGTCTTTTATCATCCGGCTCTGGTCACGGGCACTGATAGTTTGTCTGAACTGGAAAAAAGTTCACTGGAAGCCATGCTGGGCGGTAAAAGTATTGCCGAACATTTTGTCGACACTCTGGTGGAAAAAATCGGCGCGGCGGTTCAGCCTCATCATCAGTCGCTGCACGTGTGTCTGAGTTCGGCAGATAGCCACGGCTATCAGGCGCTGCTTGGCGGAAGCCTGGAAACCGATGAAGTGAATCCGGCAATGGGTGTGCGCGGTGTTTCCCGCTACGCATCTCAAGCGTATGCACCGGCGTTTGCACTGGAATGTCAGGTGATCAAGCAGCTGCGCAACCAGGGGCTGGATATTGAAATTGTCGTGCCTTTTGTTCGTACTTTAAGTGATGCAGCGACTATCATTGACCGTCTGGCTGAGCAGGGGCTGCCGCGCGGCCTGAACGGCCTTAAAGTGCTTTACAGCTGCAGTGTGCCATCCAGTGTTATGGTCGCTGAGCGTTTGCTGCAATATTTCGATGGCGTAGTGATTGACTGGGAATCCTTGACTCAGTTTACTTTGGGGCTTGATAAGGACAATGCGGCACTGTCGTACCTGTACAATCCGGACAGCGAATCTGTAACCCTGCTGGCTGACATTGTGTTTAAAGCGGCCCTGCAGGCTAAAAAACCGGTACTGATTGTCACGACAGCACTGGAAACCCACCTCAAGCTACAAAATTACCTGGTTGAAAATACCCAGGCCGAAGCGATTTTTAACTTCTGAAACGCGACCTGAGATCTGATAAGGATGCGCAACGAGGCCAGCCAAATACGGCTGGCTTCTTGTTTTTTAACCATACAGATTGACAATAATGCAGCGCTAAAGTGAACTGGTCTGACAACTGAAGTTGTCACGATAATTATAACCACAACTAGTAAGGTCAGTCCTATGTTCTCTGCTCTCACCAAAGCGAATCTTTACCTTAACTATTTCGGCTTTATGAAAGTGCCGCTCATCTGGTATTGCCGGCCGAAACTGCTCACGCTTGACGATAACTCAGTCATAGTCCGTATCCCGCTTAAACGGCGCAATCGCAATCATCTCAACAGCATGTATTTTGGCGTGTTGGCCGTTGGCGCAGATGTGGCGGGGGGCTTTCTTGCTATGTATAAAGCGCAGCAACGAAAAGTGACGGTGTCACTTGCGTTTAAAGAAGTCGAGGCGAAATTTCTTAAAAGGCCTGAAGCCGATGTCTGCTTTCGCTGCGACGATGGTCCTTTGATTGACGCCATGCTGGACGAAACGCTGGCCACGGGTCAGCGAGTGAATCAGGCGGTAAAAATTACCGCCACTTGTCCATCGCTGCATGGTGATGAAGCGATGGCGGAGTTCTGGCTGACGTTATCCCTTAAAGCCGTGAAGAGCGGATAACTCTGTTGATCACAGGCGAGTCACTATGATTGCCTCTCTTGCCCGCTAAACCGTGTTCGCTGAGCAGGTATGCTGTGATGCTAACTGAGCTCGATGGTTTCAATATCGACGATTTTGCTTCGGTTTAACACGATTTTCCAGCGATAATAGCGCGGCTTGTCTTTATAGTTACGCTCTTTGACGATCAGATTGATGAGATGACGTTTCTCAACCGACTCACGGCTTACCTGACCGTTGTTTAGCTGATAGATACGGTTGGAGCCTTTATCCATCAAGCGGGTCAAGGTACGCAAATCAATGAGTATGCTCTCTCGTGTCGCTTCATAACCGCTCATAAAATGGGAGGTCGACATCTCGGTCTGCGAGCGGTAGTGGAGGATCTGCTCTTCACGTTGCACGACACGTTTCTTGCGAATGTTTTGTATGCTGTCCGGCAGTTGTGCCAAGCTTTTGTAGTCGAGCCATTCGTCTTTCTGGCCCACTTCTTTACCTGTGGTCGGATCGAAATAGCGACGGCGCCATTTCGGTTTCCCTTTACGAATAACGCGCCATAGGATGTCACGTAAATCGTCTTTAAAAATTTCACGCAAGGCATAAATGAACGACATGGCGATGATGAATGAAGCGGTGATTTCGCCCCAGTAATCCCGCGCCGTAATTGCCGTGATGGTCACCACGACCATGACTAAACCAGTGGCGATGCCTTTTACCGCACGCTTCATATTTTTACCCAGTGAGGTGACTTTTTCCCGCAGAATAATCGGATGTTCAATCAGGCGTCGCAGCAGACGCATTTTATTGCTTAAGCGGGTAATGTCGGTGTCGGCTTTTTCCGAGTTGTAGTGATTAAGTGCCCGGTGAGCCTGTTCTTTCTCGACCAGAGTGATCAGGCGATCTTTAATCGTCTTGTATTCAGAATTGCGGCTTAATTTGGCCACCATAGAGAGAAACTTCTGCTCGGTATACCAGGACAAGTAGTTATCAATATTGGCGTAATAGCGTTTGATGGTTTCTTCGTAAGGAATATTACGGCGTAAACGTTTGAGAATATCGAGCGACAACTCAATCACCGTATCCACTTCATCAGAAGTGACATTGTCACTTGATTCATTGAGCTGGTTGACCGCTTTGTCCAGCGCAATAACATACTGATAGGCGAACAAACTCAGACTGACTCGGTACTGGGTAGAAGAGAGACGGCCGCGTTGCGCCAGACGGCTGTGCACCAGCGGTAACAGAATTTTATTACTGTAGTAAGACCGTTTTTGATGAATGGAACTGTAGAAAAACTCTCCCTCGGACATCACTTCCGGCGTTAAACCTAATTCGCCGGGAATAAACAGATACATATCCAGATCGAGCTTCTTGCTGTCCGACATCTCGGAAGAGATCTTAAGGGTAACGGCATCTTGTTTATCGACAGTGATCAATGAAAACTCCTGAAAAAATTGCTCAATTTTCTCTGTTCAATGGGGGAAAGCATATCAGAGATCACGTATAATCTCTGCAAATTTGATGTGAGACAGTTTTAAATGATTAACGTTGGTCAGACTAATAGTCTAGAAGTTGTAAAAATTGCCGATTTTGGTGTCTTTCTTGATGCTGGTGAATTTGGTACGACTTTATTGCCAAACCGCTTTGTGCCGGAAGGCCTAGAGGTGGGGCACTTTGTTGATGTGTTCCTCTACTTTGATTCAGAGAACCAGCTGGCAGCGACGACAGAAACACCAATCGCCCAGGTGGGTGAATGGGGCCTGATGAAAATTGAAGGTGTGAACAGCACCGGAGCGTTTGCGGACTGGGGAATTAAAGACAAAGGTCTGCTGATTCCTTTCAGTGAACAGCGTAAGCGCTTTACTGCCGGGCAAAACGTTCTGGTGTATGTCTACACAGATAAAGCCTCTGGTCGCATTGTTGGTACGACCAAGTTTAATAAGTGGCTGGATAAAACGCCGGCCAACTATCAGCGTAACGAGCAGGTTGATCTGATCATCGCTGAGCGTTCAGAGCTGGGTTACAAAGCGATTGTAAACGGCGCACATTGGGGAATGGTTTTCCCGTCAGATGTGTTCGGCAAGCTGTTTATCGGTAAGCGCCTGAAAGGTTACATCAAGAATATCCGTGAAGATGGCAAGATCGATCTGGCGCTGCAGAAAATCGGCGTCGCGAAAATGGATGACCTGAGCAGCAAAATTCTTGAAACCCTTGAAAAGAAAGGTGGCTTCCTGCCACTGAGTGATAAATCTACCCCGGAAGCGATTTTCGCTACCTTCCGCACCAGTAAAGGCACCTTCAAGAAAACCATCGGCGGCCTGTTTAAGCAGGGCAAGATCGTGATTGAGCAGGACGGGATCCGTCTGGCTGACTGATGGTTTCGGCCACAGTGAATGCTCTGGGATATCAAAATGCATCAACGGCTGCCTGTATGGCGGCCGTTTTTTATGGCATCAGTGCTTTATTGTGATAATAAGGCTCGCTTAGTCAGCAGGTCAGTTTAATCAGTCAGTCTGTGCACGCAGCAGAACACAAAAAAAATAGGCCCGAAACGTAAGGCGTTTGGGCCCAGGGGAATGGCTCCGCAGAGCCTGCGCTATTTATCGAGTCTGAAACTGCTGAACAAACGTCAGGACTACTTTACGTTAAGTGTAGTACAGACTCAGTTTTTCGCGCGAATAGTGCAGAATATTGTGCTGATGTTTACCGGTCAGAATAAGTTTTTATCTCTGACCAGCTCTCGTGGCAGACCATTTTTGACTCGGTTACCAACCCATTTTCCTAAGCCAATCACATCGTTACCGTAACAGACAATCACTTCGCCTTGACCACTTTGACTCTCCGGGCGAACATCACGGCCCATATACCATTCACGGGCTTCTGCCGTGGTCAGTTGTACTGACTGGGTTTCATTGCCGGTTGCCAGCGTGGTGGCAACCTGATGCTGCCAGCGATAGCCTTTTTTATGCGTTTCGGCGATTTTGATCCCCATACGGGAAAATCTCAGTTCACCCAGCATAGGCTCCAGGGCATCCGGGAATAACCACACATCGTTGTCACGCAGCCAGACACTGCTCGCAACCGGTAAGGTGATACCCAGTGCCTCTTGCAGTTGACGAGTGATGTCGGCAGTGACTTTGTGACTTGCTTTCTCAAATGGAAATTTACCCAGGCGTTTTTGAACGGCCGGTGCTTCAACTGCGGCCAGTTTTCTGATTCGAGCCACAAAGAAGCCTTCACAGTCATACACCTGCGGGAAAATATGTAAGAATCCTTCAGCAGTGATGGCTTTGTCGGCCTCGCTAAAGAGGTTATCAAGACGCTCAAACTGAACAGCATCACCATAGGTGTTTTTGAGATGCCAGCACACTTGCTGGTTCTCTTCTGTGCTCAGGGTGCAGGTGGAATAAACCAGCACGCCGCCCGGTTTCAGCGCCTGAAACGCACTCTCTATCAGGTCTTTTTGGGTCTCTGCGATCGACAACACTGAGGCTTTGCTCCAGTTTTTCATCGCATCGGCATCTTTGCGTATGGTGCCTTCACCTGAGCAGGGGGCATCGATCAATACAGCATCGAACTGCTCTGGCAGCCAGCCACCAAACACGCGGCCGTCGAAATTACTCAACGCGGCGTTGCGAATACCGCATCGCTCGATATTGGCGTGTAGCACCTTGACCCGGCTGGCGGAAAATTCATTGGCAACCAATACGCCCTGATTATTCATCAGTGCGGCAATCTGTGTAGTTTTGGAACCCGGCGCAGCGGCCATATCCAGCACCGCATTAAACTCGTCCTGAGCGTCCGTGAACAGCGCTGAAACCGGCATCATTGAGCTGGCCTCCTGAATGTAGAACAAGCCGGCCATGTGCTCTGCGGTATTACCCAGCGGAACCACGCTTTCGTCGGCCTCGATCCAGAATCCGGTATCACACCAGGGAACCGGCTCCAGTGACCAGCCTTTCTCCTGTGCTCGTTGCACAAAGGAGTCCACGCTGATTTTCAGCGTGTTAACCCGGATACTTTTGCGCAGCGGGCGTTGGCAGGCTGCAACAAAGTCCTCCATGTTCAGAGTCGGGGGCAGGATCTCAGCGATGGTGGCGAGAAATTCTTCAGGTAATGCGATATTCGAGTGCAAAACAGGGTCTCAGTCTGGAATTTGGAGCCGAATTATATACCTAACGCGATGTCTGATGCGAGCTTCGGTGTGGATTGCTTTAGGGCAGGTGGCAGGGAAACAAAAAGGCAGCTCAGCGCTGCCTTTTGTCATCGAACTCTTTAACTGGTTAAGGCCTTGGGATGGCTGGGCGCCAGCTGGTCCATTCTTTTTGTGCCTGCGGATAGAGGTAGAATGTGTGTCCTTTGCCTGCGGCAGGCGCTAATTGTTTTTGCTCCGGCGTGGAGAAGGTAATACCACCACGTAACAGGCTGTCCACAGTACCTGCTTTGATGTCGGCCCCGGTCAGGCCGATGGAGACGTCTAGTCCGGAAGTATTCCAGAACACGCTGTTTTCCCGCACCAGATAGGCGTACTGGGCATCAATTTCAATCGTTGAGATAACCCGATCGGCAAGGTTGCCCAATTTAACTTCGGTTACCCGGCCAACTTCCATTTCCCGGTACAACACCGGTGTACCGGCATCAACTGAACCGCGGCTTTCACTTTGCAGAGTAAGGATAAGACCTGGTGGCTGGTAAGGGATCGCGGCCAGCGCAAAGCGTTTGCTTGCCGCACCCTGGCCAGGCTTAACCTCAATCGATTTAGTCAGCAGGTTTTGCAGATTGGACACTCCTTTCAGGCCGAATTTGGCCTGTGCAACCCAGAACACTGAGCCGCTGCGCGCGATATACGGCGCGTAGTCTGGCTGAATACGCGCTTTAAGCACAATATCATCTGAGGCAAAGTCCGGAGTCACTTGGGTGATTTCACCCACCTGGACGCCGTTGTACTTAAGTGCTGTGCCAACGGAAATACCTGTGTCGCCTCTGGCGGTCAGTTCAATCTCTTCGCCATATTTCTGTGCCTGTTGGTAATCGGGATAGAGCTTCCACAATTTGCCCACTTTATTCTCTACGCCCTTAATATTGTCGAAGGCAATGCCACCTTTGATGAGGGTCTGCAGTGGTGCTGCTTTAAGTTTAATGCCGGACAGAGAGGCATCCATCTCAACCCCAGAACGGTTCCAGAATACGGTTTGGGCTGTCAGCAGATGTTTGTACTGGTTTTCGATCGTTGCTTCAATTTGCACCCCGTCCTGGGTCAGTTTAAAGTCAGAGACCGCACCGACCTTCATATTGCGGTACAGTAGCGGACTCCCCGCGCTGATGGGTGGTAGTTCCCGCGCAAACAGCGTCAGTTTTTGTGAGCCAGACTGATTATATTTGGCGATTTCAGCCAGAGAACGGCTTTGATACAGACGATAGCTGTGCTCAATTTTTTCACTGCCTTCGCTGACGAAGCTGATTGAGCCGGTCAGCAGCTGTTTGGCCGGAGGAATTGAGACACTCAGACCGGATTCGGTCAGCTCGGCATTGGCTGAACCGGTGACGTAGAAGCGGCTGCGCGATCGAATCAGGTGCGCATACTGTTCGTCGATCAGCAGGGTGAATTTGACTTCATCTTCGGTTAGCTCAACATCGGTAACTGTTCCCACAGGTACGCCGCGATAGAGAATCTGGGTATTGGTATCAAGGCCAAATGAGCTGTCGGCATACAGGGAAACAGAAATCGATTTCGACTGCTTCTGGTCAAATTCGACCTGGTGGATGGCGGTAAACTTACGGGCTCTGGTGCCTTCACCCGGCACCAGAGTCAGGTAGTTGCCTTTTACCAGATTGGCGAGGTTTTTGACGCCGGAAAGGGATACTTTCGCCTCTTCCAGGATGAAGTGACTGCCGCTGGTCAGCAGATCGCTGAAGGCCGGTTGAATCGCGGCGGACGCGACAATGTGATCATCTTTAAGCTGCAGGTTGGTGATCTGGCCAATTTCAATTCCGCGGTACATGATTGGTGAACCGGACGGGTTGATGTTGTTGTTGTCAGGCAGATTGATGGTCACAGGGATCCCGCGCCCTGCAGTCTGCAAATCTTTGTAGAGCCTGAATTGGGTATTCTGCTCAACGGGCTCACCGTCGTCTGGTGAATCCACCGCGATCGAGCCACCGATCAGTGCACTGAGACTTTCCAAATGCACATCCACGCCGTTGAAACCAATTTTGGCCCCGACACCACTGACGTTCCAGAATCGGCTCTCGGAGGTGATGATGTGGCGGTACTGCTCTTGAATTGAAGCCTGAATGATGACCGATTTGGATTGTTCGTCTAACTGGTAACTGTAGACCTCGCCAATTGGAATTTTTTTGTAGACGATCTGTGAGCCAACCGATATACCGCCCAAATCCGCCGCTTTCAGAGATATGGTCAGGCCGCTGTCGGCCAGTAAATCGGACGGGGCTGAGTCCAGCGCACGGTACTCACTCGGATGATCATTATCACCCTCGACGTCACTGCCGGGTTGAATGGCGATATAGTTACCGGAAACCAGCGCATCGAGTCCGGAGACACCGGATAAACTCGCGGTTGGTTTTACCAGCCAGAAACGGGTTTCAGAAGAGAGCAGGCGGGTTGCTTCCGGATAGATATCAGCTTCGACGTAGATGTTGGATAAATCGGCCGAAAGCTTGATGTCACGCACCATACCGACTTCCAGACCCTGATAACGAATCGTGGTTCGCCCGGATACCAGCCCCTGGGCATCGGCGAAGTAAATTTGTATTTGGTCACCGGCATCATGAATGGCTTTCACCACCAGCCAGCCAGCCAGAATCATGGTCAGTATGGGCAGAATCCATAACGGTGATATTCCTTTATTACGACGAATATCTGGTGAGTATGAGGGTTGGGTCGACTGTTCTTTACTCATCTTTAGACTCATTGTTAGAAACGGCGCTTGGGTAATTATCCCAAATTAAGCGCGGATCCAGGCTCTCTGCAGCCAGCATGGTCAGTACCACAACCATACCAAATGCCACAGCGCCGTAACCGGGGGTAAAATTCAACAGCTGTCCGCGGTCCACCAGGGTCAGCATGATTGAAATCACAAACAGGTCCATCACGGACCATTTACCTATCCACTTGATAGCGTAATAGATGGTCATACGCTGGCGATGAAACACCTGGCGCTTAAAGCGGATGGCCAGCAGCAGATAAATCAATCCGACAATTTTTGCCACTGGTACCACAATACTGGCAACGAAAATGATCACCGCAATGCCTATCATGCCGCTGTTAATCAGCGAGGCGACGCCGGAAAATATCGTGTCTTCCAGGCGCTGACCATTGGTCAGTAATATCGAAATCGGAATGATATTGGCCGGAATAATCGCCACCGCGGCCGCAATCACATAAGCCCAGGTACGCTCAATTGAACGCGGGCGACGGTGGTGCAGTGCATGGTGACAGCGTACACAGTGACTCGATTCACACTGGGACAGATGGCAGTTATGGCAGTGTATCTGTTTATTATGCAGCGGGTATTCAATTTCCGGCTGCCAGGCTTCCCAATAACGACGCACACTAATGCGACTGATCAGCAATACCGTAAACAGCTGCAGTAATACCAGGCTATATAAAGCTGGGCCGACGAAGATGTCAGAAAAGTCTTTTAGCTTGAAGCAGGAGACCGCGATGCTAATCAGGAAAACATCAATCATAGACCATGATTTCAGATGGTGGATCATGGCCAGCGAATAGCGCAGCAGTTGAAACCAGCGCTTGTGCAGGGCGAGGTGAGCGGTGACCACCGAACTGCAGACCAGTAGTGGTGCCAGAGTGCTGCAAAACAGCACCAGCACAGCCAACACGCCATAACCTTCTTCAAACATGGCGACAATGCCTGCCGGCAATGAAGCCGGAATCATTACGCCAACCAGGCGGATGCTGATAAAGTCAAACAACTGGGACGGGATAAACAGCAGTAAACAGGTGATGGCAATCGCCAGATTGCCTGATAAAGACGGACTGCCGCCACGATAAAGTTGAGTACCACAGCGCGGACAATAGGCACTGCGGCCATGTTGGATATCCACCACGTCAACCGGTAACTCGCAGCCCTGACACAGCCGGATAGTCCGGCTGTCGGTATTATGCTGGGTCAGTGACCTGATTTTCATCGGCTGCTTCCCGACGATGAGCATCGCTCACTGCAAACGATAGTGACGGCGTCACGTGATGTAATGTCTTGAACATCAGGCTGTTGCTGAGCTGCAAGAACGGCGCTTTGATTAAGCGTGTGATTGAATAGAACCATATAGCGTCTGATACAAACCTTCTTGTTCAACCAGTTCTCCATGGGTGCCGGACTGAGTGACATGTCCGTCCTCCAGAACGTAGATAAGATCCGCTTGCTTAACCGCTGACAGACGATGAGCGACAATCAGGGTTGTCCGGCCTTTCAAAAACTCGGTTAAAGCTTTATGCAGAGCCGCTTCGGTTGCGGTGTCCAGGGCAGAGGTGGCTTCATCAAGAATGACGAATTTTGGGTCACTCAGAACCATACGAGCGATCGCGAGACGCTGACGCTGACCGCCAGAGAGACGAATACCATTACGGCCAATCTGAGTATCGAGACCGTGATTCAGTTTGCTGATCACGTCCTGCATCTGAGCGATATCCAGTGCGCGCCACAGCGACAACTCATCATAATCGCTGCCCAGCGTGAGATTATGCCTCAAAGTATCATTAAAAAGTACAGGTTGTTGAATCACGACCGCAATTTGTTCCCGGATAACATCAAAGCTGATGTCATCACAGGTTTCGCCATTATAACGAATTTCGCCTGAATTTTGCCGGTAGACACCGATCAGCAACTGGATCAGGGTCGATTTTCCACCGCCGCTGGCTCCCACCAGAGCAACTTTTTTACCGGCAGGGATTGTCAGGGATAAATCGTCGAGTACTTTGTGTTCACCATCGTAGGTAAAATCGACGTGCGAGATGGTCACCTCAACTTCCCGCTCTTCGCTGAAAGGGTTGACCTTGCTTGGCGGGCGATGTTCTTCTTCGAGTTCAAGTAAATCGTTAATGCGTTTTAAGGCCGCTTTAGCGCTGTACCAGGAAAACTGGACGCCGAGCAGCTCTTGAACCGGGCCGAGCATAAACCACAGGTAGCCAAACACCGCAAATATCTGGCCTATTGTCAGGTCGCTGAACACCACCATCAGCATCGCGACGGCACGGAACAGTTCAAAGCCGAGCAGAAACAGTAAGAAGGAGAGGCGACCGGCCGCTTCTGACTGCCAGGCATATTTGTCGGCATGACGCCTAACATCATCGGCCTGTTTGGTGAGCTGGGCCAGAAATTCCCGCTCTTTATTGGCCGCACGTAGCTGGTAAATACCATCCAGCGTTTCAACTAAACGGTTTTGAAAGCGCTCAAACGCCTGGTTCTCACGTCGTTTAAGGTGTTTGACCTTGTTGCCCAGCATACGGGAGAAGTAAATGACTATTGGGTTAACCAGCAGTATAAACAGGCCCAGACGCCATTCGAGCCATAAAAGGACAATCGCAGTACCCAATACTGTGAGCAGGCTGATCAGGAATTTACTCAGCGTAGTGCCGATAAATTGATCGATCGTTTCAATATCGGTGATTAAATGTGCGTTTATACCGCCGCTGCCCTTGGTTTCATATTGTTTTATGCTGATCCGCCCCAACTTATCGATCATCTTGCTGCGCATGTGGAACGTGATGGTCTTGGAAACCAGGGTGAACTGGCGGTTTTGCAGTATATTGAGCAGTTGACTGGCCGCGCGCATCAGCACCACCAGCAGCAGGGTAAACATGATGTAACCGGTGGCCGTCTGCCAGCCGTCTGGCAAGAGTTGGTTCATCAGCTCAATACCGGTCGATGGTTGGTTCAGCAGAACTTCATCCACCATTAAGGGCATAAGCAAAGGAATGGGTACGCTGATTAAAGTTGCGACAATCGCAATCGCATTTGCGTACAACAACTTAGACTTATGTCTTTTCACTTGAGTTATGAGCCAAGAACGGCTAATAGTGTCACTGGTATACGTCATTGTAGTGAGAATGCATCCTATTTAATCTGTGATGTGATTCTACGTAGAACCTTAAATGAAGTCTTTATTTTTCCACCGGAAGTTATTATGAAAATAGAACATTACCACCGCTTAACCAAGCAAGCTGTCGCGTTACTGGAATCAGAACCAGACCTTATCGCCAACTTGTCGAATTTAAGTGCTTTGCTAAACATGGAACTGGAAGACCTTAACTGGGTAGGCTTCTATCTTATGCATGGCGATGAACTGGTACTAGGTCCCTTCCAGGGTAAGCCAGCTTGTGTTCGCATTCCTGTTGGCCGTGGTGTGTGCGGAACTGCCGTTGAAACTAACACTGTACAACGTGTTTACGATGTTCACGCCTTTGAAGGTCACATTGCTTGTGACGCGGCGAGCAACTCAGAGATTGTAATTCCATTCTCTATTGATGGTAAAGTCGCCGGCGTGCTTGATATTGATAGCCCAAGTATTGGTCGTTTTTCTGAAACTGATGAAGAAGGACTCACGTTTTTGATGACTGAAGTAGAAAAGCTGCTTAATTCACACGCGAACAAGGCATAATTTAGTTGTTGCCTGTGGTTTTTCGTATTCAGGTCACTATAATACCGAAATATTTGAATTTAATGCTTCGCGGACCAGCCGCAATAACCAGGAATCCTCATGGAAAACACTGAAAAGTTAAAAAACAGCAAAGAAGTAATTGCGTACATTGCTGAATGTTTCCCTAAATGCTTTACTTTAGAAGGTGAGGCACAGCCTCTTAAAATTGGTATTTTTCAAGATCTTGCTGATCGTCTCAGCGATGACCCTAAAGTAAGCAAAACTCAACTTCGTGCAGCGTTAAGACAGTACACGTCATCTTGGCGTTACCTGCACGGCGTTAAAGCTGGTGCGGTTCGTGTCGATCTCGATGGTAATGCATGTGGTGAACTAGAAGAGCAACATGTAGAACACGCGAAAGCTGCGTTAGCTGAGAGCAAGGCTCGTGTAGAAGCTCGTCGTAAAGAGCAGGCTAAACAGGCGCGTGATGATGCGAAAGCAAAACCTAAGGCGAAGAAGCCTCAGGCACGTCGACCTCAGTCTAAAGCACCAAAAGCAGACAAAAAACCAGTAGAGACACGTGCTCTGAATGCTGATGAACTGAATGTCGGTAAAGAAGTGAACGTGAACATGGGTAAAGGCAACATGGCTGCGACCATTGTTGAAATCAATAAGGAAGATGTGCGTGTTCAACTCGGCAACGGCCTGCAAATGGTTGTGAAAGCGGAGCACCTGCGCGCATAAAGGAGAATCTCCTACGCATGAAATGCCGTTCAAAATTAACTCTGATCGCTGCTGGCCTCTGGCTGGCAGCGTCTTCAGCTCAGGCTCTCGAAGCCAAACTCCATAAAGAAGACCTTCCTCTTCTTGCTCCAGAAGTTCAGCATGAAACGGCGAGCAAACGAGTCACATCCAGATTTACTCGTTCTCACTACAAGCATTTCACTCTCGACGATCAGTTCTCTAAAGCAATTTTTGAACGTTATCTTGAGATGTTGGACTACAATCGCAACTTGTTTACTCAAGCGGATATTGATTCGTTCAAAACCTGGTCCGTCGAACTTGATGATCAACTGAAAGCGGGCGATAACCAGATCGCGTTTGACTTGTATAACTTATCGATGGAGAAACGTTTTGCACGTTTTCAGTACGCACTGTCTCTGCTCGATAACGAAATCAAGTTTGATGGTGATGAGACCATTGAGCTCGATCGCTCGAAAGAGGCCTGGCCGAAAGATCTGGCAGAAATCAACGATTTGTGGCGTAAGCGCGTCAAGTACGACGCACTCAATCTGAAACTGGCAGGCAAGACCTGGCCTGAGATCAAAGAGACGCTGGAAAAACGTTATAACAACGCGATTAAGCGTCTGACCCAGACCCATAGTGAAGACGTGTTTCAGTTGTACATGAATGCGTTTGCCCGCCAGGTTGATCCGCACACCAGTTATTTGTCACCACGCAATGCAGAGCAGTTCCAGTCAGAGATGAATCTTTCTCTGGAGGGCATTGGTGCTGTGCTGCAGATGACCGATGACTACACGGTGATTCGCTCGCTCGTGGCTGGTGGGCCTGCTTCTAACAGTAAACAGTTGGGAGAAGGTGACCGCATTATCGGTGTCGGTCAGGATGGCGAGGAGATGGTTGACGTCATCGGTTGGCGCCTGGACGATGTGGTGGAGCTTATCAAAGGGCCGAAAGGTACCAAGGTGAAGCTGCAGATCTTGCCGGAAGGTAAGGAAGCGAAAAGTCACGTTGTCACAATTGTTCGTGATAAAATTCGTCTTGAAGACCGTGCGGTGAAATCGAAGATCATCGACAAAGACGGTGAGAAAATCGGTGTGCTTGAAGTTCCGAGTTTCTACGTTGGTCTGTCTCAGGATACGGATAAGTTGATCGCTGAGCTGAAAGAGAAAAATGTTGACGGCATCATCGTCGATTTACGTAATAACGGCGGCGGCGCACTGACCGAAGCAACGGCATTATCTGGTCTGTTTATCACCAGTGGCCCGGTTGTACAGGTTCGTGACAGCTATGGTCGGGTAAATGTGAACAGCGATACCGATGGCAAAATCAGCTACAGCGGTCCGATGACGGTATTGATAAACCGTTACAGTGCTTCGGCTTCTGAGATTTTTGCCGCGGCGATGCAGGATTACGGTCGTGCGATTATCCTGGGCGAAAACTCTTATGGTAAAGGCACGGTACAACAGCATCGTTCGCTCAATCATATCTATGATTTGTTCGATAAAGAATTGGGCTACGTCCAGTATACCATTCAGAAGTTCTACCGTATCGATGGCGGAAGTACTCAGAACAAAGGCGTGATCCCGGACATTGCGTTCCCGACGGCTATCGACGCTGCAGATACCGGTGAGAGCGTGGAAGATAACGCGCTGCCATGGGATAGCATTGATCAGGCTAAATACAGCCCGTTACATGATTTCCATAAGCAGATTGAAGCGCTCAATGTACAGCACCAGAAGCGTATCGCGACCGATCGCGAGTTTGGTTTTATTCAGCAAGATATCGCTAAGTACAAAGCTGAAAAAGACGATAATAGTTTGTCTTTGAATGAAAAAGTACGTAAGCAGGAAAGTGAGCAAGCGGATCAGGAACGTCTGGATCGCATTAACGTTCGCCAGAAAGCGCTGGGTAAACCTGAATACAAGAAACTCGAAGATGTGCCGAAGGATTATGAAGCACCAGATGCGTATCTGGATGAATCTGTCTCCATCATGGTAGATATGATTAAGCAGTCTTAATTGACGGTGACAATAAAATGAAAAGCGGGCTTTCGAGTCCGCTTTTTTATTGTCAAAAAGCCAGGTGACGGCAAATGGCAGAGTTTTCATATGTCGGAATTTGCATTTACCAAAGAACCACTAGGGTTTGATGGATAGAGTTGACGAATTTCAACTAAGACAAAATCAAATTGGTTACCTGCTCAATAAAACGGTCGGTAAAGTATTGAATCTGGTTGTAATTGTGATTTGCATCAAATAATTTCGCGTTATTACTGTAGCGATCCTAAGCTTAAAGAAAAGTATATTTTTAAGTGAGGGGAAGCGTGATGAAATGGTTAGCGATAATGATCGCTTGTCTGAGCTTGTTGTTTTCTGGCTCAGCCTTTAGCGTGCGAGATTCAGACAACCGGGATTTAACTCAGTTTGACCAGCCGTTTTTGCTGGGTGACTGGTATCTGATTAATCCTAATCCACAGGAATCAAAAGAGAACTACTTGGCTATTCGGCTCAATTTTGAATCTGACTACACCTTTTCGATTGATATCCAGAAGAAAGACTACAGTGTCGACCACTGGGAAGGCCTGTATTCGGCCAGTAACGATACCATTATTCTCGGTCTTAACTCTGACGAGCCGCAAGTTTACCAGTATAAAAGCAGCCATAATCTGCTTCATCTGAATGGGGTGCTATTTACAAAAGCCTTGTCTAACTCTCTGGCGGGAATCTGGTCGAGTACTTCGTTATCTGGTAATGATTTGTCTGCCGGAGACCTGCAAAGTATTGATTTAATTCTCCAACCGGATTTCGTCTTTCTGTTTCGGGCCAGTGGCGGCAAAGGGGGAGAAGCTCTCCATCAGGGTGTGTTCTATACGGAAGGCGATCATCTTGTGTTGATGTTTGAAGATGGAGAACACGATACACAGTTTACCCTTAACCATGACCAACTGACGCTGGAAGTGGAAAACGGGTCTGTCTTCGCCGTACTGGACAGGGTCAGATAATGTGGGATACGAGGCACTTAGCTTGCCGATGGTGATGCGGTTAAGCGGCGTGTGCTTACTTGGACTGCAACAAAGCGGATTGACTAAAAATAAAGCATCCGGGCAGGGATTAGCCTGAAGAGAGCGAGGTATTTGGTGAAAATACCTCGTTTTTGCATTGTGGGGGTTGTTATTGGCGCTGACAGGCCTAAGATCGATATCGTTATGGGCAGCGACGATTGTTTTCAGGGTGGATAGTGCATTGCTTAACCCGCGTTCTGGCCCCTCAATTAGTCACATCTTATTACGTCAAAAGGATTCCGACCATGGCTCAAAATCCACAGGCCAAATATCGTACCGATTATAAAGAGCCTTCTCATACCATTACTGATATCGCATTGACGTTTGATCTGCATGATACTGCAACCACAGTGAGCGCGGTGTCTCAAGTCAAACAAATGGGTCAGACTACGACGCTGACACTTGATGGAGAAGGACTGGAATTAAAAGCGCTGCAAGTTAATGGCGCTGACTGGCAGGATTACACCTTGCTGGAAGCAGGTTTAGAAATTCGCTCGCTACCGGCCCAATGTGAATTGACGATTGTTACGCTGATCAATCCCGAAGCGAACAGCGCACTGGAGGGTTTGTACAAATCCGGAGGTGCTTTCTGTACTCAGTGTGAAGCCGAAGGTTTCCGTCGTATTACGTATTATCTCGACCGTCCGGATGTGCTGGCGAAATACACCACCACAGTGATAGCAGACCAGGCCCAGTATCCGTTCCTGCTCAGCAATGGTAATAAAATTGCTGAGGGTAGCAGTGATAATGGCCGTCATTGGGTGACGTGGCAAGATCCGCATCCCAAACCTGCTTACCTGTTTGCGCTTGTTGCTGGTGATTTTGACGTGCTGCGCGACCAGTACATCACTCAATCCGGTCGTCACGTAGCGTTGGAAATCTTTGTCGACAAAGGTAACCTGGATCGTGCTAATCACGCGATGGTGTCACTCATCAACGCGATGAAATGGGATGAAGAGCGTTTCGATCTCGAGTATGACCTAGATATCTATATGGTGGTCGCGGTTGATTTCTTTAACATGGGCGCGATGGAGAACAAAGGCCTGAACGTGTTTAACTCTAAATACGTACTGGCGAATGAGCAAACCGCAACCGATACCGATTATCTGGGGATTGAAGCGGTTATCGGTCATGAATATTTCCATAACTGGACTGGTAACCGCGTAACCTGTCGTGACTGGTTCCAGCTCAGCCTTAAAGAAGGTCTGACGGTATTCCGCGATCAGGAGTTTTCGTCTGATCTGGGCTCACGGGCAGTAAACCGCATTAATAATGTCCGTATTATTCGTGGGCCGCAGTTTGCGGAAGACGCCAGCCCGATGTCACATCCGATTCGTCCGGATCAAGTGATTGAAATGAACAACTTCTACACCCTGACCGTTTATGAAAAGGGCAGCGAAGTGATTCGTATGATGCACACCTTGCTGGGCGAGCAAGGCTTCCAGAAAGGGATGAAACTGTACTTTGAACGTCATGACGGTACCGCAGCCACCTGTGAAGATTTCGTCGCGGCGATGGAAGACGCGTCTGGCGTGGATCTTAAGCAGTTCCGTTTGTGGTACAGCCAGTCCGGAACACCGGAACTGACGGTTAGCAGTGAGTATGACGCCACGGCGCAGACTTACACCCTGACGGTAGAGCAGGTCACTGAGCCAACACAGGATCAAAAGGAGAAGCAGCCGCTGCATATTCCATTTGACGTTGAACTGTATGCAAAAAATGGCCGGGTCATTCCGTTACAATGTAATGGCGAGCGGGTTGGACATGTCCTGGATGTGAAACAGGCCAAACAGACCTTTGTGTTTGAAAATGTGCAAGAGCAGCCGATTCCATCTTTACTGCGTGAGTTTTCCGCACCGGTGAAACTGAATTACCAATACAGTGATGACGAACTGACCTTCCTGATGGTTCACGCCAGCAATGAGTTTGCCCGCTGGGATGCCGGTCAGATGCTGCTGGCGAAATATATCCGCGACAACATCGAGCGTGTGCAAAATGGTGACAACGTCACTCTGCCTGAGTCAGTTGTGGATGCATTTCGTGGCGTTCTGCTCAGTGATGAACTTGAGCCGGCGTTTGTTGCGGAAATGCTGTCCCTGCCAAGCCATAATGAAGTGTCGGGTTGGTACAAGCGTGTTGACGTGGATGCGATTGCGAACGTACTGAAAGCACTGAAAGTGATTCTGGCAACAGAAATGCAGGATGAGTTCAGCGCGACCTATCATGTGCTCAAACAAGACGAGTACTCGATTGAGCATGCCGCGATTGGTCGCCGTGCACTGCGCAATACGTGTCTGGCGTATCTGGCCTTTACTGAGCAGGGTAATACCCTGGCCGAAGCGCAATATCAGCAAGCCAACAACATGACCGACACCATGGCCGCGATGGCAGCCGCCAACAGTGCCGGCCTGACGTGTCGTGAAACTCTGATGGCGGATTACAGCGCTAAATGGAAACACGATGGTCTGGTGATGGATAAATGGTTTGCGCTGCAAGGTTGTAACCCGGCAGAAAACGCGCTTGACGTGATTAAAGCCACTATGAGTCATGAAGCGTTCAGCATGAAAAACCCGAACCGGATTCGCAGCCTGATTGGCTCTTTCCTGAACATGAACCCGGTCCGTTTCCATGCTAAGAGCGGCGAAGGTTACCGCTTTGCCGGTGAGATTCTGCGTGAAATGAACAGCAGTAATCCTCAAGTCGCTTCGCGTCTTATCGATCCGCTGCTGAAGTTCCGTCGTTATGATGAAGAACGTCAGGCATTAATCAAAGCCGAGCTGGAAGGGCTGAAAGCGATGGATAACCTGGCGCGTGATCTGTACGAGAAAGTGACCAAGGCGCTGGAACAGTAAGCGTTAATCCGGCTCTGTTTGCCGCCGGTTGAGATGAAAAGTGGCACTGCGGTGCCACTTGTTTTTGTTGCTTAGTTTATTAATCCATTGGTATCCGTAGAGCTCTGAACGTGAAGCACTATTTTTTTTCACTCAATATTTCCTATCAGGCATTTCTTTCCCATTACAGCGGCGCCGCCAGCCAGGTACTGGTTGTGACAGAACAGGGGTTGCGTCTGCAATTACCGGCCAGTCGTTTCCGACCATTTCTGAGTCAGATTGGAGTAAAAGGTCGATTCCGTCTGACAACTGACCACAATAACAAGTTCGTAAAGCTAGAAGTTCTGCCATAAAGGATTTTTGTAGTTATTTAAACAGGTACATCAGTCACATTCTCAAACATTTCACCGCGCTCTGGCCCTAAAACCATTAACGTTTTATCAATAAAACTTTTACAATAGTCCATGCATCACCAAGTGTAAGCACTATGCTTACTGCATACCTTACAAGCATATAATTCTAATATCTGGAGTCGCCTATGACCGCGCGTGAAAGTTTAATGCCGGTTCTGCTTGAAAAAGTGTATCAACTGATTCAAGACAAACTTGAGCTTGCTCATCAACCCCTCGTCACCCAACTCGCCCAACATCTCTTCAGTAACGTCGCTCAGGACGATCTGATTGAACGTAATGAATCCGACCTTTATGGTGCTGTAGTCAGCCTGTGGCATCACATCAGTGAACAATTGCCTTCGCAGCGCTCGGTTCGGGTGTTTAACCCAACCGTCAGTAAGCAGGGCTGGCAGTCCACGCATACCATCGTTGAGATTGTGGTGCCGGACAGCCCGTTTCTGGTTGATTCGATTAAGATGGCGTTAAGCCGGTTGGAACTGACGGCTCACCTGATGCTCAATGGCCCGACTCAAATTGCCCGCAAAGCAGATGGTTCGATTGACAACATCAATCAGGGCGAAGGGCCACTGCAGTCGTTGTTTCACATTGAGGTGGACCGGCTGAGCAGCAAGGAAGAAATGAATGCACTCAAGGATGAGATTCTGGCCATTCTGAATGACACCGCTTTGGTGGTTCAGGACTGGAAACCCATGGCGACGAAACTGGAACAGGTCATCCATTCTCTCGAGCAGCAGAAAGATCGTATTCCGGTTGACGCTGATCGTTATGAAGAAACGCTCAAATTTCTGCGTTGGTTGGGTAATCACAACTTTACCTTCATGGGGTACAAAGAGTATGACCTGGTCAATGTAGAAGGTGATACCGAGCTACGTCCGACCGAAGAAGCGGGCCTTGGCCTGTTCTCTCTGGCCAGTCGGGTGCGCTGCGTGAAGTTGTCGAATTTCCCGGATTCGGCACGTCTGGAAGCGAAAAAGCCGTTTCTGCTCATTCTGACCAAAGGCAACAAACAGTCACGTATTCACCGTCCGGCCTATACCGACTATATCGGCATTAAAAAGTTTGATGACAAAGGCAAAGTGATTGGCGAACACCGTTTTACCGGCCTTTACACCTCAGCCGTGTACAACCAGGCAGTCGAGAGTATTCCTCTGATCCGCGAAAAGGTCGAGCGGATACTGGTAGCCAGTGGTTATCGGGTGGGTTCCTACGCTTACAAAGCGCTGCATAATATTCTGGAAAATTACCCGCGTGATGAACTGCTGCAGGCGCGTGAAGAAGAGCTGCTTGAAGTGGGCATGGGCGTGGTCCAGATGCAGGATCGCGACCTGATCCGTCTGTTTGTGCGTAAAGATCCGTTTGGCCGTTTCTTCAGTTGCATGGTGTATGTGACCAAAGAGCGTTACAACACCGAACTGCGTCGCCATACGCAGCGCATTCTCAAACATTATTTCGGTTGTCAGCAAGAAGTGGAGTTCACCACTTATTTCTCAGAAAGCCCGCTGGCCCGTACTCATTACATTGTTCGTGTGGACAACAACAACATGAACGTTGATGTGAAGAAAATAGAGCAAAACTTAATGGAAGCATCTACGAGTTGGGATGATCGCTTGTCCGAAGCGATCGTGGCGAATCTGGGCGAAAGTAAAGGTCTGCCTCTGTCGAAGCAATACCTGCATGCGTTCCCGCGCTCGTATAAAGAAGACATGATGCCCGGCTCAGCGGTGGCGGATATTGAGACGCTGGAATCTCTGGATGAAGATAACAAGCTCGGTATGTTGTTCTATCGACCGCAGGAAGAGAGCAAGGATTCTAAAGCGGTACGCATGAAACTGTACCATCGCGATGAACCTATCCATCTGTCGGATGTGATGCCGATGCTGGAAAATCTGGGGTTGCGCGTGATCGGGGAGTCACCGTATGAGGTCGTTAAATCAAACGGTCTGACCTACTGGATCCTTGATTTCTCTATGCTGCATAAGAGCGACAAGCAGGTTGATCTGCGTGAAGCGCGCGATCGTTTCCAACAGGCGTTTGCGGCGATCTGGAATGGTAACCTGGAAAATGACGGTTTCAACCGTCTGGTTCTTGGTGCGTCACTGACCGGTCGTGAAGTGTCGATTCTGCGCGCTTACGCACGTTATATGCGTCAGGTCGGTTTCCCGTTCAGTCAGCAGTACATTGAAGAAACACTCAATCATTATCCGGAACTGGCCAAGGGGCTGGTGGATCTGTTCCTGCGCCGCTTTGATCCGAAGTTCAAAGGCGCCGCTAAAGGTCAGGCCGATTTAATGACCAGACTGACCAAACAACTCGATAACGTCGAAAGCCTGGATGATGATCGTATTCTGCGTCGTTATATGGAGATGATCAGTGCCACGCTGCGTACCAACTATTTTCAGACCGACGAGCACAAACAGCCGAAACCGTGGCTGGCTTTGAAAATGAAACCAAGCGAGATCCCGGATATTCCTGCCCCGGTACCTGCGTTTGAAATCTTTGTTTATGCACCGGACATTGAAGGTGTCCACCTGCGTGGCGGTAAAGTGGCGCGTGGTGGTCTGCGTTGGTCTGATCGTCAGGAAGACTTCCGTACCGAAATTCTTGGTCTGGTGAAAGCTCAGCAGGTTAAAAATACCGTGATTGTGCCGGTGGGAGCAAAAGGCGGTTTCGTGTGTAAGAAACAGTACCTGATGACGACCCGTGATGAGATCTTCGCGGAAGGTCAGCGCTGTTACAAACGCTTTATTCGCGCCTTACTGGATGTCACTGACAACATTATCGAAGGCGATCTGATCGCACCGAAGAATGTGGTGCGCCACGATGAAGACGACCCGTATCTTGTTGTCGCCGCTGATAAAGGTACAGCGACCTTCTCTGATTTGGCGAACTCGGTATCGGAAGAATATAACTTCTGGCTTGGTGATGCATTTGCTTCGGGCGGCTCAAACGGTTACGACCACAAAGCGATGGGGATAACCGCGAAAGGTGGCTGGGAATCAGTCAAACGCCACTTCCGTGAACTGGGTATCGATTGCCAAACCACAGACTTCACCGCTGTGGGTATCGGCGATATGGCCGGTGACGTATTTGGTAACGGCATGCTGTTGTCACAACATATCCGATTGCAGGCTGCGTTTAACCACTTGCATATCTTTATTGATCCGGATCCGGATTCAGCATCAAGCTGGCATGAGCGTCAGCGCCTGTTTAATCTGCCGCGATCCAGTTGGGAAGACTACAACGCTGAGCTGATTTCTAAAGGCGGCGGTATCTTCTCGCGTAAAGCGAAGTCGATTAGCCTGACACCAGAAATTCAGAAAATGCTCGGTACGAAAAAAGCCAGCGCCGCGCCAAATGAGCTGATCAAGATGATCCTGAAAATGGAAGTTGATCTGCTCTGGAACGGCGGTATCGGTACGTATGTGAAATCATCACGGGAAACCAATACTGATGTTGGCGACCGTGCCAATGATGCGCTGCGCATTGATGGCGGCGAATTGCGAGCCAGGATTGTTGGTGAAGGCGGTAACCTGGGTATGACCCAGCTAGGCCGGGTGGAATATGCGCTGAACGGCGGCCGGGTTAACACCGACTTTGTTGATAACGTCGGTGGCGTGGACTGTTCGGATAACGAAGTCAATATCAAGATCTTCCTTAACGGCTTAGTAGCGAATGGCGATCTGACTATCAAGCAGCGTAACCAGATCCTGGAATCGATGGAACAGGAAGTGGGTGAGATTGTAATTGAAGACGCCTACACCCAGTCTGAGTCGATTTCTGTGACAGAGCAGCAAGGTGTTGCCGCAGTAAAAGAGCAGATTCGCTTTATCCATCATATGGAAAAAGCCGGTCACCTGGATCGCGGCCTGGAATATATTCCGGATGATGAAACTCTGCTTGAGCGTGAAAAACAGGGTCAGGGCTTGACTCGTCCGGAACTGGCCGTGCTGGTTGCGTACGGTAAGATGGTGCTGAAAGACGAACTGGCGTGTGACGACATCGCCAATGATGCATTTCATGCCACTCAGCTGGTTCGTTACTTCCCATCTGCGTTACGCCGTGACTTTTCTCAGCAGATGAACAACCATCCGCTGCGTAAAGAGATCATTGCGACTGCTCTGGCCAACCAGATGGTCAATGAGATGGGCTGTAACTTCATTACCCGTTTGCAGGAAGAGACAGGGGCTAACGTCGTTGATATTGCTAATGCGTATGCAGCCGCACGTGAAATTTACCAACTCGATTCTGTGTTGGATAAAGCGCGCAAGCTGGATAACAAAGCGAGCAGTGAAGCACAGTATGATGTGATGTTCCATGTACGCCGCACCCTGCGTCGCTTGTCGCGCTGGTTCCTGCGTAACCGGACCGCGAAGCCTTCCGTGCAGATGTTGATTGACAGTTATCAGGCCGATGTAAAAGCCATCGCCAAACAACTGGACCAATTGCTGGTGGCTGATGAAGTGGCTGAACACAGTGCAATGGCAGAAGCTTGGGTGAAACAGGGCGTAGAGTCTGAACTGGCCCATTATGTTGCCCGCCTGTCGAGCCTCTACTCAGTACTGGATATATCTACAGTATCCCGTGAAAGTGGTAAAAGTGTTGAGCAAACAGCCAAACTTTACTTCAACCTTGGCGATCGACTCTCACTGCATTGGTTCCTGAAACAGATCAATGGTCAGGCGGTCGACAATAACTGGCAGGCCCTTGCCCGTGCGGCGTTCCGCGAAGATCTTGACTGGCAACAACGCCAGCTCACGGCTCAGGTACTTAATTGTGGCTGTGATACCGAGTGTAATGATGTGATGACCCTGCTGGACGGCTGGATCGAAGCGAACGAGATGTCGTTGCACCGCTGGGAAAACATACTTAATGAGTTCAAAGTCGGTACTGTGCATGAGTTTGCTAAGTTCTCTGTAGCGATGCGGGAATTGATGCTGCTCAACTTAAACTGTCAGGCAACCGAATAACAATTGAATTGTCAGACAAATACGTCAATAATAACGCCCCGTTTAATCGGGGCTTTTTTCTTTCGGAGGCACAATGCTTTACCGCTTAGCCAGAGCTGGCTTTTTTCAACTGGATGCTGAAAAGGCGCATGAACTCGCCATTCAAAATTTCAAACGTTTCACTGGTACACCTCTCGATCTCTTCTATCGTCAACACCTTCCTGACCGTCCTGTCGAATGCATGGGACTGACCTTCAAAAACCCGGTAGGCCTTGCAGCTGGTCTGGATAAAAACGGTGAATGTATCGATGCGTTTGGCGCAATGGGTTTTGGCTTTGTTGAAGTAGGCACGGTCACTCCGCGCGCTCAACCTGGTAATGACAAACCTCGTCTGTTCCGTTTGATCCCGGCAGAGGGCATCATCAACCGTATGGGTTTCAACAACGAAGGTGTGGATCACCTGGTTGAGAATGTAAAGAAATCCAACTTCGACGGCATCATCGGTATCAACATCGGTAAGAACAAAGACACGCCAATCGAGAAAGGGGTAGACGACTACCTGATCTGTATGGATAAGGTTTACCCGCACGCAGGTTATATTGCCGTTAACATTTCATCCCCGAACACACCGGGACTGCGTACACTGCAATATGGTGAAGCACTGGATGAACTGCTGGCGGCATTGAAAGTGCGTCAGGCACAACTGGCGACTCAGCACAGCAAATATGTTCCGCTGGCACTGAAGATCGCACCGGATTCCACCGATGAAGAGCTTAAGCAAATCTGTCAGTCACTGTTGAAGAATAAGATTGATGGTGTGATTGCAACTAACACCACCTTAGATCGTTCCGTAGTGGAAGGGATGAAGAATGCCAATGAAGCAGGGGGCCTGAGTGGTCGTCCGCTGCAATCGCGCAGTACGGAAGTGATCAAGTGTCTGTATAAAGAACTGGGTGATGAGATTCCGATCATTGGTGTGGGTGGTATTGATTCTTTTGTTGCCGCTAAAGAGAAACTGATGGCGGGTGCAAAACTGGTTCAGGTCTACAGTGGTTTTATTTATCACGGTCCGAAACTGGTCAGCAACATCGTTAAGAATCTGTGAGCAAGTCAAGCTGGCACAACCAATCTTAGCAAGATACTGACATGCAAGATCATTTTGTCAGAAGTGACAAGGTGACGAGAGAGGGAATGAGATAATCATTTCCTCTTTTTTTTTACTGTTGCGTTCTTAGAATTAGAGTAATTCGTTGGCAAAGGTAATTAAGCGTTTTACCTAATCGTTTGAAAATTAATAAATTGAGAATCGGAACAATGCTTAAACCAAGTGACAAATGGAGTTGGTACTATTCAGATAGCGAAGGCTATTTGATGCTGGACCTGGGCGAGGAGATGGTATTCCGTACCAATCTCAGTCGCAACCTGCTGGTGGACTGCGGGTTCACCGATAATCACTTTAGTGTTGATGACGCATCAGACTATCAAACATACAAGGAACGCATCAGCGGCCTTGATTTAAGCGAACCACGTAAAGCTGAACTCGCCCTGTATTGTGTGGCGGCCAAGCGTTTTCATAAACCGGTTCAGCCTAAGAGTTGGTTCTTTGATTACCAGGGCGATGAGTCTGTACCTGAGGAAGGGGACATCGTCAGCCTGGTTAACGGTTATAATCAGGGCTATTTCATTGTTCTGGAAGTCGGAGAGAGTGCCAGCTTGTGTGCTTTAGCTGATTTAGATGCCTTTGTACTGAATGGAAGTAAACAGCTTGAATTCGGTCAGGTGATTAAAGTCATGCATGACCGCATGGCCAACGCCAACCATATTTTTGTTGCGGAACCGACCATGGCTCTGGTTGGTTAATCAGCTACCCTTAGCTCCGCATCACAAACGTTTCCCTACTTTATTTCGTTTCTTTTTATATTTCCCATCGGCTTCAGGCCGATTTTTTTTGCCTGAAATTCCTGCTTTGACCCGTCTTCGTTCACTTATCTTGACTTAGTGCTGCCAAAAAATTGGGCTCAAGTTCAAACTTTTCACTAATTAGTTTCCCGTCTGCAAGGCTGAAGTGACGTCTTTTCTGCCTGATGCCGAGTGTAAATTCACCAGTTTATTCCGGTTTTCCCTGCTTTTGTAGCTAAATTACAGTCATGCTTATCGTTTGGTATAGACCAAATTAGATGTGAATAAATACTCACTATCGCTTTAAGGCTGATAACCAGGTCAAATAATGCTCGATTGGAAGGCAGAGTGGTTGTTGGATAACGAAAGGAGTTATTGCTGCTCTATTCGCCAACTAGGCAGGTTTTTAAAGAAATGATTCGTTTAGATTTAGGCATGACCTTTAATGTCAGTTATAATCTGAAACCATTTTTACCAGTTAAAGAGCACTATGAATCAGTATCTAGCGGTGACTTCGAACGGTCTTGAAAACCTGTTAGTCGAAGAATTAACAAATTTAGGCATATCCGACGCCAAGCCAGTCCAGGCAGGGGTGAAATTTAAGGCGACAAAGGAGCAAATTTACCGTTGTTGCTTATGGAGCCGCCTCGCTTCTCGATTCGTACGTGTGGTTGCAGAGTTCACTTGTCAGGACGATATGGATCTTTACCTATCGGCGACTGCAATCAACTGGGTTAACCATTTCCACAGTTCGAAGAAATTCGTGGTTGATTTCAATGGTACCAACCGCGAGATTCGTAACAGCCAATACGGTGCGATGAAAGTCAAAGACGCGGTCGTTGATTGTTTCGAGAAGAAAAATCTGCCTCGTCCGTCGATCAGTAAAGATCAACCTGATCTTCGTCTGCACGTTCGCCTGCACAAAGACAAAGCCCTGTTGGGGATCGATATGGTTGGTAGCGGCCTGCATGTACGTGGCTATCGCCCGGAGTCGGGTAAAGCACCGCTGCGTGAAACTCTGGCTGCTGCCATTATTTTGCGTAGCGGTTGGGATGCGACCATGTCAATGCTCGACCCGATGTGCGGCTCTGGTACCTTGCTGATTGAAGCGGCAATGATGGCCGCCAATATTGCACCCGGTGTAAAGCGTGAAAAATGGGGCTTTGAAGCACTGGAAGATTTTGATGCGGAGCTTTGGGCGACCATTAAGTCCGAAGCTAACGTTCAGGCACGTAAAGGCGTCAAGAAAGTTGACGCTAAGTTTTTTGGTTTCGATAACGACCCGCGTGTTGTACAGGTTGCTAAAGACAACGCACGTCGCGCTGGTGTCAGTGAGCTGATTGAATTTGCGGAAGGCGATGCTGCGACGGTTAAACGTCCGGCCGGTTTCGAGCAAGGCGTGATTGTGTGTAACCCGCCATATGGTGAGCGACTTGGTACTCATCCGGGCCTGATTGCGCTGTATACTGCCTTTGGTGCCCAACTGAAAGCGGAGTTTGGCGGCTGTCAGGCATCGATTTTCTCCAGTTCCGATGAGTTGCTAAGCTGCTTGCGTATGCGGGCTGAGAAACAGTTCAAGATGAATAACGGTGCACTGCCATGTCATCAGAAGAACTACAGTATTTCTGCACGTGAAGCGTCTCAACAACAGGGCGAGCAACAACAGAGCCTGATTGCGCCGGATTTTGCTAATCGCCTGAAGAAGAACATCGGTAAAATTGGTAAGTGGGCCAAACGCGAAGGGCTGGATTGTTACCGTATTTACGATGCGGACCTGCCGGAATACAACGTGGCGATTGATGTCTATCTTGATCACCTGGTAATTCAGGAGTACGCGGCGCCGAAGAATATTCCGGAAGAGAAAGCCAAACGTCGTCTGACCGATATTATTCGTGCAGCGATTCAGGTTACCGGCGTTGACGCCAATAGTGTGGTGCTGAAAGTTCGTGAGAAGAAAAAAGGCACGAATCAGTATCAGAAACTGGGTCAGCAGGCCGAGAAGATGCATGCGCACGAATATGGCGTACAGCTGATTGTTAACCTGTACGACTATCTCGATACGGGTCTGTTCCTGGATCACAAACTGACTCGCCGTCGTTTGGGCCAGATGGCCAAAGGTCAGGACTTCCTTAACCTGTTTGCTTATACCGGTTCTGCCACAGTGCATGCTGCTGTAGGTGGTGCGAAATCGACGACGACGGTCGATATGTCGAAAACTTACCTGGACTGGGCAAAAGAGAACATGGCATTAAATGGCCAGGTAGGGCGTCAGCATCAATATGTTCAGGCTGACTGCCTGCAATGGCTGGAGAAAGCAACTGGTCAGTACGATTTGATCTTTATTGACCCGCCGACATTCTCTAACTCCAAGCGTATGGAGCAGAGTTTTGATGTTCAGCGCGACCATATCCAGTTGATGACACACCTGAAGCGCATTCTGCGTCCGAACGGAACCATTGTGTTCTCCAACAACAAGCGCCATTTTAAGATGGATCTGGAACAGCTGGCAGCATTGGGGCTGGAAGCGAATAACATCTCTTCTCAGACACTGCCGCTGGACTTTGAACGCAACAAACACATTCACAACTGCTGGCTGGTGACTCATCAGCAATAACAGCTCAGAAGGTTGGCACAATGGATATGATTACACTGTACAGTACGGAAGGCTGCCACCTTTGTGAAATGGCATATCAATTAATAACGCAGGCTAATGCAGCTCATCATGTAGAGGTCGTCGACATTGCGTTCGACGACGCTCTGTTTTCTCGTTACGGGGTCACTATTCCTGTCCTCGCATATCAACATTCAGAGCTGAATTGGCCTTTTGATCTCAACGAATTAACTCAATGGTTAGAAGATAATGGCATTAATTACCATTCATAACGGTTTACTCGCATTTGGCGATCACCCTTTGCTTGATCATGCAGATTTTGCGCTGCAGGAAAATGAGCGCGTCTGTCTGGTAGGCCGTAACGGGGCAGGCAAGTCTACGCTGATGAAAGTGTTAGCCGGCGAAGTCCAAATGGATGACGGCAAAATGCAGGTCACCCAGGATGTCGTCGTGTCACGTCTCGAGCAGGATCCGCCGCGCGACCAACAGGGCAATGTGTATGATTACGTGGCTGGTGGCCTGGCAGAAGTGGGACATCAGCTCAAGATCTATCAGGATCTGCTGGATCTGGTGGCGGTCGAGCCAACCGAATCGAATATCAACCGATTGGCGCGCATTCAAGAGCAGTTGGAGCACTCAGGTGCCTGGCGCTTTGAAGACCGCATCAACAACGTGCTCAATGCACTTAATCTGGATGGCCACACTAAGCTGACTGAATTGTCCGGTGGCTGGCAGCGTAAAGCCGCGCTGGCTCGCGCGCTGGTGTGCGATCCGGATGTGCTGTTGCTTGATGAACCTACCAACCATCTGGACGTGACCACCATCGAATGGCTGGAAGGCTTCCTGAAAGATTTTCGTGGTTCGATTATCTTTATTTCCCACGACCGCGCGTTTATCAAGTCTATGGCGACCCGCATTGTCGATCTGGACCGCGGCCAGTTGAATTCTTTCCCGGGTAACTATGACAAGTATCTGGTGGATAAAGAAGAGCAACTGCGAATCGAAGAGATGCAAAATGCGGAGTTCGATAAAAAACTGGCTCAGGAAGAAGTGTGGATTCGTCAGGGCATTAAAGCGCGTCGTACCCGTAACGAAGGCCGGGTTCGGGCACTGAAAAAGCTGCGTGAAGAACGTGGTGAACGTCGCGAAGTGCAGGGTAAAGTTAATCTGCAAATCGATGATGCCGCGCGTTCAGGCAAAATTGTGTTCGAAGCGGAACACCTGCAATATGCCATCGATGGTAAAGCGATTGTCAGTGATTTCAGCTTTAACATTATGCGCGGTGATCGTATCGCGCTGGTGGGGCCAAACGGCTGTGGTAAGAGTACGCTGCTGAAACTGCTGCTGGGAGAACTGCAACCGGACAGCGGCCGCCTCCATTGCGGTACCAAGCTGGAAGTGGCTTACTTCGACCAGTATCGTGAAATGCTCGATCCGGAAAAATCGGTGATTGATAACCTGGCAGACGGTAAACAGGAAGTGATGGTCGGCGGGCGTCCACGCCACGCTCTGAGTTACCTGCAAGACTTCCTGTTTGCGCCTAAACGCGCACGTACCCCGGTCAAAGCATTGTCAGGTGGTGAGAAAAACCGCCTGTTACTGGCGCGGATTTTCCTTAAATCAAACAACTTATTGGTGCTTGATGAACCAACCAACGATTTAGATATCGAAACTCTGGAACTTTTAGAAGAATTGCTTGCCAATTATCAGGGTACGTTATTGTTGGTCAGTCACGATCGTGAGTTTGTTGACAATACCGTGACCTCCAGTTGGATTTTCGAAGGCGACGGTGTGATAGAAGAGTTTGTTGGCGGCTACCATGACGCTCAGCAACAACGTCAGCAAGTACGCCAGACGCGCAGTGTTGAAAAAACCGTCAAGACAGAGAAAGTGGTTGAGGAAACTCCCAAAACGGCGGCTGCAAAGCCGAAGTCGAAGAAGTTATCCTATAAACTGCAGCGCGAACTGGAAACGTTGCCTGTCAAACTCGAAGAATTAGAAGCGGAGATTGAAGCTCTGCAACAGCAGGTCAATAACCCGGAGTTTTTCGGTCGGCCTGTCGAAGAGACACAACCCATTTTAGACAAGTTAGCTGCGACTGAGCAGGAGCTTGAAGTTGCTTTCGAGCGCTGGGAAGAGCTCGAGGCAATGCAACAGGAAAGTTAATGAAACCGATGATAAGTAACAAGTTTAAACTGACACTGATTACCGCCGCGATTCTGTCTTCCGGCACAGCCTCTGCTGCGCTATATCAGGTGGTGGAAGTCGAACCAAGTACCACCTTTGACTATCAAAGCAGCTTTGGTGTTGCCATTCAGCCCGGAACGGCGACCGGTGGTTCAGAGGCCGCATTAGGTTGTTTTGACTCGGCTGCGACCAATTGTACGGCAGACGACTTCACGCTGGCCGGCGAGACTCGTGCGGCAGAAATCAACTCTGGTCAAGCGGTGGATGGTCTGAGTTATCGTGAAGAAGCGCCGTTTGGTATGGATAGCGCATTCATCTATATCCAGAGCCGGGACGATTTCGAAAGCTATTGTGATAACCAGCTGCGCTATGCAACGTGTGAAGCCTGGGCTTCAGTACGCTGGAATCAGTGGTACAAAGAACTGAGCGGTAACACAACACCAAATTCGATCGCCTTTACTGGCAGCTCGACCACGGGGACGCCGGTGGACGAGACCCAAAACGTGGTGGTTAACAGCCTGACTGACGCAGGTGAGCCGGTGGGGATTGCTGCTACCACTGGTGACGTGACAACGTATCGTCGTAATCAGGTGACGGGCTTTGTGGGCACGACCAACGATACGTTTACCGATACTTTCCAGACACGAGCATGGAGGACCGACGGCACCTATACAGTGGGTAGTATCGCGACCAGTGCTAACAACTCTGAAGGCAATTATTACACCTCTAAAGCTGCAGTTTGGGACGCTTCTGGTAATTCTGTTCAGCTTGGCTGGGGAACCGGTGTACGTGATGAGCGTAATAACCGTCTGGCGCAGGGTAGTATGCGCGATTTTGTTCAGGCCAGTGACGGTAATATTTATGGCGTCGGTTACAACACTTATGAAAGCGATTCAAGTAACTACATGAACGCGGTAGTGTATTCGGTTAGCAGTAGCAGTGATGTAATGACGGCCGGCAACTGGACCTCAACCCCCATCTCTAACGCCACTATCCGTGAAAGCGGCTATGCAAGCGGTGAGTACATTTACAGTAACACTGTTGCTACCGCGGTCAACAGCAACCGGGTTGCGATCGGTGAAGCTAAACGCAGTGGCAGCCGTATTTACAACGGTGCGGCCTCAAATCGCGTGTTTGTGGTGGATGATGTGGCATCGCCAAGGGCAACTTATTTGAGCGGTGGTATCTTCTTTGATGGCGCTGGCGGTAAGGCGGGCGGCATCAATAACTACAATGAGATTGTCGGCCAGGTTGACGCGGAATCTGTGCGTGAATCAAATGGTAAACCACGTCGTAAGCGCGCGTTTATCTACCCTTATGATGGAACAGGTACCGATGAAACCCGTCGCGCGGTGTTTAACGATCAAGGGTGGTGGTTGGACAACCTGACCAACGGCGGCACGTACTCAAGTGACAACAACCAGTATCGCATTATCGATGCATCTGATATTAACGATGCGGGCGTGATTGCTGCAACAGCGATTAAGTGTGATGGTGGCTACTCAACCACGGCGTATAACGCGAGCTGTGACGGTACTGAGACCACGGTTGCGGTGAAGCTGATGCCAATCCCTGGTGCAACCAGCGCAGACATCAGCGCGCGTGGCACAGACGAGATGACCACAGAACGCAGTGGTGGTAGCTTCGGGGTGTGGATGCTGGCGGTTCTGGGCTTGCTTGGGTTCCGTAGAAAATAGCAAAAATTTGTCAAACGAGGCACAAGTTCACAGATCTGGACTTGTGCTTTTTTTTACCTTGAGAAAGTGCGTTTTTTGAGCAATTCTTATTGGTGTGGTCATGTAAATGCCACACTATTTTAATAGTTGTAAGTTAGACACAAGTTACTGTATGAGGACTGCACTATGAAGAGACAGAAGCGTGATCGCCTGGAACGAGCTCAATCTCAAGGGTACAAAGCGGGTCTTAACGGCCGTTCACAAGAAGAATGCCCGTATCAGCAGATGGATGCCCGATCTAATTGGCTAGGTGGTTGGCGAGAAGCTAGAGAAGATAAAACTTTAGGTCTCTATAAATAATTTTCCACATACTCAGGAAGTTAAGCCCCGAAAGGGGCTTTTTATTTGTCTGCACAACGAGTGGGTTTGACTTCAATACGTATAATCTAATGCACTATAACTAAGTGTGCTGGCTATAAAAAAACCGCTCATTTGAGCGGTTTTGATAAAATCAGGTGCTTAAAACGCTGAAGTGTCTGTAAACAGGCCAACTTTCAGGTCTTTAGCCACATAAATTTCTTTGCCGTCAACCAGAACACGACCATCAGCCAGGCCCATAACCAGTTTGCGGTTAACAACACGCTTCATATGGATTTCATAAGTCACTTTCTTCGCTGTAGGCAGGATTTGACCAGTGAATTTCACTTCGCCAACACCCAGTGCACGACCTTTACCTTTGCCGCCAACCCAGCCAAGGAAGAAACCAACAAGTTGCCACATCGCATCCAGGCCAAGACAGCCAGGCATGACCGGATCGCCTGGGAAGTGACAGTCAAAGAACCAAAGATCAGGAGTGATGTCCAGCTCAGCTAAGATAAGGCCTTTACCAAAATCGCCTTCTGTTTCAGACATCTTAGTCACGCGATCCATCATCAGCATGTTAGGCGCAGGAAGTTGAGGGTATCCAGGACCGAACAGCTCGCCACGGCTAGAGGCTAGAAGGTCATCACGATTATAAGAGTCACGTTTGTTCTGCATTATCAATTACTCCAATTTTTGATAGGGTGCATGTTAGTGAACACGTGTACGCCAAACAACTCCGATCAGTTCGAAACAAACCAGTTTTTGACGCGTTCCACAAATCCTTGTGGCTGAACGTGTTTTTCAAAGTTATCAATTCGTTCCGCTATTCGGCTGATGACACTTTCTTCATCATCACCACGGAACGGCTTCTTCATCAGGACAGGTATCGCTTCATCCACATTGGATACTGGCCAGATGTTGAACTCGCCATTCTTAATACTTTCGACGACAGATTGATGAAGTGCAAGATGTTTTAGATTACTTTTGGGCAGAATGACACCTTGTTTACCTGTAAAGCCATTATGCTTGCATACTCGATAGAAGCCTTCAATTTTTTCGTTAAGGCCGCCAACGGCCTGCACACGGCCAAATTGGTCGACTGCGCCAGTTACCGCAATCTGTTGGTCAATCGGGTATTCAGAAAGGGCACTGACCAGTGAACATAGTTCTGCCAGAGATGCGCTGTCGCCATCGACTTCACTGTAAGACTGCTCGAATACGACCGAAGCGGAGAATGGCAATGGCATATCCAGATCCAGCGCGCTGCTGACGAACGCCTGCATAATCATCATGCCTTTGGCGTGCAGGTTACCACCAAGCTCCACTTTACGTTCCACGTCAGAAATATCGCCATCACCAAAGTGGATAACACAGGAGATGCGCGCCGGTTCACCGTACGAAACTGGGTGGCCGGCCACTTCAATCACGGTCAGGCCGTTCACCTGGCCAATCTGTTCGCCCTGAGTTTCGATAATGACCTGGCCATCGAGAATATCATCCAGTGCGCGCTGCGGCAGATAAGATTCACGGTAGTAGCGTTGGTCAAGCGCTTGTTCAATGTGCGCTTTGTTAATCAATTGTCCCTGGCTCAGCAGGGCCGCTTCTTCCAGCAGTGAACGATGCCACATCACGCATAGCGGGGCATAGTGCTGATCTTCGGTATAACGTGCGCCGGCCGTCATCAGCGCGATAATGGCGCCGCTGTCCAGCTCAGGCAGTGTGTAACGCTTAGTAATCCAACGCAGATAGCCGAGGTAATTCTGAATTGAATCAGTATCGATTTTAATGTCCATCTCTAGTTCACTAAACAGACACAGGCCTGAGTGAATATCAGCATCAAGATAATCGATGTCACCGAGTTGGGTGCGATCGCCAAGTACGATTAGTTTGATGTTGTAATTTTTACTGATCGTGGTGTGCAATGGTGACTTAGGATCGCAGTTGATCGGAGAGATCGGGTCGCCAAGAACGGCAGACTTAAGCATTGGCCACGCCAGAGGGTTTGCCAGCAATAAATTCGCTGAAACAATCAGATAGCCATGATTGGCTTTATCCAGTAACCCCGGAATTTGACTGATGATTTCGCCACGTTGCGCTTTCACCTGACCGAATATGGCACTGATGTCGAGCGTTTCGGTAGTGATGATCGGCAGGGCCGGATTAGCATGCTCTAGCTGCTCTTTGATTAATGTCCGGTAAATCGAGTTGTCAGGCCCGTTCACCAGCAGAATGCGACTAAAACCCTTGATATGTATGAATCGTTCAAGTGCGAGAGAAAGTCTGCTCTGGGTTTCAAACAGAGAAACAGATGGCAGGCTCGGGTATTGAGAAAAGTCAGCGCTGAACTGGTCATACTGAGGCGTCGCCAGACGCCAGATATCTTGTGTCATTGAATCGTCGAAATGATGAAAAAGAGCCAAATTATATAGAAAAACCGGATGCACGAATAGCTAAGATGAACACAGAGTGGATATTTTCGATTTGTCTCAATAGCCAGCGAACTCACGCTATACTCTTCAGCATACAGCACCGTTTTAATCTAAGGTAACTGACTGAAAGTTTAATGATCCCAGTCGTGTTTTTTGCGGATTGAATTGAAAGTTAAGTCACTTCTGGGTTACGCTGTCACCCTAACGTTAACCGGAATTGCCTGGCATGAAATATCAACAACTTGAAAACCTTGAATGTGGTTGGAAGTGGCAGTATCTCATTAAAAAGTGGAAAGATGGCGAAGCAATCACATGCCATATCGATCGCAGTGAAGCGGATGCCGCCGTTCAGAACTTGAAGTCCATCGAACATGAGCCAACTCTGGTGCTCGAGTGGATTGAACAGCATATGGCTCCCGAGCTTGAGAATAAACTCAAGCAGGCTATTCGTGCCAAGCGTAAACGCCATTTCAATGCTGAGCAGCTACACACGCGCAAAAAGTCGATCGATCTGGACTACCGTGTGTGGGAAAAATTGTCGGTTCGCGCTAATGACTTAGGCTGTACTTTATCGGACGCGATTGAATATCTGCTGAGTGAAGCATCGCGCAGCGAAAAGGCCAGCCGCACTGTATCTAACTTGAAAGAAGACCTGAGTAAGTTGCTGTCTGACTAGGAGTAAGCAATATGCTGTATGTGATTTTAGTAGCTGCGATTGTGATTTTCTGGCTGGTTGCGGTTGACCGACCGGTACTTAAAGTGAAATTTAAAGATGGTGCCATTCAAAATGTGAAAGGCCATTTTCCGCCGGCATTTAAACATAATGTCAGTGAAATCGGTGAGGTGACCCCCTTTGATGGGGAATTGAAAGTCTACCAACAACGCACGGGAATGAAACTGGTCTTCTCGAATCAGGTTCCGAAAAAAATTCAGCAGCGCATTCGTAATGTCTTTCCGCATCAAGGCTTTAAGAGCAGTAACGGCAATACCAAGAAAGGGCGCTGATTAAGTTACCAGGTCACATATTTATGCTAAACGGCTGAGCACTTCTGTGTTCAGCCGTTTTTCTTTGGGTGACGAAAGCTTAGCCTAACGTCGTTTCAAGGCTTCAAATGCATCGACAAAACCATCGACTTTGGCACGTAAGGTTTCTAGCTCTGCGCGCAGCTGTTGATTCTCTTCTTGTTGCTGTTGGTAAAGTTGGTGATACTGCAAAGCCAGGTAGCCGCCCTGAATCAGGCTTTTTGACATAGTAGGGAGCTCAGTCAGCTCTTTGAGTTGCGATAACATCAGTTGGTGGTTATCTATATCGCGGATAGTTATTGCCATGGTAATTTCATATCATCTATGTGGCTGGCTATGATAGCAAAATTCATTATATATCAAAAGTATAACCAACTATGATTGCAAGGCTCTTAGGGTGAATACTTTTGATTTGTCCAAATTGATAGCAAATGGTATGAAATCGCTTATCAGAGGTTTATCTGGAAAAGCATGAATATGACCTAAATAGCCATATCTGATGCACTATAACTATTTTTAAGGTCGAATCTAAAACAACAACACATCTAGTCTCAATACGCCTCACACAACTGCCCAATATCATCGTTGTAAATTGCTTAGTTTAGGAGGTGTTTCAATCCGTGAATCCACAAGCCAAACCGTCCGAACTTCATTGGTACGAGACACGGTCTCAACGTCACTGACTTGGCCATAACCAAGCGAATAAAGTAGGGAAGTTGCCAGTTTAAGATCCGGATAAAGAAGATGGCTTTATCTGTAATCATGACACTGTAACTTTTATATATATTGTTAATTTCGGTGTTGTTTGGTAGCTAAGGCTGCTGCTTCTCCGCTATCAGAGTAGATCTGAAGTTAAGAAAGATGAATGCCAACACTTCGGCATTTAAAATCAGATGTGATATTCACAGCGGTCTCTCACGCCAAATAACAAGCCAGGCTAATCTGACACAAACAAGAATCCGTCCAGGCATATGACGCTAGGATCTATCAGCGATACCGACAGAAAAAATCAGCCAACCACAATAGTTCAGGCTTTATGTAGCAGAATGACTAAGACCAACAAAAAGATAAGACTTCAATCTATTCAAAACAACCCGTTGTTGGTTATTAGAGCAACGCAGCAACCGGTCACTCTGGGCCAATGTTTTGAAGACTGTTGTACACGATGGAACGAATTAAGAATTGAATGGAAGATTAGCGCAAATCGTAAACTTAGCGACCGAGTTGATGTCGGATTGGCAGATACCCATTAAGTCAAAAGTAGAAGATTCAACGTCGAGGACATCATGAGTGATCATGACAAACGATCAGACAAAAGTCCTGGTCGCTAGACAACGAGCCACGGGTTGTCGTTATGAATTTGAACAAAGAGTCACGAGTTAAAAACACAGAAAGCACAGCGGCGCATCTCATCGTAGTATTCAGAGTAATGAATACGGATGTAACCCTGATTTTGAATCGTTAGCAGCATTAATTGATTAAGTAATATCAGGTGCGTAGTTCACCGCGAACTAGCGGTAATTTGGCTAAAATTTACCGAAGATCAAGCAAGAACTAGCAACGTTGCCCTTACAATCATAGTGCGCATTATATGTATTATGTTAAATTAAGTATGTGTGGATATAGGTACGGCACTGATGTAGCTTCCCTTTCCTCTTATCTGCATGATTTCTATTGAACATAACCAATTTACCATAAAGTATATAATTACCATATTGATAAAAGTCTCTAACTTTTAGCAATACGGTAATTAATTAAATCTGTGATCGACTCATTCTCATTGAGTTAAACTGGATTGATGACATTACGTGACTGCAGATATCGATCTGTGATTCGCTGTAATTCTTTACTGCGAATTGGTTTGATAATGATGTCATTCATGCCAGCGCTAAGGCAAACCTCATGGTCACTATGCATCGAATGTGCAGTTAAAGCGATGATTGGTGCTGATATCTGCTTAGCCCGCAACATACGAGTCGCCTCAATTCCATCCATCACTGGCATAGAAATGTCCATGAAGATCAGATCAAACGCCGGTTCCCTTGTGACGATATCTATCGCTTGCTGGCCATTTTCCGCAATCGTGACGTTGTAACCCATGCGATTTAGCAACAGTTTGATGACCATCTGGTTGGTTTTGGTATCTTCAACGACCAAGATATGTTGTCCGACGTTTGCTACAACAGCTTTGGTTGATAGCTCATTGTCTGGCACTAGCACTGTTGTAACCTGATCACTTGAGCGTGATTTTAATGGCAGAATGATAGAAAACTTAGAGCCTTGACCAAGCTCGCTCTCGACTTTGATTTTTCCCTGCATCAACTCGACCAGATGTTTGGTAATCGCTAATCCAAGCCCGGTGCCACCGAAGTTACGTGTAATAGAATCGTCGGCCTGAATAAATGGCGAGAACAGATTATCAATACGCTGGCTGTCGATGCCGATACCAGTATCCTCGATATTAATCTCGAGCCCATCCCGAGTCGTGACCAAACGTACATCAACACTGCCGTGTTGGGTGAACTTGATCGCGTTACCCACAACGTTAAACAATATTTGCGTTAAACGAACTTCATCCACCCAGTATTCGTAGCCATCATGGATGGTTGCCTGGAGGTTGAACTGAATGCCTTTTGCAGTTGCGACCTGATGATGATGTTCCAGAGCCTGGTGCAATTTCTTACGTAGGTTAATCCAGTGACAGTGTAACGAGAAGTGACCGGACTCGATGCGACTAAAATCAAGAATATCGTTAATGATCACCAGCAAAAGCTCGGCAGAATTTTCCATCTGCTCTAGCATTTCCAATTGGTAGATCTCTGAATTTTCTCGTAAAATATCGATAAGGCCTAACACGGCGTTAAGTGGTGTTCGCAGTTCATGGCTCATCATGGCCAGGAATTTTGATTTGGACTGGTTAGCCTGTTCCGCTTGTTGTTGAGCAATTTGCAGTTCTTGGGTTCTTAAATCAACCAGCTTTTGCAGCTCTTCTTTATGCTCAATATCGTTGATGGCTCGTTCGAGAAGCGGCCGGAAACGCAGTAAAGTTGAGCGGGTTTCGAGGCTGAACTGCCCTTTCCTATTCCCCAGTAGCAGCAAAACAGAGTCACTGGTTTGTGCCCGGATTCCGGCGATCAATGCCGACTGAATCTGGTCCTTAAGGAAGGCGTTCAGATTTTGGAATTCATCAAGTTTGCCCGGTTCAAACAAAATAATGCTTTCACCATCAAGGACACGCTGAAACTTGTCGCCATTGAGCCATTCCTTGCCCTGGAAGGCAAGATTAGACGCAAGAAACGTCAGGTATACCTGACGATGTTTGGGCTTCGAAATCACAATGAAATCATCGAACTCAATATAACGACTGAGTACCTTTTTCAATTCCTCGAAAATCTGATACTTGTTGTCGGCATGACTGAACGCTGACAGTGCCGCGAGAATAACCCGGTTTTCTTCCGCTAAGCGTTGCTCTCGTTCTTTACTTCGTTTCAGTTCTAGTAATGCTTCATTAAACTGTTCGATGATCTCTTGTTCCATGTTCGATTACTCGGACTCGTAAAAAATGACGGATGAAATCATCAGATTACCATGAGCTGTCTCACCACCGGTAAAGCGACCTTGTTCTCCGTAAGTAAACGGACAGATGAAGGGTTGTCCGTTCATCTGAGCTTTGATTTTTTCCTGTACACCCACAATGTCGTCGCCTAAACGCAACATGGAGCCAGCACAGTAAATAATGATTGAACCTAGTAATTGAGACGATTGGTAGTTTTGTGTGTTCGCTTGATCAACGACACGCGATGCGCGCTGAATTAACTGTTCTCTGGAGCCGGTCATGAGTGTCACTTCCTCTCCCTGTGAGATGGTCGCGAACATCTCCATCGCACCATCGGGCGTCATACGCACCGGGTGGGATAATTTATAGTAAGGACGATTATGTACGTAACCGGCTATTCGTCCAAGTGGAAAACGTGTGACATGTTTAAACAAGTAGTGCTCGGATATTTGCACGCTTGAATGATCACTGACCCATTCTTTATAAATCTGCTCTGCGGGTTCTCCGTCTATTTCGTGAATATAGCGGCCGGTAGCGCGAGTGACGGTACCGGTAAATTCCGTCGGTGAATAGCCAGCACTGAATCCGGTGGTATTGGGCTTGGAAGGAAACATCAGTTGAAGCGATAAGCCATTTTTTACTGTGCCGCGTTCAGTTATCGCTGACCACTGCCGCTGAATATAACTGTCTGCCGGGCTGCCACCGATGATTGGAACAGGTGTACCAAATGTTTCATCAATTGCCTGAATACAAAGTTCTTCATTGCCGGGAGTAGCATGTAAAATCACTAAACTGGGGATTTCACCTATCCGGTTTGCCGACTTCAGCGCCTGATTGATGGCCTCTGCCGTGACGGTTTTGTAATCGGTTAACGCGTTGTCCAGCGACAACAGCGCACTTCCGTATGCGCTGTTGGGACCGTCGTAAATAGCCATCAAAGCGATCACCGGTCCGGCATGGAAACCGTGCTCTGTCATCACTCCCTTACAAGATGAGCAACCAACAAGAGGAACATCTGCAAATGCTTTGCCAAACTCTGTCGTCAGGATGTCAGCCGGATATTCGTCAGTATAATAACAGACTAAACTTGAAAGTTCTGGGCTGAATAATGCCTCTTTCAGGTACTGAACTGCTAAGGCAGGGTTAGAAATATGAGTAAATGCTGTTTTTAATCGCATGAACGAATACGTTATAGGGTTATTTATTCTTTATACATCAACTTGCGATGATATTAAATTAAATACCCTAATGGAAAGAAATATCTTTTCTATCCTATAACTAATTAATCGCTGATTTCTATCGTTACAGAATCATTAATATTAATTACACCAGTTGTATTGGAATTGTTGTCATAAAATTTTAACTCAATATTTTCGCCCTCGCGGATGATTTTTTGATCCGATGTCACACTCCAATCGGACGGGATCGATTGAATAATATACACACCCTGCTCCGTTTCACTTTTTGTAACAGTTATTTGTCTTCCATCAACAAAAAGTGAACATTGTGGCGTCGCAATGCATTTTTGGGTAGATACATCCTGAAATGTGATCGTTCGCCAAAAAAAAGCCACGGTCAAAATAGCTAATGTGATGACGATTTGAGTCAGTCTGAGCTTAGTGAGCTTTTCAGCTGCCATATTCGTGAGTTCCTCGTGCAACAAACTTCAAAGTTTTGAAATAAAAGGCCAAATCCAGACGGATAGTAAGGTTACTGCGCTGTCATTGAATTGTTAATTGCAGTATAGTTATTGCTTGAAAATGCACCTTTTTTTAAAGCCAACAATAGTGATTAAGGTCATGAAAATGCTTTAATTTTTATTGTTAACTTGGGGCGCATTACGACATATGTCGTGTTGGAAGTAAAGTGTAGTTAATTAGACATTGGAAGCATGCAAAATGAGCCAAGAACAGCAGCTTGAGCAAAACTACAACTATACAGTCGTCCGTCAGTTTACCCTGGTTACCATTCTTTGGGGCATTGTCGGCATGGGTGTGGGTGTTTTGATCGCCGCTCAATTAGTATGGCCACAGCTAAACTTTGATACGCCGTGGTTGACGTACAGTCGCTTACGTCCTCTGCATACTAATGCGGTTATTTTCGCGTTTGGTACCAGTGCACTGTTCGCAACATCTTATTATGTTGTTCAGCGCACCTGTCAAACTCGTCTTTTTGGTGGCGCGCTTGTCCCGTTTACGTTTTGGGGATGGCAAGCAATCATTGTGTCTGCCGCAATTACTCTGCCTTTGGGTTATACCTCAGGTAAAGAATATGCGGAACTTGAATGGCCTATCGATATCGCGATTGCGCTCGTATGGGTCTCTTACGCGGTGGTGTTCTTTGGCACACTGGTCAAGCGTAAGACCTCTCATATTTACGTAGCAAACTGGTTCTTCGGTGCGTTTATTATTACTGTTGCCGTTCTGCATATCGTGAATAGTATGGCTATTCCGGTGTCCATGGGTAAATCGTACTCGATTTATTCCGGTGCTGTCGATGCAATGGTTCAGTGGTGGTACGGCCACAATGCGGTAGGATTCCTTCTTACAGCGGGTTTCCTTGGAATGATGTATTACTTCGTTCCGAAACAAGCTGAGCGTCCCGTTTACTCTTACCGTTTGTCAATCGTTCACTTCTGGGCCCTGATCTCGCTGTACATCTGGGCAGGCCCTCACCATCTACACTACACGGCACTGCCAGATTGGACTCAGTCTCTGGGTATGGTGATGTCGCTTGTTCTGTTCGCACCTTCATGGGGCGGCATGATCAACGGTATCATGACGCTGTCCGGAGCATGGCATAAGTTACGTTATGACCCTATTCTGCGATTCCTGATTGTATCACTGTCTTTCTACGGCATGTCGACCTTCGAAGGCCCGATGATGTCAATTAAGACGGTCAATGCTCTGTCTCACTACACTGACTGGACGATTGGTCACGTTCACTCTGGCGCGTTGGGCTGGGTTGCGATGGTTTCGATCGGTTCGGTTTATCACCTGATTCCTCGCCTGTTCGGCCAGGAACGTATGTACTCTATGGGTCTGGTCAATGCTCACTTCTGGCTGGCAACGATCGGTACCGTGTTGTACATCGTCGCGATGTGGATCTCTGGTGTAATGCAAGGCCTGATGTGGCGTGCCGTTAACTCCGACGGTACACTGACTTACAGCTTTGTCGAGTCAGTTCAGGCCTCTTACCCGTTCTATACCATACGCTTTATTGGTGGCTTTATCTTCCTGTCAGGCATGTTCCTGATGGCGTACAACGCGTATAAGACGATTTCTGCACCGAAACATAGCTTGAAAGCTATCCAGCAACCGGCTTAAGGAGATTGAAGAATGAGTTCTAATTCTAATAATCGCCATGAAATTATTGAGCGCAATGTGGGCTTGCTGGCTATTTTCATCGTATTCGCTATTAGTTGGGGCGCCTTAGTTGAGATCACACCGTTGATCTTCCAAAAGCAAACCACTGAGCCGGTAGAAAATCTCAAGCCATATACTGCCCTGCAGCTTGAAGGTCGCGATATCTATATTCGCGAAGGTTGTAACGTTTGTCATAGTCAGATGATTCGTCCTTTCCGCTCTGAGACAGAGCGTTATGGTCACTACTCGGTGGCGGGTGAAAGTGTGTGGGAGCATCCGTTCTTATGGGGCTCTAAGCGTACTGGTCCGGATTTGGCGCGTGTGGGCGGTCGTTACTCGGATGAGTGGCACCGCGTGCACCTGATGGATCCGCGTGAACTGGTATCTCAGTCTAACATGCCGGGCTTCCCGTGGTTGGCAGACAACCTACTGGATGGACAATACACCCAGAAGAAAATGGAAGTCTTCCGTAATCAGTTTGGTGTGCCATACACAGACGAACAAATCGCGAATGCGGCAAAAGATGTCGAGGGTAAATCGGAGATGGATGCCATCATCGCTTACCTTCAGTCTCTTGGTCACGCAATGAAATAAGGGGTAATTATGGATATCGGTACTATTCACAGTATTTGGACCATAGTGCTATTTGTCTGCTTTATCGGCGTTGTTTGGTGGGCTTACGGAAAAAAACGTAAGGCTCGCTTTGATGAAGCAGCCAATCTGATTTTTGCTGATGAACAGCAGCCCCTGCAAAAAAACAAGGAGTGACTAAGTAATGACTACATTCTGGAGTCTTTGGATTACTGTCATCACACTCGGAACCCTGTTTGGCTGTGCTTTCCTGCTCTTTTGGTGTCTTAAAGACAAAATGGGCGTGGAAGAAGGCGTTGATATGGGGCACGAGTACGACGGTATTCGCGAAATCAACAACCCACTACCAAAATGGTGGACTTATCTGTTTATCAGCACATTCATATTTGCGGCGATATACCTGACTCTCTATCCGGGTTTGGGTAGCTTCAAAGGTGTTTTGGGCTGGCAGAGTTCAGATCAGCGCGTTCGCACTCTTGAAGAGTCTAAAGCGTCGATTGCGGCGGCCCAGGAAAGCAAAACGCTGGTGCAGTATGCAAAAGAGCTCGATGACGCCGATGCGTACTTTGGTGAAGCGTTTAAACGTTTGGCTTATCAGGAAGGCGGCTCTGAATTACGTCCGATTCCAGATATTGCCGCTGATCCGGATGCGCTCAAAGTTGGCCAGCGTCTGTTCCTACAGAACTGCTCCCAGTGTCATGCTTCCGACGCGCGCGGTCAAACCGGCTTCCCTAACCTGACTGACAATGCGTGGTTGTATGGCGGTGAGCCTGCTGCGATCGTGACTACGATTCGTCATGGCCGTATCGGTCAGATGCCAGCTTGGAAAGATGCATTGGGCGAACAAGGTGTACAGGAAGTGGTGAGCTATGCTCTGAGCCTTTCTGGTCGTTCTGTGAATGCTCGTGAAGCTGAAGCTGGTAAAGCACGCTTCGTGGTCTGTGCAGCTTGTCATGGTACAGACGGTAAAGGTAACCCGGCTGTCGGCGCTCCGGACCTAACTGACCAGGATTGGTTATTTGGAGACTCGCGTGCAGCAGTGACAGAAACGGTCATGAATGGTCGTTCTGGTGTTATGCCAGCCTGGTTGGATATCTTAGGTGAAGATAAGGTGCAGTTAGTTGCTGCTTATGTCTGGAGCCTGAGTAATTCCGACCAATAAGTAACAACACATCACAGCCCCTTTTCAAGGGGCTGTCTTTCTCTTAAGTTATTACTTTCCCTTACGTTGTAGAGAACTTTTTTATGGTAAAGCCTTGGTATAAACAATTCTGGCCGTGGTTTCTGATTATCCTTCCTCTTACGGTTGTTATCTGGACTGTCATTACTATTATCATTTTTTCCAATAACTCCGTATCCCTGGTCACTGAGGATTACTATAAAAAAGGCAAAGGCATTAATGTCGATCTCAGCAAGATTCAGGTTGCCAAACAACTGGGTCTTAATGCGTCGGTATACTCCGACGGCAACGATATTATCATCGAGCTGAATAAAGGTCAGCTGGAACATTTCCCGGCATTGCAAGCGATGTTTGCCCACCGAACCCTGCCAGACCGTGATTTTTCAATACTGCTGACTTCAGATGCGAAGGGTCGCTATCGTATTAAACGTGACAGTGAACTACAGGGACCGTGGTTTATTGAATTAACACCGCATAACAGCGAGTGGCTGGTCCAGGGACGAGTGACGTTCCCTTCCGCATCTCCTACCCAGTTAATGAATTAATGCTATGAGTCATTCGTGTTATCACTGCGGTGAAGATGTCCCGGCGGGCACGGACTTTAAAGTCGAGATTCTTGGTGAGCAACGTGACATGTGTTGCCCCGGATGTCAGACCGTGGCCGAAACGATTGTTACCAGCGGCCTGGTTTCGTATTACCAGTTCCGCACCGCGCCGGCCGAAAAAGTGGATTTGGTACCGGAGCAATTGCAGGCACTGATCCATTACGACAACAGCGATGTTCAGGCAGAATTCGTACGTGATGATGGCGATCATAAAGAAGTGACATTGTCACTAGATGGTGTCTCTTGCGCTGCCTGCGCCTGGTTGATTGAAAAGCAACTTAACAGCGAAACCGGTGTGACGACGATTCGGGTCAATACCACCACTAATCGGGCTCTGCTGTGCTGGGATGACTCAAAAACTAAGCTCAGCCGTATTCTGAACCGGATTCACCAGTTGGGTTATAAAGCCGCCCCGTTTGAGGCCGATCAACAGGAGGCGTTTTATCACGCCACGATGAAACAGTATCTTTATCGTCTTGGTATTGCCGGACTGGCAACCATGCAGGTCATGATGCTGGCTGTTGCGCTTTATCTTGAAGCGTTTGGCGATCTCGACCCGGAATTCAAAAACTACTTTCGTTGGGTCAGTCTGATTTTTGCCACTCCTGTGCTGCTTTACTCTGCCTTGCCATTTTATCTCAATGCCTGGCGCAGTCTTCGTGGCCGTACTCTGGGCATGGATGTCCCTGTCTCGATCGCGTTGATATTTGCTTATGTGGCCAGTCTCATCGCTACGGTCACCCGGCAAGGAGAAGTATTCTTTGAGTCCATCTCCATGTTTACCTTCTTTCTGTTGGTTGGCCGCTTTCTGGAAATGCGTGCGCGGCGTAAAGCCGCGGCCGCGAGCGGGAATCTGCTTAAACTGATACCGGCTATCGCCAATCGGCTTGATGGGGAACAGGTTCCGGTAAAAACGCTGCAACCCGGCGAGCAAATTCGGGTTTTACCCGGTGAGCATATCCCGGCTGACGGAAAAATCCTCACCAGCCGCATCCACGTTGACGAGTCCATGTTGACCGGTGAATCACTCCCGGTGGTAAAACAGCCTGGTGATTCGGTCTTTGCCGGCACGCTCAATGGTGAAGAGGCGTTTGAACTGGAAGTGACCGCGACAAAAAATGATTCCGTGATCTCGAATATTGTGCGCTTGCAGGACGCCGCGCAGTCATCGAAACCCAGAATTGCGGAGCTCGCCGACATCGTCGCGCGCTATTTCGTTGCGATTATTTTACTGATTGCGGCGGCAACCTGGTTATTCTGGCATCAGACTCATCCCGAGGATGCGTTTTGGATCATGTTATCGGTTCTGGTAGCGACCTGTCCGTGTGCCCTGTCACTGGCGACACCCACCGCCTTGACCTGCGCGACTTCCCGCATGGGAGGCTTTGGTCTTTTACTGCGTAAAAGCCATGTATTTGAAACCCTGTGTAAGGTCAATCATCTGGTCGTCGATAAAACCGGCACCCTGACTCGGGGTAAAATTGAGCTGCGTGATACCCGCGTGTATTCGGACTGGTCACAACAGCAATGCCTGGCGATTGCGGCCGCGCTAGAGCAACACGCGAATCATCCGCTGGCCACAGCATTCCATCCTTACCGCGATGAGAACGTTACTGTCACTGGCGTCGGTAATGTCATTGGCTCAGGACTGCAAGGTCTGTTTGATGGCCAGCCAGTCGCCATTGGTAACGCCCGTTTTGTCCTCGGCACTGACAATCACCAGGACGTAAATGCGGTTTATCTGGCGATTAACGGTGAACATGCCGCTACCTTCTATTACCAGGATCCGATTCGTAAAGAGGCCGGTCCGTTTATCGAGCAACTCCATCAGGCAGGCATCAAAATCACTCTGTTAACCGGTGATTCTCAGGCTAATGCGGCACTTGTTGCCGATCAACTAGGGATTGATCAGGTGATATCGGGGGCGAAACCTGAAGATAAACTGGCCAGCCTGAATCAGATAAATCTGCATGATATCACCATGATGGTCGGAGATGGCATCAACGATGCGCCGACTCTGGCCGGCGCGCACATCTCTGTAGCGATGGGAGGAGGGACTGATGTCGCCAAAGCGTCTGCAGACATGGTGTTACTGGGCGACAAACTGGATAAGTTACTTGAAGCGCGCAAACTGGCCATACAGACCCGGCGTGTCATTCGCGAAAACCTGGCCTGGTCGTTAGGTTACAATCTGTTAATTCTGCCCTTAGCGGTTGCGGGGTTGGTCGCACCTTATATCGCGGTTGTGGGTATGTCTGCCAGTTCGATTATAGTAGTATCCAATTCGCTGCGCTTATTAAAAGATTCAGGTAAGTAAATGGAAAGTTTGTATATATTAATTCCTATCGCCATTGTGCTGGTTTGTGTGGCAGTGGCAATATTTCTTTGGGCGGTTAAAAGTGAACAATTTGAAGATTTAGAACGCCAGGGACACAATATTTTATTTGAAGATGAACAAGAAACACATTCTTCTACAGTTAATGCCTCGCCACCACTTTCTCACCAGAAAAAGACATCCGCCTGCGCAAAACAGGGACAAGATGAGGATAAAAAATGACGCCGGACTTTATCGGTGCATTTGTGATCGGGTTACTCGGTGCCGGTCACTGTATGGGGATGTGTGGTGGCATCGCTTCCCTACTGACTCTCAATCAGGCCGGCAGACAGGCCACTCCGTTACTGTTATATAATGCAGGCCGAATCCTGAGTTATATGCTGTTTGGTGCCATCATCGGCGGTCTCGTCGCATCCTTATCTACCCTGGCAGCTCTGAATCATGTTTTGGTATGGCTTCGCCTGTTGGCGGCACTGCTTATGATCGGTCTTGGTCTGTATGTCGGGCGTTGGTGGTTTGGTATTCTGAAACTGGAACGGCTTGGACAATCTGTATGGAAACACATTTCTCCGGCCGGCACAGCGCTGTTACCACTCAAAAAAAGCTGGTACGCTCTACCCTTCGGTTTTATCTGGGGTTGGCTGCCGTGTGGTTTAGTTTATTCCATTTTGACCTGGGCCGCGGTTTCTGGTGGATTTTTGCAGGGCGCATTAATCATGGGGGCCTTTGGATTAGGTACTTTGCCCGCGATGTTATTGGTCGGATTTGGTGCAACAAAAATAAAACAGTTGCAACAGTCTAAAATATTTCGTCATATAGCGGCAGTATTTATTATCACTTATGGTTTTTATACCGGCTACGGTGCCATAAATATGCTGATTACCTTAATTTAGGTGATTGATTTAGCTATACGTTTATTTTATCTATCCTTTGCGATTGAGGGATGCTAAAATATTGATGTATATCAAATAGTGAAGGTTGTTATGATTTCTGAAAAGCATGCTGCAAAACGCGTTCAATCCGGTGGTTGTGCCATTCACTGTCAAGACTGCAGTATTAGTCAGCTTTGCATCCCATTTACTCTGAATGAAGCAGAGTTGGATCAGCTTGACCAGATCATCGAGCGTAAGAAGCCCATTCAAAAAGGTCAGGAACTGTTTAAGGCTGGCGACGATTTGCGTTCTTTGTACGCGATTCGTTCAGGTACAATCAAAAGCTACACCATTACAGAGCAAGGTGATGAGCAGATCACTGCATTCCACCTGGCTGGTGATTTAGTCGGTTTTGACGCGATTACTGAAGATTCTCACCCTAGCTTCGCTCAGGCGCTGGAAACATCCATGGTGTGTGAGATCCCTTACGAGATTCTTGATGACCTGTCAGGTAAAATGCCGAAACTGCGTCAACAAATCATGCGCCTGATGAGTAATGAAATCAAAGGTGACCAGGAGATGATCCTGCTGCTATCGAAGAAAAACGCTGAAGAGCGTCTGGCAGCCTTCCTATACAACCTGTCGACTCGTTTCTCGCAACGTGGCTTCAGCCCGCGTGAGTTTCGTCTGACGATGACACGTGGTGATATTGGTAACTACCTTGGCCTGACGGTCGAAACGATCAGTCGCCTGCTGGGTCGCTTCCAGAAATCAGAGATCCTGAGTGTGAAAGGTAAATACATCACTATTCTGAATCATGATGCCCTGAAAGAACTGGCCGGCGTATCTTCAGATTCTAAGTAATAAAATCAATGATGTAGCTCTTTAATGAGCTACATCATACTTCTCCAACTTTCCTGTCTAAATTTCTTCAACCTCTCTGTTCAAGTGCGCTAAAGTAAATCTAAGAAGTCTCCTCACTCAATAAGGAGTTTTGTTATGAGTATCTATAACAAGATCTTAGTTGTCGCTGACATCAATCACGATGAACAGCCTGCTCTTGCCCGCGCTATGCAACTCGCCGCAAAAAGTAAGTCGCAAAGCCGTGTTACCTTCTTCCTGTCTATCTATGACTTTTCCTATGACATGACGTCGATGCTTTCAATAGATGAACGGGATGCTATGCGCAGAGGTGTGATTCATCAGCGCGAACAGTGGATGCACAAAGTCGCTCAACCTTATGTTAACGATTCGGTAATCTTTGAAGTCAAAGTGGTGTGGCATAACCGCCCTTATGAAGCGATTATTGGCGAAGTCTTTGCTGGCGAACACGATATTCTGATCAAAGGTACCCGTAAACACGATGCGTTGGAGTCAGTTATCTTCACGCCCACCGACTGGCATCTGCTGCGCAAGTGCCCGACTCCCGTGTTGTTGGTGAAAAATGCTGAGTGGCCTCTGGATGCTAATATCATCGCATCGGTACATGTTGGTTCAGAAGTCGAGGCTCATCTCGATTTGAACGATATCATGGTTGAGCAGTTGCTGAACCTGACCTCACGGCTTGGTGCGACGCCTTATCTGGTGAATGCTTATCCGCTTACGCCAGCAAACATCACCATTGAACTGCCGGAGTTTGACCCGACGACATATACCGATGCCGTACGCGGCCATCATCTCACGTCGATGAAGGCTCTGCGCCAGAAACATGGTATTGATGAAGAGCACACGATTGTCGAACAAGGCTTACCGGAAGATGTCATTCCCAAGGCAGCAGAAGAACTGCATGCCGCGATGGTGATTCTGGGTACGACCGGTCGCACCGGCTTATCAGCGGTATTTATCGGCAACACGGCGGAACAAGTGATCGACAAAATTAACTGTGACGTTCTGGCCTTGAAACCGCGCGGTTATATCAGCCCGTTGGATCCTACCCACGCCAGTTAATCTACATCTCGCTGCATAATCCGAAATCCTCAGGGAAACCTGAGGATTTTTGCTTTCAGGTTCCGATAGCACTAGCATCTGACAAATTTATCCGTATCATACGCACTTCATTTTGTTTTGAAGATTAAGACCGCAAGCTGATGACAGAGCAAACCCAAGAGTTGACCAAAGCTCAACAATACAATTTCAACAAATTGCAAAAGCGCATTCGTCGCAATACAGGTCAGGCGATTGCTGACTTCAACATGATTGAAGATGGTGACCGCATCATGGTGTGTTTATCCGGAGGTAAAGACAGTTTTACCATGCTGGATATTCTGATGAGCTTACAAAAAAGTGCGCCGGTCTCTTTCGAGCTGATTGCTGTTAACCTCGACCAAAAACAACCAGGCTTCCCTGAGCATATTCTGCCGGAATATCTGCAGGAACTGGGTGTTGAGTACAAGATTGTTGAAGAAGACACCTACTCGATTGTTCAAGACAAAGTACCGGAAGGGAAAACGACTTGTGCTCTGTGCTCACGTCTGCGCCGCGGTATTTTATACCGCACCGCAAAAGAGCTGGGTGCAACCAAAATCGCTTTGGGCCACCACCGCGATGATATCCTCGAAACCCTGTTTCTGAATATGTTTTACGGCGGCAAGATGAAAGGCATGCCACCAAAACTGGTGTCTGACAACGGCGAGCACGTTGTCATTCGTCCACTGGCCTATTGCCGTGAAAAAGACATCATTAAATATTCTGAACTACGTGGCTACCCGATTATCCCATGTAACCTGTGCGGCTCTCAGCCAAACATGCAGCGTCAGAACATTAAGCAAATGTTAAACGGCTGGGACAAACAGTTCCCGGGTCGTATTGAAACCATGTTCCGCGCAATGCAAAACGTAGTGCCTAGCCACCTGGCGGACTTCGATCTGTTTGACTTCAAATCGATCAACAGTGAATCTGGCGTTATCAATGGCGGAGATATCGGCTTTGATAAAGAAGACATGCCGGTACAACAGGTTGAAGATGAAGATTTAGTGATGGAATTTGATCCAAGCCTGAAGCTGGATGTCACTAATATCTGATTCCGTAAACGGAACATCAGATTTAGCATTCTGATGAATGGAAAAGGCTGCGAATGCAGCCTTTTTTGTCGAAAAATTTTATAAATCAACCTGATGATAAGCCGAGTTCAGTTCACTTGACCTGACATGTACTCATTCAGACTGACCTCAACAGTAACCACTTTGTGGCTTCACTTTTGAGCTTTAGGTAAGTACGGTAATACCCGCTGGGTCATTTGCGGCAATTCCATCCACCCTTCTTCCCCAATCTGCTCAAGTCCGACCTGCGCTTTACCGTTAACAATCGGCACCACGCCACCATTACTCAGTTGGATTTCACTGTCGAGGTGATTGGCAAACTCGAGCGTTAATCCGCTAACATCTGGCGTAAACCAACTGGCAAACATACCACCTAAGTCTTCCAACATGCTCTGCATTTGCGGCAGCAAAGATTCAATTTCACTGTAATTGACACGGCCCTGGAGCGGCTGTTTGGTCATGACAACCATCGAAAAATCACAACGTTGGTCATTGGGTGTGTCGACAAACACCAAAGGATTCGCCTGGCGTAAGTTGTTATCCAACGGAACAATCAATTCATTAATCGCGGAAGGATGAAGTTCTTCATAGTGCGCTTCTTTCTCCATCCAGGCCTTGTCTATGCGACAGAGCGTTTTGTTATCCGCATTGACGAAGAAAAATCCCACTTTGACATCTTTGTGATCATCTTCGACGTTATTTTTCATTTGTGAAAAGAGCTTGGAATAAGTGAACATATATTCCTGAGCCCAGCTCGTAACCGGGATACTGCTGCAGATCCCGGCCAGGAGAATAGTAGATATGGATTTTTTGATCATTCGCTTTGCCAGTAAGTCTCATTGTGGCGAATCATGGTCTGCAAATCGGTCACATAATCCGCTCCGCGTTCAGAGTACTTCAGCAAGCCTTGGGTTAAAGCCTCAGCGGTATCTGTGCTGAGCAAATCCTGCTCTTGCTGACGCAGCTGCTGACGAATTTTACGCAGCTCATAATATGCCGCGTTGCGGTTGACGTTCATAAAGTAGCGGTGAATCGATTCCTGCACCGATCTGAACTTAGCGACTTCGTGGGTCATGCCTTCCTGACGAGCCAAAGGCACTAATCCGCAGCCTTTAGAGTAACACCATTGACCAAAATAGTTATTACCTTCCACTGCAAAGCGTGATGTCCCCCAGGCAGATTCATTCGCCGCCTGGGTCAGCACCAACGCAGGTGGTAACACATCCACCCGGCGTTGCATGACACTCAGCCACTTCGCAGTGACTTTGTTGTCATTCATGTCCACTTTATATAGTGATGCCAAGTGCTTCGCATCCTGCTTATCTTTGGTGGTGACATTATTCTGATCGAAGTGGGTCTGGATACGTTTCAGAGTTTTTCGTTCTTTCACTATTCGGGCATTTTCCAGTTCAATACCCGGTTTAAGATAAGAGAAAAACGACTGCTTTTTCTCTGTCACATTACTGATTGCACTAAAATCCGGCGCATCACTGACGGCCTGTCCCGAATTTACCGACATCTCGACGGTGTCGCTCTCATGTTGCTTGACGTAATAAACGCTGCAACTGGCGATGAGAACAACGGTCAATAAAGCAAGAATCTTACGCATCAAACACCTGTGGATTCTGGTTCTGGTCATCGTCGCTATGATTAGAGGCAACGATCTTTAAACGGATACCAAACATGTTACGGTAAATAATACCTTTAACATGGAAGAAAAATGGTAACACAAAGACAAGGCCAATACCGTAGAACAACACGGCAGCGATAAACATCATCATCATCAGCGCATAAATCACCGCCAGTTGTAACAGCTTTTTGTTTACCGCACGCAGTGACAACCACAGCGATTGAAGCGGAGATATGTGCTTCTCACAAATCAGCAGCACGGAGTTGCTAAAAGCAAGAGAAATATACATAGACAGGATTGGAAACAACGCACTGGCAATACCCTGCAGCATCAATCCACACAGCGTGGCAATAATAACAGGTACAGTAAACTGCAGCCCTTTACTGATATGACGTGTTTTCGTCGCCAAACCAGCAGCATGACTCATCGCCATCAGTGACACCCCTGCATAGATCGGCGCGCTGACAACTTCGTAACTGAAATTCGCGATAAAAATAGCCTGCCCCAGCCCTTCCGGGAACTCGGCTTGCCCGGTGAAAACATCGCTAATAATCGAAAGATCACCAATTTGTAGCTTAAGTGCGATGAAAAATATGGCAAGTTGAGCCACAATCAGCATGACAATCGCAGGTGAAAAAGAAAGAAAATGCTTGATGGTGTGGCTCCAGGCTTCCTTGAGTACATCACCGATTTTCAGTTGATACTGGCCCGACAGAGCTTGCTCAACCGTTCCCCCTAAATTGAAATCTCTTTCGATATCATTGTTCATAATTGGCCCTAGATTGGCTTGCTGAAACACGAGTCAACATAATAAATCAGCAAGTCAGATACATTTTTTGGTCATTATACTGAAATGCTACAGAGTCTAAACTCTGAGTAACAAATGTGTGTTGCTTTCTGTACATTATGGTTGATAATTAACCGTTTGAAAGCATTCGAAGTTAACGCAAAGCCTATGGTAATTAATCTTTACTTTTAGGTGCAAAATTTTTTCTGTTTCAGAATAAGAAAACACTTTGATTTCGTAGTTTTGATGATTATGATTCGGCGATTATGAGCCTATGCATATAGAGCATTTCTCAATGAGCAATCCTTGGTTTTAATAGGGAGAAAAACAGACGTTGAACGAACGACATTCAGTAGATACACCAGTTATCCGTCTATCTGGTATAAGCAAGAGTTTTGATGGCAAAGAGATCATCAGTGAGTTCAATCTTGATGTGAATCACGGTGAATTCCTGACGATTCTGGGCCCGTCAGGATGTGGTAAAACAACCGTACTTCGGATAATCGCAGGTTTTGAAACAGCAGATGCTGGGCAAATTCTACTGGATAATCAAGATGTCACGTCGGTTCCTGCAGAGCAAAGACACGTAAACACTGTGTTCCAGAGCTACGCTCTGTTCCCGCATATGACGGTATTTGAAAACGTCGCCTTTGGTCTGCGCATGCAAAAAGTGCCTTCTGCAGACATTGAACCGCGCGTAATGGAAGCGCTGAAGATGGTTCGTCTGGCAGAAATGGCGCAGCGTAAACCTCATCAGCTTTCTGGTGGTCAGCAGCAACGTATCGCGATTGCCCGAGCTGTGGTGAACAAGCCTAAAGTTCTGCTGCTTGATGAATCACTGTCGGCACTGGACTACAAACTTCGCAAACAGATGCAAACCGAGCTGAAGCAACTGCAACGTCAGCTGGGCATCACCTTCATTTTCGTGACCCACGACCAGGAAGAAGCCCTGTCGATGTCTGATCGTATCATCGTGATGCGTGATGGTGTCATCGAACAAGACGGCTCGCCGCGTGAAATTTATGAAGAACCGAAGAACTTGTTTGTGGCTCGCTTTATCGGCGAAATTAACGTGTTTAACACTGTGATGCGGGAACGCCTGGATGACAAACGTGTACGCGTTGAGATTGAAGGCGTTGACTCTGTGGTTTATTTCGATCAACCGGTCAATAACGGTACTAAGCTACAGGTTCTGCTGCGTCCGGAAGATTTGCGTATCGAAGAAATCAAAGAATCGGAGTCAAACGGCATTGTTGGTCATATCACCGATCGTACCTACAAAGGTATGACGCTGGAATCCATGGTCGAACTCGAATCCGGCATGCGAGTGCTGGTAAGCGAATTCTTTAACGAAGACGATCCGGACGTGGACCACTCCATCGGTCAGAAAGTCGCGATCACTTGGGTTGAAAGCTGGGAGGTGGTACTCAATGATGAGCAAAAAGTTTAATCTTCAGAACGCGATTATCACCTTAATCGTCGGCTGGTTAGTGCTGTTTGTACTCATCCCTAACCTGATGATTATCGGTACCAGTTTTCTGACTCGTGATGAAGCCAATCTAATCGATATGACTTTCACGTTAGATAACTATGCCCGCTTGCTGGATCCCCTGTATGGCAAAGTGATGCTGCATTCGTTTTATATGGCGATTGTGGCAACGATTCTTTGTCTGATCATCGGTTACCCGTTTGCGTACATTGTTGCGAAGATGCCGCCGAACTGGCGCCCAATTATGTTGTTTCTGGTCATCGTGCCATTCTGGACCAACTCGTTAATTCGTACTTATGGTCTGAAAATTGTGCTTGGGACCCAGGGCATTTTAAACAAAGCGCTGATTGGCATTGGTTTGATCGATGCTCCGTTACGTCTTATGTATACCGAAACCGCAGTGATGATTGGCCTGGTTTACATTTTGCTGCCGTTTATGATTTTGCCGCTTTACTCCGCTATCGAGAAACTCGACGGCACATACATTGAAGCAGCGCGAGATCTGGGAGCAAATAAACTGCAGACCCTGACCAAGGTCATTCTGCCGCTGACCATGCCTGGCATCATCGGTGGTTGTCTGCTGGTTCTGCTGCCTGCGCTGGGTATGTTTTACATCGCCGACCTGCTGGGTGGTGCGAAGAACCTGCTGATTGGTAACGTGATTAAGAGCCAGGTGCTCAATGCTCGTGACTGGCCATTTGGTGCGGCGACCAGTATCGCCCTGACACTGGCAATGGCGGTCATGCTGTACGCTTACTACCGTGCCGGTAAATTGTTGAATAAGAAAGTGGAGCTAGACTAATGGGTAAGACAGTTAGATTTAGCTTTATGAGCTTGGTGTACTTGTTCCTGTATTTACCAATTATCGTATTGATTGCTAACTCTTTTAATGACAATAAATTCGGCATTAAATGGGGAGGCTTTACCACCAAGTGGTACCATGCATTAGTCGCTAACGACAGTTTGATGCAAGCCGCCTGGCACTCGCTGAATGTGGCCGTGTTTTCCGCCACTGCAGCAACGCTGATTGGCAGCTTGACGGCAGTCGCCCTATTCCGTTACCAGTTCAAGGGTAAAGGGATGGTCAACGGCATGTTGTTTGTCGTCATGATGTCTCCGGATATCGTGATGGCAATTGCGCTGTTAGCGCTGTTTTTGGTACTGGGTGCGAATCTGGGGTTCTTTACCCTGCTGATTGCACACATTACGTTCTGTTTACCGTTTGTTGTGGTGACTGTTTACAGTCGCCTCAACGGGTTTGATGTCAAGATGCTGGAAGCGGCCAAGGATCTGGGCGCCAGCGAATGGGTAATTCTGAAAAAGATTATCCTGCCTTTGGCCAAACCTGCCGTTGCGGCTGGCTGGCTGCTGAGCTTCACGCTGTCACTGGATGACGTGATTATCAGTTCATTTGTCACCGGCCCAACTTATGAGATCCTGCCACTTAAGATCTATTCAATGGTCAAAGTCGGTATCTCACCAGAAGTCAACGCACTTGCAACGGTCATGCTGATTGTGTCTCTTGCGTTGGTAATTCTTTCCCAGGTTCTGACCCGGGAAAAAGTCAAGTAAAAGCACCGAAGCAGGAAGAGCGCTTTCCTCCTGCTTCATCTTCATCTAACGCCTTAATTGGGCAACGTCTGGTTTGGAGCTAACGTCAATGAAAAAATGGACTACTCTTTTGGCAGGTAGTATGTGTGCGCTGTCGCTGATCTCAACAAATGTCGCGGCAGAAGACAATGAACTGGTATTTATGAACTGGGGACCGTACATCAACAGCGGTATTCTGGAACAATTTACAAAAGAAACCGGCATCAAAGTGATCTACTCAACGTATGAGTCAAATGAAACTTTGTACGCCAAGCTGAAAACACACAATGAAGGTTACGACCTGGTTGTTCCATCAACTTATTTCGTATCTAAAATGCGTGATGAAGGCATGCTGCAGAAAATCGACAAGTCCAAACTGTCGAATCTGGGTAACCTGGATCCAAACTATCTGAACAAACCTTATGATCCAAACAACGATTACTCGATTCCGCACGTAGTGGCAATTACGGGCCTTGCTGTCAATACAGATATGTACGATCCGAATGATTTCCAAAGCTGGGGCGATCTGTGGAAGCCTGAATTGGCTGGCCAACTGATGCTGATGGATGACACCCGTGAGGTGTTCCACATCGCGCTGCGTAAACTGGGTTACTCTGGTAACACCACTGACGACAAGCAGATTGATGAAGCATACGCTGAGCTACAGAAGCTGATGCCAAACGTATTGGTATTCAACTCAGACAACCCGGCAGCACCTTACCTGTCTGGTGAAGTAGGTCTGGGTATGCTGTGGAACGGTTCTGCAGCGGCAGCGCAAAAAGAAGGTCTGCCACTTAAACTGGTATTCCCTAAAGAAGGCGGTATTGGTTGGGTAGATAACTTTGCTATCGCATCAGGTGCGAAAAACGTCGACGCCGCGCATAAGATGATCGACTTCCTGCTGCGTCCGGAAATCGCGGAGCAGATTTCTCGCGACACTGGTTACCTGACTGGCGTGAAAGCATCAAACGACAAGTTTAAAGACATCGCACCCCTGTTCCCGTCTCAGGAAGATCTGGACCGTGTTGAATGGCAAGCTGCTGTTGGCGACAAAACTGTACGTTATGAAGATTACTTCATGAAGCTTAAAGCGGGTCAATAATCCCAATAAAATGAATGAAATAGGCAGCTTAAGCTGCCTATTTTTGTTTGAGCTGTTATAATCGTCGCTTATGCATAAACATGCTCTTGCCTGGCTAGGCTCTTACAGCAAACATGGAAATCTCATGAAAAGTAAACTGTATGCTGGCGCTTTATGTGCTGCGACTCTATTCACAAGTAACGTGATGGCTGAAGACCAAGAACTGTATTTCTACAACTGGTCTGAATATATTCCTAATGAAGTTCTGGAAGACTTCACTAAGGAAACCGGTATTAAAGTAATCTACTCGACCTACGAGTCCAACGAAAGCATGTACGCTAAGTTGAAAACTCAGGGCGAGGGTTACGATCTGGTAGTACCTTCGACCTATTTTGTTTCAAAAATGCGTAAAGAAGGGATGCTGCAGGAGATCGACCACTCCAAACTGAGTCATTTTGCAGACCTGGATCCTAACTATCTGAACAAATCTTTCGATCCGGATAACCACTACTCTATTCCGTATATCTGGGGCGCGACCGGTATCGGTATTAACACCGATATGCTCGATAAATCTTCAGTGAAAAACTGGGGCGATCTGTGGGATAGCAAGTGGGAAGGCCAGTTGATGATGATGGACGATTCACGTGAAGTTTTCCACATCGCATTGAGTAAGTTGGGCTATTCACCGAATACCACCAATCCAAAAGAGATTGAAGCGGCGTTCCACGAATTGCAGAAGCTGATGCCGAACGTATTGGTATTTAACTCAGATTTCCCGGCTAACCCTTATCTGGCGGGCGAAGTGTCGCTGGGTATGCTGTGGAATGGTTCTGCGTACATGGCTCGCGAAGAAGGCGCACCGATTGAAATCATTTGGCCGGAAAAAGGGGCAATTTTCTGGATGGACAGCCTGGCTATCCCATCCGGTGCTAAAAACCTTGAGGCCGCTCATAAGATGATCGACTTCCTGCTTCGCCCTGATAATGCCGCGAAAATTGCAATGGAAATTGGTTATCCGACGCCGGTAAAAGCGGCTTACCCACTGCTGCCAAAAGAGTTTGCTAACGACCCGAACATCTTCCCGCCACAATCGGTCATGGAAAGTGGGGAATGGCAAGACGAAGTTGGTGAAGCGGCTGCGCTGTACGAAGAGTACTTCCAGAAGCTAAAAGTAAATAACTGATCCTTTTCGATGTGTCTGGCCACGTCAGACAGCTCATGCTTATCAAACAAAAGCGGCTCGATTGAGCCGCTTTTTTACATCTGTCACCCGATGCTCTTATCAGGCGTGCTTGCAATCGGGCGCCTGCAGGGCAAGCAGTTCATCCACCAAACGTGGTACCTCAACACTGGCTTTACCGTAGCGTTTCTCAGCAAATTCCGTTTCAACCGCGCTGGGTTCCAGGTTAATTTCAATTGTATGTGCACCGTGCATTTTCGCATCATGTACGAAACCGGCTGCAGGATAGACGACGCCCGATGTGCCAATCGAAATAAACAGATCGGCTTGTTCTAACGCCTCATAGATTTCACCCATACGCAGTGGCATCTCGCCAAACCAGACAATATGAGGACGTAACTGAGACGGGATCTGGCAGCAATGGCATAAGTCGCCACTGACGAGGTCGTCTTTCTGTTCGATCACCTGATTGGTCACCGCACAGCGTGCTTTAAGTAGTTCACCGTGCATGTGGATCACATGTTCGCTGCCGCCCCGCTCATGCAGATTGTCGATATTCTGAGTGATGACGGTTACTTTGCCGTCCAGCTCTTTTTCCAGCCGGCCAAGGGCGATATGGGCAGCATTGGGCTCGATAGTTGCGGATTGCAGCTTGCGCCGGCGTTGGTTATAGAAATCCTGGACCAGCTCCGGGTTTCGCTCAAAGCCTTCCGGCGTGGCGACATCCTCGATGCGGTGGTCTTCCCACAATCCATCCTGAGCACGAAAAGTTTGAATACCCGATTCTGCCGAGATACCAGCGCCAGTCAGAATGACAACGTTGCGATACGGAAAATTCATACAACATCCTTTTATTTTACTTTTCTGCTAGCTTAGCACCGATACACCGACAACCCTAGAGTTGCGGATTAGACCATAGTCGGAATTTATCGTGGCCCTCGTCTGTTCTGTGACTGTCAACGTGCCTTAAACGATAAAGAGCAGGCTATGCCTGCTCTTTATCGTTTATCTTGTCATAACAGCACTTTGTCACTGACTCTATCATCTATTCCCGTTTACTCTTCGTTAATCGATGAGATCTTGTGAATAGCCAGGTCTGCGCCATTGAATTCATCTTCTTCAGACAGGCGTAAGCCCATCACAGCATTCAGAGTACCGTACACCGCAAACGCACCGATCAGTGCAACCGCAATGCCCATCAACGTACCCATCACCTGAACGGAAAGACTCACGCCGCCCAGGCCACCAAGCGCTTGCTGGCCAAAGATACCCGCAGCAATGCCACCCCAGGCACCGCACACACCATGCAGCGGCCACACGCCCAGTACGTCATCGATCCTGGTTTTATTCTGTATGTAAGTAAAGAGCCATACAAACAGTGCACCAGCAACGAGGCCCGTTACCAGAGCGCCCAGCGGATGCATCAGATCAGAACCGGCACACACCGCAACCAGACCGGCTAACGGACCGTTGTGGATAAAGCCCGGGTCATTTTTGCCTGCGATCAGAGCTGCCAGAATACCGCCGACCATTGCCATCAGCGAATTCATCGCAACCAGGCCACTGATCCCATTGAGTGTTTGTGCTGACATCACGTTAAAGCCAAACCAGCCAACACACAAAATCCAGGCACCCAACGCCAGGAAAGGAATATTAGAGGGCGCAAAGTTAGTGTGTTTACCCGCGCGGATACGCCCCTTGCGCATGCCCAGGAAGATCACCGCAACCAATGCAATCCAGCCGCCAACACCGTGAACCACAACCGAGCCGGCAAAATCGTGGAACCCTGCCCCCATACTGGTTGCAAACCAGTCCTGGATACCATAGTTGCCATTCCAGATAATGCCTTCGAAAAACGGGTAAACCAGACCGACGGTAAAAAAGGTTGCCAGCAAAATCGGATAAAAACGTGCTCTTTCGGCAATACCGCCAGAGACGATAGCCGGAATCGCCGCCGCAAAAGTCAGCAGAAAGAAGAACTTCACCAGTTCGTAGCCATTCCCCTGAGCCAGTGTTTCTGCGTCAGCAAAGAAGTTAGCTCCATAAGCGATCCAGTAACCGATGAAAAAATAGGCGACGGTCGAAATGCCAAAATCGGCCAGAATCTTGACCAGTGCATTGACCTGGTTCTTTTTACGTACGGTCCCTACTTCCAGAAATGCAAAACCTGCATGCATCAAAAACACCATAATGGCGCCAAGCAATAGAAATAAGGTATCTGAACTTTGGGTCAGGGTTTGTACGGCACCATGTACCTGACTTACTGTTTCATTCATTCTCGTAATACTCCATAGCAAAAATAAACGCGCACAAAACAAGTGCTACTCAATTTTTATCTCACCATTTTGGTGAGCGAATTATAATTTTCGTTACATGGAGCAAAATGTGTTCCAACTATAAACAATTCAGTTAATAATCATAAATTACATGATAATTCATTGTTTTATAATGATTTAAATGAATAAGTCAGTGGCACGAATATCGCGTTGCCACTTAATTGCCGTCGCTTAAATGCACCATATTGGATCTCTGGCACCAATTTCGAGCGCACAAATATGTAGCAATAAAGTTAATAACCTGGCTTGTTTGCTAAATGGCTGCCACTTACGAGCCATGTCATTTTGAACAACAGATATCGCAGCTGGGTAAAAAAAACACCCGGACAAGGCCGGGTGTTTGACTGGGATGTAAGCATACCTTACAGGTTTGGCCCTTTAGACGGCTTGTGAGGAATGTTACTTTTGAGCTGCTGCATGCCCTGGAACATACGTACCACCCAAATCGTAATCGCAAATAAGGCGATTAAAGCACCTAAATATGGGATTAATGACCCGACTGTCGTCAGCCAGCTGTGGGCGTACCAATATCGGTGAACCCCCATAATTAGTCCATTAGTGGTCGCCACCGAGACAATCAGTACCACAAAGAAGGTCAAAAACAAGAAGAAGGTACGAATCAGGCCATAGTAATGTGAATTCGCCACGTCACCATCTTCATTCTTGTCCAGGCGATAGCCCGCGTAAATAATCCCGATAACACCTGAAAGCAGACAGGTAAAGGGGGTCAGCAGGCTGGCAATATAAACAAACCACACCGAATTATTCTGGCTAGCGGGTCTCATGCTTTGGCTCCTTATCAACCGTTGATGCGTTGACAGAGGTTTCCGCAGGTTCAATCTGTCCCTGCTCTTTCATCTCTTCATACCACAAGTCATGATGCTCTTTAGCCCAGGTTTCATCGACTTTACCGGTCACCATGCCTTCCAACGCCCCTTCCATACCAAACAAACCGATGTAGATATGGAAAATGAATCCGCAAATCAGCACCAGTGCAGAAATCATATGCACCAGATTAGAAAGCTCCATATCACGTCGGGTCTGGCCGAAAATAGGGAAATCAAGGATCAGACCACTCGCTGCGACAAACGCGCCGACGAAAATTAGCATCCAGTAGACGATTTTTTCACCGCCGTTAGAGAAACCGGCGGAAGGATGCGTGCCCTTATGCTTGCCAAACATACCGCCGAACTTCATAAACCATTGTAAGTCCACTTTATCAAACAGGGATTTCTTCCACCATTTGAACAACATACATAACAGCAGCAGGAAGAAAAGCGGCCCCATATAATTGTGGTACTGCTTCGCGGAATAAACAATAAAGCCCCACACTTCAGACGGCACATAAGGTTTTAAAAAATGTTTACCGTAGACTAAAGTCAGTCCGCTGAACGCCAGAGTCAGAAAAGTAAACGCCATGCTCCAGTGCATCGCACGATCCAGCCGCGACCAGCGTTTAATTTTACGCCCGGTACGAGGCTTACTCAGCATAATTGGCCCCATCAGAACGTAGGCCAGGATGACCATCGCGATACTGCCAAAGATCGCAATCGCACCTGCCGGTGACATCCACTTCTCTTTCAGTATGTACCAGGCTTCTCCGGGAGCACTGATCAACACGCCGTGTTCCGGGCCTTGCGAAGTGGTATAGCCCGCTTCACCATTACGGATCTGACGCCAGTAATCTGCGCCGGCCAGTTGCGTGAACTCTCTTTGCGCCACATCAGGTTTGCTTTGCTGCTCAGCAAACGAAGGCTGAACAGCAAAAAACATCAGTGCTGTCAGCAAAGGCAGCACAAAATGCATGGCGCGCGTCATCAAATGTCGCATCACCATTAACTCCTTGTTGCGTCGTAAGACAGATCTTCTCCATCGCTCCAACCCGCGCCTTTTGCGCCACGCTCAACCACACGCTGACGGAAAATGTCAGAAACGGTTTCGGCATCGCCGGCCATCAGAGCTTTGGTTGAACACAGTGAAGCACACATCGGTAACTTGCCTTCGGCAATGCGGTTTGCACCGTATTTCTTGCGCTCTTCCTCAGAACCAGGTTCTGTCTCCGGACCACCGGCACAGAAGGTACATTTGTCCATTTTGCCACGCTCGCCGAACGCTGAGGTTTTAGGGAACTGCGGCGCACCAAACGGACAGGCAAACAGACAGTAACCGCAACCGATACACAGATCTTTGTTGTGCAGCACAATGCCATCTTCCGTATGCACGAAGCAGTCTGCCGGACATACTGCCATACACGGCGCATCGGTACAGTGCATACAGGCAACAGAGATTGAGTTTTCGCCCGGTTCACCATCGTTGAGAGTAACAACGCGGCGGCGCTGAATCCCCCACTCTAACGCGTCGTCGTTTTCATTTTTACATGCCGTGACACAGCCGTTACATTCGATACAGCGCTTGGTGTCACACATAAATTTCATTCTTGCCATGGTTGAGCTCCTTACGCCTTACGGATGTTACACAGAGTGACTTTGGTTTCCTGCATTTGGGTGGTTGGATCGTAACCGTAAGTGGTGGCGATATTTGCAGAATCACCAACAACGTAAGGCTGAGTGCCTTCCGGATACTTATCGCGCAAATCTTCACCTGAGAAGATGCCGCCAAAGTGGAACGGAATAAACGCCATGCCCGGTTTCACGCGGCGTGTCACCATGGCTTTTACATGAATACGGCCTTTCTCAGCGCCTTCTACCCAAACGTATTCACCGTCTTTAAAGCCAAGATCGTTGGCATCTTTCGGGTGCACTTCAACAAACATCTCCTGTTGCAGCTCGGCTAGCCAAGGGTTGGAGCGGGTTTCATCGCCCCCGCCTTCGTATTCAACCAGGCGGCCAGAGGTGAGGATAATCGGATACTCTTGTGAAACATCTTTGTCCTGAATCGATTTATACAGGGTCGGCAGACGGTAGATAGACTCCGCGTCATCCCAGGTCGGATAATCAGCTATCAGGTCACGACGCGGCGTGTACAGAGGCTCACGGTGCAGCGGCACGCGATCCGGGAAGGTCCAGACAATGGCTCGAGCTTTGGCATTACCAAACGGAATACAGCCATGCTTAATCGCAACGCGCTGAATGCCGCCGGACATATCGGTTTTCCAGTTTTTACCTTCGGCCGCCGCTTTTTCTTCCGGAGTCAAATCGTCCCACCACCCCAGATGTTTCAGCAACTTATCACTGAACTCCGGATAACCGTCCTCAATTTCACTGCCTTTCGAGAAGCTGTCTTCTGCCAGCAGGTTTTTACCTTCAAACTCAACACCATAACGGGCACGGAACGTACCGCCACCTTGTGCGACTGTTTTCGACGTGTCGTACAAAATATGGGTGCCAGGGTGTTTCATTTCCGGTGTACCCCAACATGGCCAAGGCAGACCATAGGTTTCTCCGTTGACCGGGCCGCCTTCCGCTTCCAGACTGGTTTTGTGGAAGGTATGCCAGTTTTGCTGGTGAGCTTTAAGGCGCTCAGGGCTTTGGCCGGTGTAACCAATGGTCCACATGCCACGGTTAAACTCACGGGTAATGTCTTCAATAACGGGTTGGTTGTTCTCAACCCGGATGTGCTTACACAACTGCTCATCGATACCGAGTTTTTTCGCCATCAGATACATGATTTCATGGTCTGGTTTGGAGTCAAACAACGGCTCAATCACCTGATCACGCCATTGCAGCGAGCGGTTGGAAGCCGTCACACTGCCGTAAGTTTCAAACTGAGTCGTGGCCGGCAGCAGATACACACCGTCGGTACGTTCGCTCATGACGGCGGCAACGGTCGGATACGGGTCAACAATCACCATCATATCCAGCTTCTGCATCGCCTTTTTCATTTCGACGCCGCGGGTTTGCGAGTTCACCGCATGACCCCAATAGAACATGGCACGGATGTTATCGCGCTGTTCAATGTTCTTTTTGTCTTCCAGCACACCATCGATCCAGCGTGAGACAGGAATACCCATGTTATTGATGGGTTTCTGACCCCGGTATTCGTTCTGATCAAAGCGGTTTTGCACCCACTCAAAATCCACATCCCAAACGCCACACCAGTGTTTCCATGAACCATCCGCCAGACCGTAGTAACCCGGCAATGTGTGCGACAGTACACCCAGATCGGTTGCGCCCTGCACGTTGTCGTGACCACGGAAAATGTTGGCACCGCCACCGGATTTACCCAGGTTGCCCAACGCCAGTTCCAATACACAATAAGCGCGAGTGTTGTTGTTACCCGTGGTGTGCTGAGTTCCGCCCATACACCAGACCACACAACCAGGACGGTTCTCCGACAAAATTTTGGCCGTTTTGTATACTTCGGCTTCAGTCAGACCCGTAACACGTTCGACTTCCTGCGGGTTCCATTTCGCCACTTCGGTGCGAATTTCATCCATACCGAACACACGCTGACGGATAAACTCTTTATCTTCCCAGTTGTTTTTGAACACATGCCACAAAATACCCCAGATAAAAGCAACGTCAGTTCCCGGGCGTAGTGAAATGTAATAGTCCGCTTTGGCCGCTGTACGGGTGCGACGCGGGTCTGCGACAACAATCTTACAGCTGTTCTTCTCTTTGGCGATCAGGATATGTTGCATCGCAACCGGGTGAGCTTCGGCCGGGTTGGAACCAATAAACAGGATCGACTTACAATTATGCATGTCGTTAAAGGAGTTGGTCATGGCTCCGTAACCCCAGGTATTCGCTACCCCGGCGACGGTTGTTGAGTGACAGATACGTGCCTGGTGGTCGACGTTGTTGGTTCCCCACAGCGATGCCAGTTTGCGGAACAGGTAGGCCTGTTCGTTACTGTGTTTGGCACTGCCCAGCCAATAGACTGAGTCCGGACCTGACTCCTGACGAATACGCAGTGCTTCGTCACCGATTTCGTTGATCGCCTGATCCCAGGAGATCTTTTTCCACTGACCACCTTCCAGTTTCATCGGGTATTTGAGACGGCGCTCACCGTGACCATGTTCACGCAGTGCCGCCCCTTTTGCACAGTGGCCACCGGCGTTAAACGGATGATCAAACGCTGGCTCCTGACCGGTCCATACGCCATTCTGTACTTCGGCATAAATACCGCATCCGACCGAACAGTGGGAACAGATGGTGCGCTTCACTTCTGTTTTCGCATTGTGATCAACGTCTGCGGCCTGGGCTTTTTTCAGCATTCCCGGCGCAAACAGTGATGCACCGACAGCGGCGCCACCAGCAGCCAGCGAAGTATTTTTCATAAACGCACGGCGACTGATCCCAAGCGGGTTGCTGTTTTTGCTCGTGCTGTCTGAACGTTTGGTTAATCTCATCGCTGCGCTCCTATAGCGTGTCGTAGTAATCACGAATGTGCTGGGTTTCGTGATACCCTTTCTTCAGTTCATTCTTATTTGCCTGCACCGGTGTTTCACTGGCGATGGCTTGCTGAGAAACGCCCGTAACGACCGCACCCGCGACCGCTGCAGTTCCCAACCCTTTCAGCAGGTCACGCCTGCTTTGGTTGATGTCTTTTTGTTCTTTTTTCATCATTGCTTCCTTTATCCGTTCTTGCTGTTACCCGCATGATTGGAGCCTGTGCTGATCGGTTAAGATTGCTGTTCAGCTTTATCGGTGAGGTTTTTCACCTCAATTTTGTGTGTATTCTTGCGACTGGATGGCGCCTGGGTCAGGCTGACATTTTCCAGAGTCAAAAACGCGCCCAGCAACTCGGCCACAGCGCGATAAAACTGGGCGTGCTCGGCCTGATTCATTTGATCCACCAGCTTGTTGTACCAGGTCGCAATGTGACGGTTGAAAAAGGCTTTTTGCACCATGTCCCGACTTTCGATCAGATACGCCATGGTCTCGCACAGGGCTGCGATATGATCTTCCGGCTCTTTTACCGCTTCATCACGCTCCAGGCCGATTTGATTGAGGTGGAAACGAATGTCGGCCAGCGGTTTCTCCATCAGAGAACCGGTTAAATGCCAGGAAGCAAAAGGGACGACTTCACCGCGCCCGATGCCGATAAACAGTTGTTGGTATTCCTGTTCCAGATCCGGACGTTTTACCGCGCGGGCTGCTGCGGACAGTGACTGCCATGCATTCGCCATCGGTGTGGCATTCTCTTCGCTTTGCAGATCAGCCAGAAACTCAATTAATGGCGCAGAAGGTACATCACGCAACAGAGCCGCCAGCAAAAGATAAATGTCGCAACGCATTGCATCATCACCCTGTTCGGTTTGCTCAAGGTGTTGTGCAGGATCAAATTGAATGGCCTGATCACTTGGCATTATGTTTTCCTTCCCTAGTAATTGAGCTGTTTTTCCGGATCGTTAGCCATGGACTCAAACACGTCCACAACACGACAGTCTTCACACATCGCGATACGATTCAGCGAAGCCTGATCAGAGAAATGTGAGTGACCACGTAACTTATCTTGCAGCATGGTGATCATCGATTGTGGCGCGAATGGTTTCTGACAGCGCAGACAATGGGCCGGCTCTTCCTGATGCAGTGTGACGACGGCCTGGCGCTGTTGTTTGTCCCAATTGATGCGTGAAGATGAGGTCAGCGCGCTTTCAGGACAGGCTTTGACACACAAGCCACATTGCACACAATCTTGCTCGACGAATTTGAGTGATGGCATATCGCCTTCATGATGAAGAGCGCGAGTCGGACAAACCGCGACACAACTCATACACAAGGTACAATCCTGAGTAGAGCATTCAATCGCGCCGTAGGCCGCGGTCGCAGGCAAAGGTTGAATAGCGGGCTCGATCTGTTTGTGCTCCGCCAGAGCGTCAAGCGCCTGATACAGTCGTTGACGCTTATTGCCTTCCAGTTCACCCAGATGAAGTCCGAGTGGCTCCGTACACAGGGTCGGTGTACCGTCTCGCAGCGATTCGAGAAAAAGAATATCAACGGTCTCTTTATCAATACCGAGCTGATTCAGGAATGTCTGCGCCATCGTGACTTCCTGATTAAGGATACGCATCACCGTAGGTGGCATATGACGACTGGCTGCAAACAGCACTTGAGTCGCACCATTAACCAAAGCCGCAAACCAGGAGTCCATGCCCACTGAAGGCAGCTCTTCCACAGTGACCGGAATCACGTTATCCGGCAGCGCCTGCAGCGCCATCAGGTTATATTGCTCATGACGTGAGCTGCAGATCAGAATGACAGCCTGTTCACCACCGGCTTGCGCATAGTTACGTAGCAGACGCTCAATGAATTTTTGTGTGTCAGTCGGGTTAGGCAATGCATAATGAATCGCTTCAGTGGGACAAGATGTCGCACATGTTCCTATGCCCTGACATAAATACGGATTAATCTGAATCCGATGACCCGTTTTGTCACTGCCTTCACTGGACAATGCACCCGCCGGGCAAGCATCAACACAACGTTCGCAGCCTTTCACACCTCGTGAAGAGTGAGCACATAAATCGGTATCGAGACGGAAATACTTCGGTTTGTCGAAGGTTCCCATGAGGTCAGGGATCTCTTCTAACGCATCAGACAACTTGGGATGTCCGCGCCCGACCGGAAAATATCCGGGAACAGGCACTTCTTCAGTCATAACGCCATTCAGAGACATATCCAGCACGATATCAAAACAGTCCTGCGAGATTGCGGCCTGAGCCAAATTAATTTCCTGACCGCGATTTTCGACCGAAACACTGAATGCACCGAGAAATCCACTGATTTCAACACTGTCTGCATAATAGAGATGATGACTCTCGGAAGGCTCTCCGTCCACAGACAACAGAGTGACAGACGCCATTTGCGATAATTGCAGCGCCGCCCGTTCGATAAGGCTGCTTGGACCAAGAATAAGCGTATGCCCGCCACTTTCGTAACTGACGGTAGGCGGAATTAAATTGGTGAGTTCAACGGTGTTTTCAATGGCAGACCACCGTGCACGTCCATTCGGAGATGTCGCTTGTTGTAAATATTGCTTTAACATTGCTCGTTTCCATCATATGAGCGAATCTTGAGTGCCCGCTCTTTTTGATTACTTTAGCAATTAGCATTCCAACCCATAAAAATGATTTAAAACAAACGGTTAAAAATAAAACTAATCAATGTATCGGCACAAATAAAAAAGATGAGACAAATTGTCTCATCTGGTCGAAAAGGTATTAGGTCAAAATGTACCTGGTCGTTATCGAGATAATAGTTATCGAGCTAAGAGTTCTAGGGATAAGAGTTTTTGAACAATCAGGAATTAAGTGGTCGATTTAGTCTCATCGTCCTTGTGGTCGAGATGATCGGCACGATCTGTTTCAGATTGAGCGGATGCAGCAAGTTTGCCGTCCAGCGCCGTCGCATCCTCCCTGCCTGGCGTGCCATTAACATTAATAGCTTCAACATCGCTCTCTTCATCCACCAGATCATCCGATGAAGCTGCGCCACTCATTTCGGGCTTATTGTGCACAGGTTGTGTCTCTGAGCCAGGCTTATCTTCCGGCTTATCATCGGCCTTGTTCAGCCAGTCACGCAAACCCTGCGCGACTTCAGTCGACAAGCTTTTTACTTTGGAGTAATCGTGATCGTAATCATTAAGCCGATCGACTTCGTTAAACTCACCACTCAAAAACAGCTTACGCAGCGCTGCTTTTTTTACTTGTTGACTAGCTTGGGATGCCAGTAAGGCAGCGACCGACTGGGGTTGCTCATTGGCACTGTCCTCTGCGAGGCTGTTTGCCTCGGTGCCAGTTTGTGGTTCAAAACCATCAGCGAGATCTGAACCCGGTGAATCAAGTTCATCGGTTCGAGTGGCTGAGTCCATGTCTGCCGTGCCGGTTTCTGAACCAGAGCCGTCTTCTGCCGACGAAGCCAGGTCCTCATGTTGCTCTTCAAGTTTGCGCTTTGACCAGCGGGAAAGAAATGAATTATTGTCCACTGGCTCTGCCCGCCCCTTTGCGTTTTTTACGTTTCACTTCCAGCAATTCGCCATGTCGGCCAATAAAGGCTTCCATCCAGGCCTGAATCGGCAGCGGCATATCGGCCGAAAGCACCAGATAGTCACCATCCATATATTGGCCTGCCACGCTCTGTGACGCGGTGAGCGTAATGATATTTGGAGGGGTTCCTTCAGCGTCTGGATTTTCCAGTACCAGAAACAGTTTAGGTTGTTGAGAACTCAGGTTGAAACGATAGTCGGTTCGTTCATCACGATACAGTTCCAGCACGGCGATAAATGCGCTGTCCTGGTTCGGATGCAGATCAAAACCGGTTAATTGCCATTGGGTGGTCATCCACATTCCGGTTGTGATCTCGTGCTCAACCAGATCACAGGCCAAGGGCCAAAGGGTCTCGGTCTTTTCTGTATCCATGATTTTGATTTGCAGTTCTGACATGGGAGTTTCCGTAATATTCTCGTTAAGCTGTCTGACTTTCTTATCGGCACGACATCGCGCCTTTTTTCATAGTCTAGAACAAATCTAAGCACTTAAAAGTGCAGATGATGTTTTAAAACTGCCGCCCTGGTCTGTGACTGTCAATTGATTTCAGCACACCCGGAACGTTGTTTTTTCAAGATTTGAAATAGTGACTTAGCAATAACTAAGCCATCTGTTCGTTATTTTTGAACTTTAATTCATGGCTTGAGAACTTTAACTCGTTACTCCGTCACTTTGAGTTGGCGACTCTGGTACTTTAGACACAATTTACGCCACTTGGATTAGACCACTTACAACTTTTTAGCTAGGGTTTAGGCGCGAGCTGATGTTTCACCCCAGCCGGACCGTATAGCAAAAGAAACCTGACCTTATAAAAAGGATGCCGCAGTGAGCAAGTTATCTGTTATCAAAACCAGTGAAAACCCGTTACAAACCATGGATGTAGACGTGTATGACGAATATGGGGAGAAATTGGTCAAATCGATCGCTTGTGAGCGTCCTCTGACCGTACTGCTTAACTGGAAAGAAATCGTGACCCTGATGACGTTAGGCGCACGGCCTGACGCTTTGGTGCTGGGTTACCTGAAAAATCAGAGTTTTATTTCCGATCCTGACGCGCTCGACTCGATCATTATCGATTGGGAGACCAATTCTGCCGCCGTGGTTACCCGGGAAAACATTGATCACCTTGAGCCGGCGTTAAAGAAAAAGACCGTTACTTCAGGCTGTGGTCAGGGCACCATGTACGGCAACGTGATGAAACAGCTGGAGAACTATCAGGTTCCGCAACGCCCGCTTAAACAGTCTCAGATTTATGCCGCTCTGGAAGCGTCAACCCATCACAACGACACTTATAAAAAGGCAGGTGCCGTACACGGCTGCGCAATCTGCTTTGAAGATCAGGTGTTATCGTTTGTCGAAGATGTCGGTCGCCACAATGCGGTGGATACTCTGGCCGGAGAAATGTGGCTCAACAACATGTGTGGCGAGGATAAAATCTTCTATACCACAGGTCGTTTAACCTCAGAAATGGTGATCAAAGTTGCCCAGATGGGGATACCTGTACTGCTCTCCCGCTCCGGCGTGACCCAGATGGGACTCGATCTGGCGCAACAGTTCGGCATCACAACCATTGCCAGAGCAAAAGGCCTGCGTTTTCAGGTCTACAGCGGCGCAGATAAAATCGAGTTTGATGTCAAAGGACATCTGGCCGATTAGTTTTTAATAACCAATAACCAAGAACTAATAACCAAGCTAGTACCATTTGAAAGAATACGTTGAAAAGAGATGAGGAGATGAAAAGGTAACGGCAGTTCATCGTTGCCGCCTTCACTGAATTCGCAGCACCATCACAAATTTTGGCCCGCTGTTCGAGTTGCTTAAGCTACACTTAATTTGATAATCAATAACTTATTAAGTGAACTCGTCAATGTCGGCTATCCTCCATTTTAGGTTACGAGCTTGGCTCTTACCATTATTACTCGGCCTGCTGAGCTTTTCCGTCACCGCTGAGTGGCAGTACGATGATGTCAATCTGGTTGCCCAGACGCCTCAAAGCATGCGGGATCTGGAACAGAACGTCCGTGAATTGCCTGAACGGACAATGATGGATCGCGCACAGCAACAACGTGTGCAACAGTTATTGAAAGCAACTTTGCTGCAACAGCAGAACACGGTTGCCGAATTTTCGACCTTGCTGGAGCACTACCAGCAACAAGCGGATGAACTCAATTGGTTTAATCTGCAGCAAAGTTATTTAGCCCTGACCAGTTTGTCCCACAGCAAACAACGTTTGCTTGAACTTAGTGATGTGTATACCCGCAGCGTCCTGACCGGTTTCAGTTCAGAAGGTGTCAGTCAGGCCCGGCTTGAACTGCAGCAGGCGCGTTTAATGCTGCACTATCAATGGCACTGGCAAATAAGGCAGTTAGATACTCTATGGCACAACGTTAGCAGAGCGCCTCTTTCCTTCTGCGGAATGGTACTGAGAGTCATGGTGATCTTTGCCGTCTTGTTCTGGTGGCTGGGTCACAGCCAGCCGTTGATCAAATTGTTCTGGCGTACTTATCTGCAAAACAAACAGAAACCGGCCATCTGGGCGCGACTGGTGTGGTATGTGAGTAAAGCCAACCGCACGATTGCCTGGATGATAGCGCTGACTCTTGTCCTGCAGAGTCTTATTCAGCTGGAGAGCCTGCAGGCGCTGCGCTATCTGCAATGGGCCATCTGGTGGCTGTTGGGCGGTCGCATCGCCATCAGTCTGATCAGCGAGTACTTCTATCGTACCCGTCGCACGTCCAATCAGGCGTTGATCGATTTACGCCAGACTTCGATTCGTCGTCTGGTTCGTACTGCGGTCATCAGCGGCCTGATTGTCCAGTTATCCTTACCCTTACTGGCCAAAAACACCCTCTATTACTGGCTCACCGATGCGCTGAGCGTCTGGATTGTGCTGATGGTGGTTTCAGTACTGATGCTATGGCGAGAGCGCACCTTTGCGGTTATCGACAAGCAGACGGATAAACCACTTTGGGTAAAATGGGCAGAGAAAAAACAGAGCACCTGGTTGGCATGCATTCCGGCGACGGTTCTTGGTGTACTTTGGATAGGATTGAACACGCTACAACGTCAACTCGTGTCACTGATGTCGAGCTATTCCTTTTGCAGTCAGGCGCTGGCCTACCTGTTTCGTATCGAGGCGGCCAAGCAGAATAATAACCGCTGTAATGAACAGGAGTACACCCGTGTTAAAGGCGACGAAACCTTTGATTATGTACTACCGGGCCATATGGACAGTCCCCTGGTTGAGTACGCGCAAGATGAATTTCAGCAGTTGAGCCGCTATTTGCTCAGTGACAGTCCGGCGATGTGTGTGGTGTCCGGCGAGCGTGGGATTGGCACCACGACCTTGTTGCATCGCCTGCTGAATAAAGTGAAAAACGCCCGACCGGTTTATCTCAATTGCCCCTATTCTGGTCTGGATAACCTGCTATCCCAACTGGCGGTAGAACTTAACCTGAGCGAGGATGCCAGTGAAGTGCAGATCATCGCGGCGCTGCGACAGAGTGAGCAAAGTTATCTGATTGCGATTGATAATGCACAGCGCCTGGTTAAGCCAACCGTCGGTGGTCTCAAGAGATTACTGCATCTGACCAACTTACTGCGCCGCAGTAAGCAGAATCACCGTGTGGTGATGGCAATTGAAAAATCGAGCTGGCGGTTTGTCGATCGCGCACGTGGTGAACGACTGCTGTTTGACTGGGTGACTATTTTGCCGCGCTGGAATGAAGTACAGCTAGGTGAATTGCTCGACAGCCGCATCAATCAGGATAAGCAGTCGCCGATATCCTTTGAGGGGTTACTGGTTCCCCGCCAATGGGGCGATGAAGAGCACAGTGATAAAGAACGCTCACGCCTGGGGTTCTATCGTATTCTGTTGCACTACTCCGATGGCAACCCGACCGTGGCGTTGCGCTTTTTTCGCCGTTCTTTGCATCGTCATAAGGAGAACCATCAGGTTGTGGTGCGCTTGTTTCATACCCCTGATGCGCATGATCTGGAATCCATGCCCAAACCCATGCTGGCTGTGCTGCGCTCAATCGTGCAACTGGAAGTCGCCTCTCCGGATGAATTATCGGAATGTACTCAACTGACCATCCCTGAGGTGATTGGCATTATGCGCTACTTTGAAAGTCGGGGATATCTGGAATGGGCGGAAGATAAAACCCGAATTTCCGACCACTGGTATCGCGCCATTACCAATGTTCTGGACAGACAACATTTGTTGGTGAAGTAATGAAAGTATCCCATATACCCATACCGCATCTCGCTATTATTATGCTGTGCAGCCTTGCGCTGATGATAAGTGCCCCCTCAGCCGCCGAAGAAGCCGTTTCAGACATACAGGATATTAAACAGATTGCCAGCCTGGTGCGCTGGAGTGGTGTGTTCTTTTCGCTACTGGTCGTCGCCGCGACCTGGCTGCTGCTCAAGTTCGTCAAATCTCTGATCAGAACGCTGGGAACTCAGTTCGTCCAGTACCGCATGTTACTGCAGAAATTCCAGTCGTTTTTCCAGTTCTTTATGTATCTCAGCGTTGCGGCGATTGTGCTGATGCTCAGCTTCCGCATTAATGACCACATGCTGGCACTGATTGGCGGTACGCTGGCGGTCGCGGTTGGTTTTGCGTTAAAAGATCTCGCGGCTTCGTTTATTGCCGGAATCACGGTGGTGATTGACCGGCCGTTCCAGGTTGGTGACCGCGTCACTTTCGAAGGTCATTATGGTGATATTATTGAAATCGGGCTGCGCTCGGTGCGGATGCGGACCTTATCCGATGACATCATCACCATCCCCAATAACAAATTTCTCAATGAAATCACCTCCAGCGGTAACTATGGCGCGCTGGATATGCAGGTGGTGATCCCGTTTTATGTCGGTTTGGATGAAGATATTGCGCTGGCTCGCGATCTGATACAAGAAGCGGCCTCATCAAGCCGCTACATTCATCTGCCAAAACCAGTCGTGGTATTGGTCAAACAGACCATGACCGAAAGCTATCTGGCGGTGCAGCTTACCTGCAAAGCCTACGTGGTCGATACGTCTTACGAAAAATTATTTGAAACCGATATTACGTTGCGGGTCATGAAAGAATTTAAAACCCACGGCATTAAACCGCCAAACAGTGCCTTTCAGAATATCTGATGCCAGACCGTTTTGACAAATTCCTGCACCAAGCGTGACAGGTTTCAAACTGATTGTTTTTACAAAGTAATCAGTTTAAAGCGTAACGAGTTTATAGAAAGCGGCCATGCCGCTCTTGGGCATGGCCGCTTTTAGCTGAAACACAACGACTCAGGACGCTTTAGTAATCAGCAGGTGTGCATCTGCCTTACTCGGCAGGTAGACACTGAAGGTACTGCCTTTACCATATTCAGACCGAACTCGTATCTCACCACCAGTCTGGCTGAGCAGACTCTGCGAAACCGACAAACCCAAACCTGTTCCTTCCCGTTTTGTGGTATAAAACGGGTCAAACACCCGCTTGAGGTGTTCGGGTTTAATACCACACCCCTGATCTTCGATATGGACCACGGCGCCAAGCACTTCACCCTGCTCGCACCAGTCTTCACTGCTAATCGTTAATTTTCCCTGTCCGTTCATGGCATGAATCGCGTTCATCTGCAGGTTCACCAGGATCTGCAACAACTGATGGCGATTCACCTCAACTGAACTCTGAGCTTCAAACCGGGTAACAAACTCGATGTCGCGCTTCTTGGTGCCGGTTTTCACCAACGTGATGCTCTCTTCAATAATCGGATTGATGTGCTGCCAGGTGATTTCATCCTGGACGCCGCCATGACGGCTGTATTGCAGCAGACTGCGGGTGATATTCCGTATGCGGTCAATCTGTAACAGAATGGCGTCAATCTCCTCTTCGACCCGTTTAGCATCATCACCGAGTTCAAACCGAATCAGTTCTGTGTTGCCCAGGATCACTGCGGTCGGGTTATTGATTTCATGTGCAATGCCTGCAGTAAGCTCACCAAGAGCCGCCAGCTTCTCGTGCACAATGAGTTTGTCACGGGTCTGGTTCAGCAGTTGAATATGGTGCTCAAGCTCGGCTGTTTTGTCCTGCAGACTGGCGGTCCGCTCGCTGACTTTTCCTTCCAGCTCATGAGCCGCGCGCTGAATCTCTTCATTTCGTTGCTGCAACAAATCAAGCATGTTATCAAACTGCCGCGCCAATTGAGCCAGTTCATGGTCATGATCCAGGCCCAGCTCGCCAATACGCTGATTTTTGCCTAACTGAACCAGCTTCACGACACGATGGATTCGTTCTATCGGCCGGAACAAATCGCGCGAGCCACGGTAAACAAAAATGCCTGAAACCAGCAGCAGAGACAAAGTCGCAATGGCTATTTCCACGATGTTGGTCAGATAGCTTTTGACAAACGGCCACAGCAGATGGCCGGTATATAACATACCGATGACCTGCTGATTCGAGTCACGAATCGGCTCATAGGCAGTGATGTACCAGGCGTCATACACATAAGCCCGATCAACCCATTGCTGGCCCTGTTGTAAAACCTGGGTCTGCACCGCGTCAGATACCCGGGTTCCGACTGCACGGCCCTGTTGCTCTGAACTGTCGAGCGGCACGTTGGTGCTGATCCGCAAAGCATCGAGAAAAATGGTGACCGTACCCACAGAGCGCATCTGCTCACGTCGCATCGGATAAATGAGATCCCTGAGTTGATCGACCAAAGCGCTGCTGTTATTGAGCAACAGGCCACCATCGAGAAATCCAATCAGGTTTTGATGTTCATCGTTAACCGCGACAATCGTGCGGCTCACCAGGCCACGAGTTTCCACTATTTCGCTGTGGCTGTGGTCGTTCCGGATCTTGGCGCGCTCGGCTAATGCCGGCGACAACTTTGTCAATTCTTCATGACTGAGCACATCGAAAAACGAGTCACGGGCGCTAAGTGCCTGATAGCGAGCCTGCTGTTGCGATAAACCATGTTGTGAGGGATCAATCGGCGCAAAATTGAGGAAGTCGAGAGAGTAGCGAGCCTTTTGCGCAGAAACCCACTGCCGGAGCGAAAGCGGGTTATTGGCAGCGCCATTACTCATCTGCAATACACGGCGACGAAACGCGTATGACTCAGCAAATGCCCGGACCTCATTGGCCTGACGTTGCTGCAGCAGGCTGACGCTGTTACGCGCGACACCAAGGCGCTCGGAAACATCAACTAACGCACTTTGCCAGGTGTAATGCAGCGACCAGTAAATGGAGATCGCGATCAATGCCACCAGCGTGAACAAGATCGGAGCGGATGTCAGGATCAGCAGACGGTAGCGCACTGTGGTTTTTAAGCGATAACGCCATTTTTGCAGCAGGGTCCGGTTAGCTAGCTTCATCACCGTCCCACTCTTTGAATTTTCGCTCCAGCGTCTTTCTCGCGACACCGAGATCGCGCGCGGCAGCGGATTTGTTGCCTTGGTAGAAGTCCACCAACTGCATAATGTGCGCTTTCTCGACATCTTTCAGTGTCCAGTGGTTAGGATATCCCACTTGCTCACCGCCTGACTCGGTTGCTGCTGATGTTTGTTGGCTGTCAATATCATGTGACGTTGTCACTACATCCAACTCAGAAAGACCATGTAACTCACGCCAATAGTGCGCTGGCGGCTTACCTAACAGAATGCAGCGTTCAATCAGGTTCTTGAGTTCACGAATGTTACCCGGCCACTCATAGGTCAGCATGGCCGACACATCCTCATGGGCCCACTTGGGTACCGGCATAGCCAGCTCTGCACAGAGGTTTTTGGTAAAAAACGGCACCAGTTCTTTTAAATCGGCGCTGCGCTCACGCAGCGGACAAACATCAATTTTGAGTACATTGAGGCGGTAGTACAAATCGCGGCGGAAATTCCCCTGGTCGACTTCATCCTGCAGGTTACGGTTAGTTGCCGCCACCACCCGGACATCAATCGCCACTTCTTTTTCCGAGCCAACCGGACGAATCGCTCTCTGCTCCAGAACGCGCAACAACGCCGATTGCATGGCAAGCGGCATTTCACCGATTTCATCCAGAAACAGCGTACCGCCATTGGCAACCCGAAACAGACCTTCACGGCTTTTTTTAGCCCCGGTAAACGCGCCGGATGTATGCCCGAATAGCTCACTTTCCAGCAGCTCCGGGGCAATCGCACCACAGTTAAGCGGCACAAAAGGCCCTGAACGCTCACTGGCCTCATGAATCGCGCGTGCCACCAACTCTTTACCGGTTCCCGATTCGCCCTCAACTAATACCGACGCTCGAGACGGCGCGAATTGCAGGATAAGCTGTTTAAGCAGCTCTGTTTGTTGTGAGTGACCAATGATCTGCGTGGCGCAGTGACGCTGGTAATCGCGTTGCAGCGCGTATTGCATCCGCTCATTGAGACGTTTATCCATGCAGCGGGTGACCGCTTGCAGCATCTGATCCAGATTGAACGGTTTAAGAATGAAATCGGAGGCACCAAGTTTCAATGCACTGATTGCGGTATCGAGATCCGCATAGCCGGTCATAAAGATGACGTCTGCGCGGCGCTCCTCATCGCTGAACACCTCGTTCCATTCCGTGCCGGCGCGGCCTGGCAGGTTAATGTCTAGAATGATCAGATCATAATGATGTTCACAGCGCAGAACTTCGGCCTGCTCAATGCTGCCGGTGCAATCTACCTTGGAGAACCATTTGCCGAGGGATTTTTTTAAAATAGCCTGCATACCGGGTTCATCATCGACCACCAGAACAGAAAATGCCTGATATTTCAGTGCAGGTTGAGAATCTAAAATTTGCGACATGTTGGCTTATTCACTCCAATTGGGACAGAAAGACGCAATTAACCATAGACTCATTACGCATAGAGTGGGACATTTTGTCCAAGCTATGTGCACTAACACATACTTTTACGACAATTTTCGTCATTTGCTCGTGTTTTTTGCTTAGATAATAAACAATTAATGCTGGATGCCCCCTCTTGTAATCTGGCATTGCGATTGCATTGTGTCGGGTGCCTTAAAGTCTGTCTGGCTAAGGTAAAGTACTGATTGCTCTTGATCTTGGATAACAAAAGCCTGGTTATCCAAAGTGTGTTTAATAAGAGTTCTGATTAACAAGAACCCGGATAAACAACATAACGATTAATCCACTATCGCTCAGCAACGTAAGCGATTTGCGCGCGCAAGCAAAGTAAGCGTCAGTACATACGTTCCTGGTCTGGCATTCGTTCAATTCTCAACCAATACGGAAATTATCATGAAAAAAGTGACTCTGAGTCTTGCTGCTACCTCACTTCTGCTCGTCAGCTATTCTGCCAGCAGTGCCGAAGACGCTTCACGTATCCGACTGGCCACGACCACCAGTACCTATCACTCCGGCCTGCTTGATTATTTATTGCCTCAGTTTGAAAAAGAGTCCGGTTATAAGGTGGATGTGATTGCTGCCGGTACCGGTAAAGCACTGAAAATGGGCGAAAACGGCGACGTGGATCTGGTGATGACCCACGCACCGAAAGCAGAAGCGAATTTTGTTGAACAAGGTTTCGGTATCGAACCTCACAAGCTGATGTACAACGACTTTGTCATCGTCGGCCCGGAAAACGACCCAGCACACGTGGCAGAGCAAAAAGACATTGGCGCGGTATTTAAGCAAATTGCCACTCAGGGCGTGACTTTCGTTTCTCGCGGTGACGATTCCGGTACGCACAAAAAAGAGATGGGTATCTGGGCGCAAACCAAGATTGAGCCTAACTTCGGTGGCTATCGTTCTGTTGGCCAGGGCATGGGCCCGACGCTGAACATGGCGTCAGAAATGCAGGCTTACACCATGACCGACCGCGGTACCTGGCTGGCTTACACCAATAAACTGGATCTGAAAATCCTGTTCCAGGGGGATAAAGCGCTGTTTAACCCGTATCAGGTCATTCTGGTCAACCCGGAGCGCTACTCAACCCTCAACGTCAAAGGCGCAAAAGCGTTTCACGACTGGCTGATCAATGCCGAAGGCCAGAAGATGATCAACGAGTTTAAACTCAATGGCCAACAACTGTTTGTTGCCAACGCCAACGAGTAAGCGCTATTCATGAGTCTTTGGCAAACTACCCTGGATGCGCTGACATTACTGATCAACTTTGACTCTGAACTGTGGGAGATCGTTGCGGTCTCCTTCAGTGTCTCACTGGCCGCATTGTGCCTGGTTATCGCCCCAGCGGTGCTGCTGGCATTTATGCTGGCTTATACCAGCTTTCGTGGTAAGTGGGCTCTGCTGTCACTGATTAATACCCTGCAGGCGGTACCGACTGTGGTTATCGGCCTGCTGCTTTATATGTTGTTGTCGCGCTCAGGTCCGATGGGTGACTGGCAAATGCTGTTCACTCAAAAGGCGATGATCTTCGGCCAAATGCTGATTTGTTTCCCCATACTTGTTTCCATGATGCATGGCGCTTTGCAATCCAGTGATCGCCGCTCAGTGGAAACCGCTATGACACTCGGTGCATCAATACCGCGTATTACCGCTACAATGATATGGGAAACGCGTTTTCCTTTATGTGCGGCCACCATTACCGCTTTTTCCCGTATCGTGACTGAAGTTGGCTGCTCGATGATGGTCGGCGGCAATATCATGGGTCTGACCCGCAATATTCCGACGGCAATCGCAATGGAAAGTCATAAAGGCGCTTTTGCTCAAGGCGTAGCACTCGGTATGGTGCTACTCTGTTTGGCATTGGCGTTAAACTTTTTGCTCTCAAGTATGCGTGGTAAAGGATATTTACGTACCTGATCGTTACCAAACGATCACCGTTAATATCACCGTTAATAAGGTATGACTGACAACGAAAATACCGACCATGGCACCGCTTGTGTTTTTGTACCTCAACGGGTTTATTCAATCGTTGGGGCTCGTACAAAGTGCTGATTTGGTTTGTCAAAAAGTTAAGCTGCTGCATAAGGACGTTGAATGTCGATTAAATTAACCGCGACGCAGTTATCAATGCGCTTTAAAGATCGCGTTCTATTTCATATTGCCGATCTGTCGATCGGGCCGAATGACGCTATCTATCTCAAGGGCGATAACGGTGTCGGTAAAACGACCTTACTCAAGATTTTGTCCGGATTGCTGTCACCCAGTATGGGCTCCGTTTCGCAGTCCCGGACATGGTGGCGCCGTCTGTGGCACGGCCGGGCTCATCGCGACGTTATTTATCTTCATCAAAGCCCCTATCTGTTCGATGATACTGTCTATCAAAATGTAGTGTACGGGATTCGTTATTGTGCTTTGTCTGCCAAAGACAAACGTGCTGAAGTGATCACCGCACTGCGTATGGTCGGTCTGGAAACCTTAGCCGATGAGCATGTCTCGGTATTGTCCGGCGGTGAGAAGCAGCGCGTTGCCATGGCCAGAGCCTGGATTCTGAAGCCCTCTATTTTGCTGATGGATGAGCCGAGTGCGTCATTAGACCAGGAATCCATCAAGAGATTAGTTATAATGGCCAAAGACTTACTGGACAGGGGCTCCAGCCTGGTGATTACCAGTCACCAGAGCAACGCTTTGACCGCATTATGTAAAAAGCAGTGGTGGATAAAAGATCGCACCTTAATTGAGTCGCCATTACTGCATATTGTTAAAGAAGAACAAGAAAATCCCTATGTTACTTCCCTCTCAAACTAGTTGGGTTATTTTAGCCGGTGGCCAGGCGAGCCGGATGGGCGGAAACGACAAAGGTCTGATTACACTCAACAACAAGCCGCTCATCCAGCATGTGCTGGAACGGTTAACCCCACAAGCCGAACATATCCTGATCAACGCGAACCGTAATCAGGATTGGTATCAGCAATTTGCTCCCGTGGTGAGCGATGAATTTGCTGACTTTCCCGGTCCGCTGGGCGGCATTCATGCCGGACTCAAAGCGGCATCAACCGATTGGGTCGGATTTGTCCCTTGTGACAGCCCTATGATTGCGACCGATTTAGTGCAGCGTTTTTGTGACACCGTCACTCCGGAATGTGACATTCTGGTCGCCAGCGACGGGCAACACACTCAGCCGGTCTTTACCCTGTTCCATAAACGGGTGCTGCCTAAACTGAGCGCGTTTCTTGAACGTGGCGACCGTAAAATTGTATTACTTTACAATGAATGCCACACTCGTGAAGTCGATTTCCGCGACTGTCCAGATTGCTTTTTTAACCTGAATACGCCACAAGAGCTGGCTCAGTTCGGAGCATTACAGCCATGACTATTCCTGTTCGTCAGACGAATGATCGTCAGACTTCAGCCCTTAAACTGCCGCTGCTCGGATTTGCCGCCTACTCAGGAACCGGTAAAACAACCTTATTGGAGGCTCTGCTGCCTAAACTGACTGCAGCCGGGCTGCGGGTGGGCGTACTAAAACATGCCCACCACCATTTTGATGTCGATAAGCCGGGTAAAGACAGCTATCGTCTGCGTAAAGCCGGCGCTTCCCAGATGTTGATTGCGTCCCGTAACCGCCATGCACTAATGACCGAAACCCCGGATGCGGAAGCCGAATTTGATTACCTGCTGACCCGCTTTGATCATCAGCAACTGGATCTGATTCTGGTTGAAGGCTGTAAAAACATCGCCTTTCCCAAAATTGAACTGCATCGCGCAGCAGTCGGTAAACCCTGGCTCTATCCGAATGACAACAACATCATCGCAGTTGCCGCTGACGAAAAGATTGAATCCGAATTACCTCAGCTCAACATTAATGATCTGCAGGCCATCAGTCAGTTTGTGCTCGACTATGCGCACGAGTTTCACGCAGCATCGAAGCCCGCTTCGCCGCAACCGGCCAGCTGCGATACCTTGTCTCCCGCGTTTTTGTCGGTCACAGAAGGCGTGGAAAAAATTCTGTCTGCAGTCCATCCGATCAGCGACACAGAAATGCTCGCCGTTGAAGCCAGTTATGGCCGCGTACTGAGCGATGCCATTGAATCCCCTATTAACGTTCCGGCGTATCGCAACTCTGCGATGGATGGTTACGCGATTCGTAGTGAAGACGTTGGCCTTGAGCAGTTTGAAGTTATGTGCGAAGTGCTGGCCGGACACGGCTATCCGCAGCCGTTACAAGCCGGGCAAGCCGTAAAAATTATGACCGGAGCACCTGTTCCGGCGGGTGCCGATACCGTTATCATGCGCGAGCAGGCAAAGCAGGATGGTCAATTTGTCGCCTTTGCCGACGCCGTGATTAAAGCGGGACAAAATGTCCGTCAGGCAGGAGAAGATCTTGCCCAAGGCCAGTCAGTATTTCTGCCGGGGCAACGTATCCAGTCAGCTGAAATGGGGATGATCGCATCGCTGGGCATGACGACGGTACCCGTCTATCGCCGCCTCAAGGTGGCACTGTTTTCGACCGGTGATGAAGTTCAGGCACCAGGAACAGAGACCAATGGCCACTCTATTTATGATTCAAACCGCTATACGCTGATGGGCCTTTTGCAGCAATTGAATTGTGAAGTGATCGACTTTGGCATCATCGAAGACGATGAAATCCTGATGATGGACACGCTGGTGCAGGCTACCCAGTCGGCCGACATCATCATGACGTCCGGCGGCGTATCCGTCGGTGACGCCGATTTCATTAAGTCTGCGCTGGAAAAGCTGGGCCGAATTGATTTCTGGCGTATTAATATGCGCCCTGGCCGTCCGCTAGCGTTTGGTGAAGTCGACAATACCCCGTTTTTCGGGTTGCCGGGAAATCCGGTCGCAGTGATGGTGTCATTCATTAATTTTGTCGAGCCTGCTGTGCGTAAAATGCAGGGTGAACATGACTGGCAACCGCTTAAAGTTCAGGCGCTGGCCAGTGAAGATTTGCGTTCTCGCCAAGGGCGAACAGAATTCAGTCGCGGGATCTATCATGTCAATCATCAGGGGCAACTGGTGGTGCAAACCACGGGTAAACAAGGTTCTGGTATTCTGCGCTCGATGAGTGAAGCCAACTGTCTGATTGAGATCGGCCCGGCTATTGATACAGTAAAAGTCGGTGAAAGCGTGACAATCATCCCACTACAAGGCAGAATCTAGGCCGCTAAACAGCCTTAAAGCAGTTGGAGAGAGAATTAGCATGGCTCGTACCATTATTTATACGTACAAAAATCAGGATAAAACGCTGTCGTTTTCTTATGAAAAGCACCGCAATATTCACGAAGCGGTTGCCGAGGCAGAAGGCATCGACCTGACATCCTATCTGAAAATGGAACAACAGATTGAGGCCATTTCAGATAGTAAAGCGGTACGCAATTATCGTGATAATCACTTCAAAAAGCTGGGTTTTGGCATCATTACACTGCAACCAAAGGAAAACTTTGGTGTCGGTAAAAAGCCAAAAGCAGAATGATAAAATGATAAAAAGGGCTTACCAAACGGTAGGCCCTTTTTGTGTTCAGTGTTTGGGTACTGATAATATTGAAAAGCAATCACTTAATATTTAAAAACGCCGCGCCGCGCACGCCACCTGAATCGCCGTGTTTGGCCTTAATAATTTTAGGGCACTTAGCAACAGACAACAGGTGTTTGGGAATACGTTTCGGCAGTTCCTGATATATCAGTTCAAAGTTAGACAAACCACCGCCCAGCACAACCACATCCGGATCGTTGGCGGTGAAAATGTTAGCAAAACAAATCGCCAGCATTTCCATAAAACGCTCAACATGTTCCGCGGCTTTCGCTTCGCCCTGCTGATACGCATTAATAATCTCGATCGCCGCTTTCTTCTCGCCAAAATAGTGCTGGTAGAGCAATTCAAAGCCACGGCCGGACAGATAATTATCCAGACAACCTTTCTTGCCGCAACCACAACTCAGCAGAGGGGCTTTATCGGCACCTAAGTGGAACCAGGCATCGATCGGCATGCGCATATGGCCGACTTCACCGGCAACGTGATTACGCCCAGAAAAAATCTTACCCTCGAACACAAAGCCACCGCCAAAACCAGTACCCAGGATCAAGCCCATCACTGCCGGCTCATCTTTCAATTCTTCATCCCAGGCTTCAGACAATGCAAAACAGTTAGCATCGTTTTCAATCTTAACCTGGCGGCCGATTTTCGCTTCCAGATCGGCGCGCAGCGGCTTGCCATTGGCTGAAGGAATATTCACCGTCAGTACAGTCGCATCATCCGCGTCTTCCATGCCTGGCAGGCCAAGGCCAATCGTCCCTTGCACACCAAATTGCTGGTCATACTTCGCCACCAGATCTGCTATCGTGTCCACCAGTAACGCGTAATCGTCTGTTGGGGTAGCAACGCGCTCGGTCGCCATGCGCTCAAGCTTATTATTGAAGGCACCAAACTCAATTTTGGTCCCGCCGACATCGAAGCCGTAGTACATGTGATTCTCTCCTAATAAATCCCGAGTCGGGGAAAGCCATTCCTGGCAACAATAACCAATACGGGCGCAATACACCCACACAGGTAAAATCAAACCGCGTTATTATCCACAACCCGATTCCCCCATTCCGTGACAAAACACCGGTTTATTTGGCGATACAGACTGTTTGCGTAAGATGCAACCAGTCTTGAACAGCATCATCGGGCATCAAAACGTCATCAGCGCGCCTGCTGAGTAAGATACGCCTGCAATGCCTGCTTGTTTTCACTGCTTTTCATGCGCGATTTGGCGAGCAGATAGCTTTCCCGAAACGCATCAAACCACAGTCGCAAAGTATCGGCGGCAGCATGTTCGCCAAATTTTTCCAGGACCAGACTGGCCACTTCTGCGGTCGCCAGATGTTGCTCGTTATCAGACTTGCGCATCACGTAACGCGATACCGTTTCCGGCTCGATCGACACCAACGGCAGACTCGCCAGATAAGGTGATTTACGGAAAATACGTTTTGCTTCTCGCCAACTGCCATCAATCAGAATCAGTAATGGCTTTCGGCCATTGATCGTGGCCGTCACATCGTCCAGAACTCTTGGTTTGTCAGCTTCATCTTGCGCGGGGAACACCAGTACCGGGTAATAGTCCGGGTGAGTTAACAGCGCTAACATTTTTTCATCCGGCTCAGTGCGGTGCCATTGATAAACATAGGTTTCCTTGATGGTATCGGCAATCAGACGCCCGGTATTGCTTGGTTTGAAGACTTCGTTTTCCGATACGATCAACATCACAGCCACACCGGTCTCCACATCCGGCTGATGAGGACACAGGCAATGCGCTTCAGCGACATGACAAAACGGACAGCGCCTGATGCGTGATCCGCGCGCAATAAATGGTTTAGTTGATCGTTCTAAGCGATACTGATACAAATGGTGAAAGGCGTGTATTCTCATAACCCGGGTTGATGATAAAAATGGACAGCGGATTTTACTGTCCTGCCGTGGCACATGCCAGCCCTGATTGGCCTGGTATGCGTAAAACAGCCCGACAAACAACGCCAGCCAGTCATAAAGCATGCACAACTAAGATGAGCAGTAACGGCAAGCGGACACGCAGAAAAGGTCACCGGCGGGTAGCTGCCAGCAGATAGTCAAAAGGAACCTGAGGGTTCGGAGGCTTTGATGTTACAACATACGGATATGATTCGGTTGCTGATTTTCATTCTGGTGCTCCTTGCTTGCGCGCTGTGGGAATCGAATCAACCACGTAAAACCCTGTCATGCAGCAAATGGCTGCGTTGGCTCAACAATTTAGGCTTAGTCGGCCTCAACAGCCTCATTCTGGCGTTGGTGATGCCAGTCGCCACGTTATCGGCGGCAATGTGGTCTGAACACACCCGTTTCGGGGTGCTGCACTGGTTCGATGTTCCGGCTTATCTCGTTGTGCCTGTCGCCATCATCGCGCTCGATGTGATCATCTACACCCAACATGTTCTGTTTCACCGCATTCCCTGGTTGTGGCGCATGCACCGGATGCATCATGCCGACCAGGATATCGACGTGACAACCGGCGCACGTTTTCATCCGCTTGAGATCATTGTGTCTATGTGGGTGAAAGTCGGTGCGATTACCCTGCTCGGTGCTCCTGCGCTGGCCGTCGTCATATTTGAAGTGTTGCTCAATGCCAGTGCGATGTTTAATCACAGTAACGCCCGGTTACCGCTCAGCGTAGACCGCTGGCTAAGAAATGTGATTGTCACGCCAGACATGCACCGGGTACACCATTCGGTGATTGAACGGGAAATGCATTCGAACTTCGGCTTTTTTCTCTCGGTGTGGGATCGCGTGTTTGGTACTTACATTGCCCAGCCTCAGCAGGGGCATGAACAGATGAAAATCGGACTTAAGCAGTTTCAACGCGCTAGGGAGCAGTGGCTGGATAAAATGCTGACTCAGCCTTTCCGTGATCGTTAACACTAAGCAGCGGTGAATAAGCCGCGCTGAAGCTTAAGCGAGTAATCTCTCACCTTCTCTTCATCTGATTTATTCTAGTTGAGGATCACATCAATCAGTAAATCAGCCAATGATTAAAGCAGCAAGGCGCAGTCAAAACCGCGCCATGCTGGGTTGAACCTGCTCGCTAAATCGCAACAGACTGAAGAGCCGGAAAGTGTTTAGGAGGTCAGAGTATATTTATGCAGCATGGTTTGCTGGTGACCGGCAATGTCCGCAACCTGCTGGGAACTCTCCAACATCGCCTCCAGTTGCTGTTTCGTGTGCGTGCCCTGGTCGGAAATCTGGCTGATTGACTGGCTGACATCTGCGGTCGCTCTCTCCTGCTCTTCCGTGGCCACAGAAATCTGCTCAACCCGTGCGCGGATGTGTGACACTGCCTGGGCAATGTCAGTAAATGTCGTCTTCACCGCCTCACTGGAACTCAGTGCATCGACCATTTCGACTCGTGAATCCTCCACCGACCGGCGCGAGCGACTTGCCGCCTGAACTAACTCGGTCATCATGGCGCGGATATTGCCCGTTTGAGTACTGGTATCACTGGCCAGTTTACGCACTTCATCGGCCACCACCGCAAACCCTCGTCCCTGCTCTCCGGCCCGCGCCGCCTCAATCGCCGCGTTGAGAGCCAGTAAATTGGTACTGTCAGCAATGCCGCTGATCACATCAACCATTTCGCGGATTTTACTCACATGGATATTGAGTTCATGCATCGCCGTTTCATTGATATTCAGGGTAGACTCGAGTGACTGCAGACGCGTCCGGTTTTGGTCCACGACCGCTACGCCGTGCGAAGCGTGCTCTGCCGCCGAAACCGCATCGGTATAGGAGTCATTGGTCACCGACGCAATTTCGCGAATCGATGCTTCAAGCTGGTTAATTGTAGTGACCATATTAATCAGTGACTGGTTCTGTGCAGCCAGACTTTTGTCCGATTCACTGGCCGCATCATGGCTCAGTTCTGCAGTTTGATATAAGGTCTCACAGTTACGAGTCACTGTTGCCAGTGAATCACGGGTACTGTCAATCACCTGGTTGAGCTGAGCGGCGATATGATGGAATTCCTGAGGTCCGCTTAAACCAGCCTGATGAGAAAAGTCGTGCGCGGTCATCGCAGTCAGCTGAGCACTGATGTTATTCATCCCCAGATTGACCCAACGGCGTAAACCAAACCAGGCGAGCACAATCATCATTACCAGGATCGCGCCACCGATTATCTGTGTCCAGCGTACATTTTGCATCGTCGCCTGCACTTCCTGTTTCTGATCAGCAATAAGGATGCGCGCATCACTCGACATCGAATTGAGCTGAGAAATGATTTTCTGAGCCACTACCGCAGCTTGACTGAAGTCCTGGTTTTGCTGTTGGGAGGTGTGCAGTTTTTGCAGGATTTGGTCAAGAATGCCACCTTTTTTAAACCCGTCTTGCACCATAGCGTAAGGAGCGGTCAGGCTGGCAAATTCCGTCACGTCGGGATGCCACTCTTTAAAATCATCAAAGGCCAGTTCTAAGCCGGCAATACGATTTTTCAGCTCTTTATACTGGCTATTCGCCTGAGTCAGGTCATCTTGCATCATCAGCATCAGGAAAGTGCTTTCCATCGAACTGGCGGACGCAGTAAAACGGTTCGCGGCATCCATAGAACTGGGGTTGTCCACCGCCAGAAACGAGGCGATCCGACTCATTTCCGGACCCATAGAACTCATGCCATAACGAAAACCGGTTGCTTGCTCGGCTATCGTCTTTTGTTGTTGCAGCTGCTGATCCTGCGCTTGCAGTATCGCGCCGGATAACTGTTTGAGCTGCTTAATATTTTGTACCAATGCCTGCTGCTTCTGCTTGTCGACCAGATCATTAAACTGGGTCGAAAAACCGTCCATTTCCAGCAGAATTTTTTGCGCCTGCTGCGCTAAATCAGCAATTTGTTGCTGAGTCTTGCCCAGCTCTTCGGCACTGGCTGCACGCGTGCCATATCCGAGAAACTTTACCTGTTCGAGGATATTTTGTGTCAAAGCCGCGTTATTCATAGCCAGAGGTAATGCTTGCTGGGAAAGGTGGTTGAACTGATCGCCAACCCGGCCTATACCTTTGATACTAGTGACAGAGAGAATAATGACAAGTAAGGTAATCGTCATGAAGATGGCGGTCAGGGTCTGGATAAGTGACAGCACTTTGCCCTGTTGAGTCGGCTGAGTCATAAAAATTGAGAATCCCATTCCACAATTGAAGGTCCGCCGCCATGGTAAAAAGCAAATGTGTCAGAAATATTTCACACAGATTTCAGTTGAGTGACAAATGAAAGACGTCAAGATGCTAAGTTATTCAAAATCAAGAATTCTCATTATTGCCACAGTATTTATTCTGCTCAATGGCTGCTCCAGCACGCCAACAGCAAGTGGACAAAGCTTACCAACACTCAGTCATCAGGCTAAGCCGGAACAAATCGCTACAGAACAAAAAGAAGCAGCGCTGTTTGAGGTGTTTAACCAGTGGCGCGGTGTGCCTTATCAACTGGGCGGGAAAAGCAAGGACGGTATCGACTGCTCTGCTTTTGTACAGATAGCATTTCGCGATGCGTGGCAGCAACACCTGCCGCGCACCACTTATTCACAGAGCCGGCTTGGCGCAAAAATCGGTTACGCACAAGCACAATATGGCGATTTGGTATTTTTCAAGACGGCACCGCAAACCCGTCATGTCGGAGTCTATATCGGCAATAAGCGCTTTATGCACGCGTCTACTTCACAAGGCGTGATGATCTCCAGGCTGGACAATCCCTACTGGGCCTCAACATTCTGGCAATTTCGCCGGGTTGAGGCGGCCCCTCAGGTTAATTGATTATCTCCGGCCTTTTAATCATATTTACTGACCGCGGAGTCAAACAGGTTTTTGACCAGGGCAATGTATTCATCAAGGAACTCGATTTGTTCGTTGGTAGCAGGTTTGGCCCACACGCCAGCCAGAACTTCACCAAGATCCTCAACCACTGAGTCGGCCTCTTTCAGTAATTTAAAACGTACGCTAGAGTGAAGTTCAGGGTTCTGCTCAAAAATTGCCATGATGTTGCTGGCAACCATATCCGTAATGACATCTTCAACACTCTCTTTGCCTATATCGCCATCACGTGTAAATACATCCATGTTCATGGCCAGATGTTCAATAAGGGCTAAATAACCATCGGTTTCTACAACCACTTTTCTTCTCCGCTTTAACGCTTGACCAAGTCTGATAATACCTGACTAATACTAAGCTATGTGCTCGTGTTTGCACAGTTCTGCCACCCGGATTATTGATAACGAGCGTATCACCTGCTCAGAAAGCAGGCACAACTCTCGCTCTGTGTTGACAGTTTATCCTGAAGTAACAGTAGACTAAGGCGACATTATGCCACCCTATACCATCACAATGACGATAACTAGTGCTGTTAGTAACCTGCTTTCTTGATAACAGTCACATTTATATGCACTGAGAGGAATTCCGTAGTAAGTGAATGAAATTCTGCGCATTCACACTCTGAAATATTACTAAAAGTCGCCTAAACTGGTTACAACAGGGTAACCGTATAGGAAAGAGATTATGTGGCAAGCTATCGCTCAGCAACTCTCAGACACTTTGATGTTCCAGTACGACATAACAGAAAAAACGCGCCTGGATGGTGGCGACATTAACGAGTGCTACATGATCTCTGACGGCAGAGAGCGTTACTTTGTTAAACTCAATCAACGGGATTACCTGCCTCAGTACGAAATAGAGGCCGAAAACCTGCGTATACTGCGAGAGAGTAACACGGTTTTTGTCCCCGAACTGGTGATGGTCGGCGCCAGCAAAACCCACGCATTCATTATTCTCAATTATCTCGCGACCAAACCGCTCGATGACGCTGCACACAGTTATCAGTTCGGCCAGCAACTGGCACGACTGCATCAATGGGGCGACCAAAAAGAGTATGGTTTCGATGTTGATAACTTTATCGGCAATATTGTCCAGCCCAATCAATGGACAAAAAAATGGAACCACTTTTTTGCCGAACAACGCATCGGCTGGCAGTTGCAACTGCTCAGAGAGAAAGGCATTGAACTGGTCAACATTGAGGAGTTCGTCGATCTGGTCACACAACGCTTAGCCAGTCATCATCCCCGCCCCTCATTGCTGCATGGCGATTTGTGGAATGGTAATGTGGCTAACTCTGCGTTCGGCCCGGTCTGTTTCGATCCTTCCTGCTATTGGGGCGACCGTGAATGTGATCTTGCCATGACTGAGCTGTTTGGCGGATTCCACAATGATTTCTATCGTGGTTATTACAGTGTAATGCCACAGGACGCGGGTTATGAGCAGCGCCGGGATATCTATAACCTCTATCACCTGCTGAATCACACCAACCATTTTGGCGGTCAGTTTTTAGAACAGGCCGATCAGCAAATTAAACGCATACTGTCGTTTTAGGCGACCAGGGATTGTCCCGGAGCGCTTTTACCTGTGCGAGGTACAAACCATGAAAGAGTTCACTGAAAAAACCATTATTTGTCCCCATTGCGGGCACTCGGTACGTATCGAGCTTGATGCGTCGAATGGCAGTCAGGAGTTCTATGATGATTGCCCGGCCTGCTGCAACACCATGCACCTCAATATGATGGTGGATGAATTGCAGGATACCATTGAGCTGCGTGTCGATGCCGACGACGAGCAGATTTTCTGATTTACCCACATGTGGCAGCAGAATCCGGCAGACATCAGGCCACAGGTGCAAGCAAGCTGACCAGACGGAGGCTGAACAAAATTTCGGCCTCAGGATGTACTAACTTAGTAAGATTGTACCTACTTGGTAAAATAGTACTAACTTGGTAAAAGGCAACGTTGTATCAGGTGCGGGACGCCAGAACACGCTCAACAGTATCAACGATGGCCTGGGTCTGCGGATCAAACTCGATATTGATCTTGTCCCCGACCTGACGCGCGCCGAACAGGGTGCGCTGCATGGTTTCAGGAATAAGATGGACGTTGAAGCGGTTATCTTTCACTTCACCAATCGTCAGTGAACATCCGTCCAGCCCAATGTACCCTTTCGCTAACACATACTTCATATGCTGCGGTGGTAGCTCAAACCAGATGGTTTTGTTGTTTGGTGAGTCAATGATCTCAACAATGGTGCCGACTTCACTGATGTGACCAGACATATGATGGCCACCGATTTCATCGCCAAATTTAGCTGCGCGTTCAATATTCACCTCGGCACCGACTTCAAGATCGCCGAGGTTGGTCAACCGCAGTGTCTCCTGCATCAGGTCAAATGACACCTGTTCGCCATCAATTTTAGTTACCGTCAGACAACATCCGTTATGGGCGACAGATGCGCCTATCGTCAGGCCCTGTCCTAATGCAGCAGGCAGCTGCAAAACGTGGGTCTGAAATTTTTCTTTTTTCTCGATGGTCACAACTTTTGCTGTGCCTTGCACAATACCTGTAAACATTTTGTGATTCCGACAGTTTTTCGTGGTGCTTAGTGTGACATTTCTTTATCATTCCCTCCAGCATCAAAACGTCTTTTGTTGCATCGAAAAACCACCGATCGCGTGATCACCTGACTGCGGAGAAATTTGTGCATTTACATAAACAAGAAGCCTCAACTCTGATCAAACTGGCTACACCGGTGCTGATCGCTTCGGTCGCACAAACCGGTATGGGCTTTGTCGATACCGTGATGGCCGGTGGCGTGAGCGCGATTGATATGGCGGCCGTGTCGATTGCTGCCAGTATCTGGCTGCCTTCGATCCTGTTCGGAGTCGGCTTGTTAATGGCACTGGTTCCCGTCGTTGCCCAGTTGAATGGTTCCGGTAAACAAAGCCAGATTCCGTTTCAAATCCATCAGGGTTGTGTGATGGCGCTGCTGGTCTCAGTCCCTATCGTGCTGGTGCTGCTGCAAACCGAAACCATACTGGGGCTGATGGATGTCGAAGCCCTGATGCAGGAAAAAACCATCGGTTATATGCATGCCGTGGTGTTTGCTGTGCCCGCTTTTCTGCTGTTTCAGGCCCTGCGCAGCTATACCGACGGCATGTCACTGACTAAACCCGCCATGGTCATCGGCTTTCTCGGCCTGTTGTTTAATATTCCGCTCAACTGGATATTCGTGTACGGTAAATTTGGCATGCCTGCGATGGGCGGTATCGGCTGTGGTGTCGCAACCATGATTGTCTACTGGCTGATGTTTTTCATGCTGCTGTTTTACGTCGTCACGTCACAGCGTCTGGCGCACATCAAGCTGTTCGAAACCTTTCACAAACCGGACTGGAAAGCGCAACTGCGCTTGCTGAGACTCGGTTTTCCGGTGGCGGCCGCACTGTTTTTTGAAGTCACCCTGTTTGCAGTGGTTGCACTTTTGGTTGCGCCATTGGGTTCGTTGGTGGTCGCCGCTCACCAGGTTGCACTTAACTTTTCATCGCTGATCTTTATGCTGCCAATGAGCATTGGTGCGGCGGTATCCATTCGGGTTGGGCATACTCTGGGTGAAGAAGATTCACAAGGCGCCGCGATTGCCTCTAACGTTGGTTTGATGGTCGGCGTCGGCACGGCAGTAATTACAGCCGCTCTGACCGTGATATTTCGTGAACACGTGGCGTTACTCTACACCGATAACCCGGAGGTAGTCAGCCTGGCGATGACCCTGTTGCTATTTGCGGCATTTTACCAGATGGTGGATGCAGTTCAGGTCATTGCCGCCGGCGCCCTGCGTGGTTATAAGGACATGGCGGCGATCTTCAACCGTACCTTTATTGCCTACTGGATTTTGGGCCTGCCTACGGGCTACATTCTGGCCATGACGGATTGGATAGTCGAACCGCTGGGTGCAAAAGGCTTCTGGAGTGGCTTTATAGTCGGCCTGAGTTCTGCGGCTGTGATGCTGGGGCAGCGTCTCTACTGGATGCAAAAACAGGACGATGAACTGCATATGCAGTTCGCATCCCGATAAGCGTAAAGATCATTGCTGTTTTGCACCAGGTAACGGCGATAAACGTACAAAGGTCAGCAACATGCTGACCTTTTTTGTATTCTGTTCATCTGACGATTATCTGTGGTAGCCTGACACCAGCTTACTGACACAGAGTGAATTTAAACGGAGTCGCTGTGCGCATACTGATTGTCATTCTTGGTGCGGTGATGCTGTCGGCTTGTGGCCAGGCGCCGGCACTGAACGATTTTAATGAATATCTGACCCGGATTGCCAATGTGCAAGATACCGATGCTCTGCCTGCGCCTGACGAGCAGTTACAACGTCTGCCAGAAAAACGTGACGTGACTCTGCCTGTCGAATCCCTCACCATAGGTCTGCTCGACAGCTATGAACTGCGAAAATGCGATCTGTTCAACCTGATTGCTGAACGCAATTCCGTGCTGGGTAAAGTGCAAGACGGTTTTCATCGTTTCGATTACGAGGTGCAACTGCTGCAGGGGCTGACACGCTGCCTAGCGAACCCGGACATATCGGCCAAACTGCACAAGCAACTCAGTGAAATCGAAACCATTAAACGGCATGATTTGCCGCTGCATTGGTACAATTTACTCTACAACAGTAACGCAATGCGGTCGCAATTATCCAGTCACCGCTGGCTGGACAGCGGCTGGGATGTCAGTCAGATTACCCGGGCATTGCAGGCAATGACGCAAATACAGCAAGCCGTGACCAGTCAACAGTTAGCCATTAACCTGCCCAGACTGACGCCGTTTCAGGAAGTGCTCGACAAACAACCCCTGCTCGGCGATCTCAAGTATTCACTCGATAACGCAACACTGTGGCTGATCACCATCCATCACCAATTGGCAGACAACGATCAGCAAATTATCTGCGGGCCAAACCGAAACCAGACCAAACTGACCTATCTGCGTAATGTGTTCCAGTCCTATTATGTGGAGAAGATTCAACCCTACCTCGCCCGGCTGGACGCCCTTTACCTGCAGCTCGCACCGTCTTTGAGTATGTTTGAGCAGCAAGAGTCTGCTCACTATCATTTTGCCATTGAAAAAAGTCATCAGGCATTTCGTGACGCCACGCGCCAGCATATGCAGTACTGGCAGCAGTTGTTTCAGCGCTGCTCAGTGCAAGTGGGCAGCAGCGTCTAATAAGCCGGCGCCAGAAATGTAATCCGGCGCGAGTAAAGTAAGAGGCACAGAATCAGCCCAAGGTGCTCGACCACTCTACCCTTTAATCGGTTCGACGCACACGCATAAAACGGGCAAAACGCGGTTTGCCCTGCGAGGTCAGTCCGTTAAACCGATAGGTGACCACACTGCCAATTTCCGGCGGACTGTGGCGCTGCTCATCACTAAACCCGCTGCCGATAGCAAATTCGGTTCCATCTGAGTTTCTCACCAGTACGGCCCCCATCAAGCCCTGATATTTGCCCTTACCGGGACGATAGCCAATAACTTGTGCTTCCGCATCCTGATGCTGCTTGAGTTTAATTAAATCATCGCTGCGCCCGGGCCGGTACAACGCGCTGATTTTTCGTAACATAATACCTTCACCGTTGGCATCGGACAGGCGTTCTAGCTGTTGCATCAGCGCCTCACGGGACTTGATTGCCTGATGTTCCACATAATCGATATGAGTGGCATCGATATGCTCAACCAGTTTAATCAGGCTTTGGTAACGTTGCCGGTAATCCCCGTTTGCACGTGGCAAATCAAACAACATAAAGCGAATTTGCTCCCAGGCCTGTTCAGACGGCATTTGGTCCAGGACTGTCTGCTGCACCAGAGCGAAGTGGCCGCGGCCAGCCCATAATTCCCCCTCCAGCGCATGATCAGGCAGTACACGGGTGAACCACAAAGGAGCATGAATTGGATGACCAGTTCGTGTGAGCAGCTGAGTTCCATTCCAGACAGCACGAATCCCGTCCAGTTTTTCACTCGCCCAGTAATCAGTGAGATCTAACTCGTCATAGTAGCTGTTGGCTTCGATCACGGCCATAAAAGGCGGCGGTAAGGTTTGCGCTTCCAATGAGGCCGGAACTAACAAACTTAGTGCCAGCCAGGTTGTTTTTGAGGGCATGAGGTTCACTCTTTTTCGCGGGTTTACCTCATTATTCCAATCACCTGAACCTCAGGCCACCGAGCGGGCTGACCAATGCGGCGCACAGCATGAGCAAAACGTTTTGCTGCTGTCGTGCTGGTGTGCCGAGCTGCGAGTCAACGCACGTTTTACTGGCTTTGAATAGACGTTTTACTGACTTTGAATATGTTGCCGGCCTGCGCTGAGTCCCATTTCGTAGCCGCGATCGAGGAGCGGCTTTTTCATCGTCAGTCGCTTAACTGCGAATGTTTCAGGTGGTGCAATAACCTGAATACGCGCGTCTTTGGGCGGATTATGAATAAACTCCAGCGCACCATTATATTTTTCAGCACGATGAATGATGGAATGGGCAACCTCAGGATAGCGGGCAAACAAACGTTTCATCATCCACTCACTTTTCGGTTTACGCATCTGATAACTGAGCGGGTGTGACAGAATTACTGTGATGTCGCGCGCACCTCGCCGATAGGCTTCTTTGACCGGAATCGAATCAGCAACACCACCATCGGTATAACAACTACCTGAAAAACAAGGGGTTCTACGATACACCAAAGGCAGTGCAGAAGTGGCTTCAATCGCTGTCACAAAGTTATCGCGTGTCACCTGATAATAATCGGCTTGACCGGTGCTGATATTAGTCGCGGCGGCAAAAAAGGGAATTGATGAAAACAGCCGCTCTTCATCAATCGGATACCGTCGATTGGCTTCGTCAATCAGCCAGCGCACATCAACCAGATTACCGCCCTGAAGAAAGCGGCGCGGATTGTAGAATGTTTTACTGGTCGCCAGTTGCGTGATGACCTGATAGCTGCGCAGTGGCTGATGAGATAAGTAGCCAACCAGATTCGAAGCTCCGGCCGACACCCCCATCACAAAATCATAGGGGCGATAATCACTGTCCATAAAGGAATCAAGCACGCCGCTGGCAAAAATACCGCGCATTGCTCCGCCTTCCACCACTAAAGCCTTTTGATCTGCCATGACTGATCCTTCTCTGTTTGTTGTTATCAAATCAAGGATAAGTGGTCACAGGTTTAACGCCAAATGGGTTTTAGTTATTAATCAGATAGGTGGCTTATATACAAACCGACGAACATGACTCAGAAGGTTTAATTAATCCACCAGAGTAATGTCGAGCGGTGTACAGTGTTTGTTGGTGTCCAGACGCGGACAATCGCCACACAACGCCCGCCCCTCGCATTTGTATACCAGACAACAACTGGTGCGAACCAGTTTGACCTTACCTGAGTCTTCATCCAGTTTGAGGCTGCTGAGGTGCTTATCCGGTAAACCAAACGCCTCCAGCCACAGTCGGGCTTGGGCGATGATATCCTGATTGGTGTAAGCCGGCCGGATTTGCTGCAGCCTGATCAGGCAATTAAGCAGTGAATCAGCCAAAAGATGCTGGGTAAAGCCGGGACGAATACGGACGCTTTCGTTGAGATCAAGCCGGTACTGTTCAAACAGGTGGTTGAGCTGCGTTGCCGCCTGACGAATCAGATTTGCCCGACGCCCGCTTTGCCACGCATGCGGTTCAAAACTGAACCCAGCGACAAACAACGGTTGGCGGTACTGAGCGATACGGGTCATATTGGGTAATTTTTTCGCGCTGTAGATGGCAATAAACGACAAAAATATCGGTTGCCAGCACAGCAGGCCCCAGGTTCGGGTCAGCCAGAACGCCTGACCCGCCGCCGGCGTTGCCTGACTGATTTCGTCAAAAATCGCTGCCATCACGGCACTGTTATCCTGTCCGGGGACTATCGCATCGCGCTGGGTATCCACAGCAGAAACCTGGCCATGCAGGTACGGGGTGATTTGCTGCGCATAGTGAAACAGAGATTCAAACGCTTGCAGGCTTACGTTTTCATCCAGGATGACATTTGCCTCAGAGAAGGCACTTGCCTCAGGATTAACGTTTGCTTCAGGATTAACGTTTGCTTCAGGATTAACGTTTGCTTCAGGATTAACGTTTGATTCAGGAAGCTGCTGAGAGTGAAATTGCTGTTCGGTTGCCGGGGTCACGTTATTGTCTTTTTGATTGTTGACTCTTTTACCGTAAGGATACGTATAATCATTCGCAGTTGCAAATGATTATCATGGCAGTGAGAGTATCCAATGACCGCTATTTCCGGGCCGGACAAGCAGGTAAAAAGAAGACCTCGCAGAGGAGGTCTTCTTCATCATTTGGGTTTTACGATGTGCGCTGGTCTTGAATCTTTCTTAATTGAGACAAGTATTTAATCCAGCCTTCCGCTTCTTTGGACGGGTCAATATTATTGGCCTTTTTGGCCTGAATCAACGCATCTTCAAGCTGGTTCAGCTTGTACAGAGCGCGGGTTCTTGCCAGTGCAACCTGCGACTGACGATCTTTCTCTTTGACTTTATCCAGTTCAACCAGAGCTTCACGGTACTGGCCTTGCTGGTTAAGCAGCTGCGCCACATTCCAGTGATATTTCTGATTAAAACGCGCAGCCAGTGTCCAGGTTGAAATCGCCTGATCCCACTCTTTAGCGCGTTGCCAGTAGAAAGCACGTTCAGTAATCAGCTGGATGTCGCTGTCCGCATCATCGAGCATTTCAAGGACTTGTGCCGCACGCTCAGGCACGCCGTTTTGAGCGTACAGCTGGGCAAGCAGACGCAAATCCTGCTGACTCAAATCAATACCCTGCAGTTTCGCCAAACCCAGACTGCTCAGCGCATCACGTTTCTGACCTGTGCGCAGCTCAAGACTGACTAACTGTAGCCACCAGTTGCTTTTTTCCGGCTCGAGAGCCAGCAGGCGCTTAATGGTAGGAATCGCAGGTTTCCAGCGCTCCAGTTGCAGTTGCGCCCCTAACTTAACTGACAGCGGGGTCACTTCATCCGGGCGACGGAATTTCTCATATTGCGCGATAGCGTCCAGCGACTTCTGCCACTGCTCAGACTGATAATGAATCTGGCCGATACGCAGCCACAGTTCATACCCATTCTGATCTTTCGGTACCGCTTTGACCAGTTGATAGTAATGAGGAAGCGCCTTAGCATACTGGTGATCGACCAACAGCAGATCGGCCAGCATTTTACGGGTTGTCCAGGCTTGTTCATCCGCCAGCTCACCGCTGCTCACCGCCTGTTGCAGTGATTTTAGCGCAGGCTGTAACTGCTCGTTTTGCCAGTAGAACACACCCAGCATGCGAGCCAGGTAGGCTTTATCATACGCGCGCGATACTTCCGCATCCTTAAGCGTACGGATTGCTTCACTAAGCTTGTCATTTTGTGCCAGCTGATTGGCCTTCATGGCTTTGTTGGCGGCATACTGGCTTAATTCTGCCGCAACGCTCCACGATGCCGAGCTCATCAGCAGTAAGCAGACGATTAATCGTTTCATCATTTGGCTAACTTAAACTCCAATTTTACCGTTTGGCCTGGCTGAGTCACTGCTTTCCCCCCATCAAGTTTGGGTTGGTATTTCCAGTTTCTCAATGCGCGTATGGCTTCCCGCTCAAACATACGTTTTGGATTCGCCTCCACCAGTTCGATATCGGTCGGACGACCGGTTTCATCAATGGTAAAGCGCAATACCACATACCCTTCAGCACCACGTTTCAAAGCACGCGAAGGATAATTTGGTTCAACACGATACAGCGGTACAGCTTGCTGATTGACGCCGAAATCACCAAATGTCGGCGCGTTGATATTAATACCGTTAATTGCGGTATCCAGTCCCAACGACGGCACACTGGTTGGTGATACTGAGTTGGTGGCAGCGGTCTGCTGCTGTGATACCGGCGCTGCCTGCGGCTTTTGTGGCGCTTTCGGTTGCTCAGGTACACTGCGTTGACGACGCTGCACATCCTGCTGCTGCTCAACCATCACCATATTAAAACTGAGTGGTTCGCCTTGCTTGGGTGCCCGCATACCATCGTTATTCACCATCCAGGCCATAAAGGCAAACAAGGCCACTGCAATTCCCGCAGCAAATGGCATAGCTAACAGTAACCGCATCATCAGCGTTGCTCCGCTGCCAATGCAATATTCTTCACGCCGGCCCCTTTCGCCGCATCCATCACTTTAACCACGGTACCGTTATAAGCATGTTCGTCCGCCTGAATAACCAGTGACGCATCCGGCTGCTCCAGCAGCAAATGCTCCAGAGCGGCTTCAACACGTTCCACATCAACCTGACGTTTATCGATATAAATGTCGTTGGCAGAAGTGATCGCGACAAAAATGCCCGCGTCTTTTTGTGCCACCACATTGGATGCTGAAGGACGATTCACTTCCACACCGGATTCACGTACGAATGAGCTGGTGACAATAAAGAAGATCAGCATGATGAAAACAATATCCAACATGGATGTGAGGTCGATTTGTGCCTCTTCTTGTTTTGACTGACGTCGGCCAAGTCTCATTGCTGGCTCCTTAGCGATTTTTCTAACTTAATTTCAAACAGGCGACAGGTTTTGGCAAGACGCGCATGCACAAACATACCGGCCAGTGCGGCAACCATTCCTGCCATGGTCGGCAGAGTTGCCAGAGAGATACCTGAGGCCATTAATTTCGGGTTACTGCTGCCTTGGGTCGCCATCACATCAAATACTGAAATCATACCGGTAACTGTACCCAGCAATCCCAACATCGGACAGATAGCAACCAGCACTTTGATCACATTCAGGTTCTGGGTCAGACTGATATGAGCCTGACCAATCCAGCCTTCACGAATGGCACGGGCGTGCCAGGAGTTATGGTCCTGACGCGCGTGCCATTTCTCGATCCAAACCTGACGCTGTTTCGGATAGGTGAAGACCAGGAAAATAACCCGCTCCACCACCAAAAGCCAACAAAGTGCCACTACTGCAGCCAGCCACCAAAGCACGGTTCCGCCCTGAGCCATAAACTCAGACAACGGCAGAAAGAGGTTGTGTATTGAAAATAACCCGTCTGCTTGGTTCATGATACTTCCTTACGCTGCGTTGCCGACCACTTGACCAGCCTTGTTCTGGCTGCATTCGCGTTCCGCTTCTTCCGCAACCAGGCCGATGCCCTGCTTCTCAAGAATATTACGGATGTTTTCTGCCTGAGTGCTCAGTACATTGTGTGCCAGCAGCAGCGGCATCGCTGAAATCAGACCCAGAACTGTGGTCACCAGTGCCATCGAGATACCGCCCGCCATAACTTTAGGATCGCCGTTACCGAACTGAGTGATCACCTGGAAAGTTTCAATCATACCGGTCACTGTACCTAACAGGCCCAGCATCGGCGCCAGTGCAGCCAGCAGTTTCAGCATCGATAAACCCTTTTCCAGGCCAGTCTGCTCATCGACAACCGCTTCCAGCAGGCGCAGTTCCAGCGCTTCAACACTGCGGTTCTGCTCTTTCTGGTAAACCGACAGAATACGGCCCAGCGGGTTGTTACCCGGTTGAGAAGGCGTTTTCAGTTGCGCCTGAATTTTCTGACGAGCGATCGCCAGAGAAACACCCCGATACAGACCGATAATCAAACCAACCGCCAGCAGTACCAGAATGATTTGACCAATCACGCCACCGGCCGCCAGGCGATCACCCAGCGTTGGCGCATGCGCCAGTTGCTCAAGCAGAGTACCGCGCGACGGATCCAGCACCACAGATTCGGTGTTGCCGTCTTTTACTGCCTGCAATGAATCCTGAGTCGGAGCATTGTCCGGTTGTTTCTTGTAAGCGATCGCATCTTTGCGGCCGTTGTTCCAGTCAACATAACCTTGTTCTGTAACCAGGCCCAGTGAGCCAATACGGGTCGCTGAAACGGATTGAGTACGTCCTTCACCATCGATGAAGTTGATCGGGTTGGTGCTGATCTCGCCGCTCGCCTTGATCTGCTCATCCATGGCTTGCCACAGACCAACCAGTTGCTTCATCGAAGGCAGTGATTTGGCCGCGACGATAGCATCAATCACACCTGCATATTGCTGACGGTCTACACCGGTGACTGACGTTTCAAGTTCCGATTGGATCTCTTTGGCGTTCTGACGAACCACACCAAAGATCTCACCTAAACTACCGGTTTCCAGACGCAGCTTTTCTTCCAGACGCGCCAGACTGTTTTCATTTTTGCTGAACTGGTCGGACAGTTTGTCCGCTTCAGCCTGCAGCGCGTCACGTTTTTTAACTATCGCGGCTTTTTCAGCTCGCAGCTCTTGTTCGGTTTTACGAAACTCGGCTTCGCGCTGCACATTATGCGCTTGCTGAGTGCGGTTTTCGGCCTGAGCTTGCTGAGTCAGTTCGCCCGCCGCATAAGTAGAAGTCGCGGTTAACGCCAGGCTAAGCCCCATCACTGAGACAAGTTTTTTTAACATCATTTATTTCGTCTCCGCTTGAGTCAGTGAAATCGGTAGATTCAGCAAGGTGGGTGCGATTTGTTGATCAGCCAGATCAAACGCAGTATCTACGTCCATCTTCACGCCATCATCCAGCTCCTGCCAGCTGTGTTGCTCTTGGTTCCAAGACCAGTATTTAGTCGCGTTAAGATTACGCGCAATCAACGCCACGCGGCCCAGATAAAGAATGTCCGCTTCAACGCTGTCATCCTGAGCGAGTTCAATCTTGTCCTGATAAGTCCCCAGTTTCGAACCGTAATCCATTTCAATCTGGTACGCTTCAAGAATGCGACGATATTTTTCTGCATCGCTGACATCTGCACGCGGCATCAGCGCTTTAAGCTTCTCGATGCGATCTTCGCGTGCTGACAGACGAATCGGCTTATCCTCACTCAGATTGTTTTCCAAACCATCAATCATTTTATACATCAGAGGCACGATACCCTGGCGCGTCTCGTTGATATCAACGATCTGCTCTTGCAGGCTGGTAATCTCACCTTCCTGACTGGTCACCAGTGAGGACAAGTGGTCACGATAAACGACCAGGTTTTTCACCTCTTCGTTTAACTGTTCGATTTCTGATTGCAGTTGCAGCGCAGCAGCAGAGCTTTTATCGACTTGACGTTGACTGGCAGCAGACGCTGAGTTGGTTTTGTTCTGAATGGCTTTCGCGTCGTCCAGAGAATTGGCATAAGCTGGAAGCATGGCCGCCGCTGAAAGCAGTACTAAGCTAGGTTTTAAAAGGTTCATCATCGTAATCATTTACCGCGAGAGAATGCCCACATCTTAGTGATAACCACTCTCATTTTCAACTGGCTTTTTTCCAATTGAATACGTTTTCTTTCGGACATCAATCTTACGCCACGGACTGATCGCTGTTAGAATTTTCACCGTACACGTTTTGTTGCATAACTAAAAAGGACAACATAATGAAATTATTGAAGTTTGCCTGCGTATTATTGGCGAGTGTTTTACTCGGAGCCTGTACCGGTATGCCGGACAAGGTCACGCCGGTCAAAGGGTTTGATCTGTCCCGTTATCTGGGCACCTGGTATGAAATCGCCCGTCTGGACCATAGTTTTGAACGTGGCTTATCGAATATCAGTGCGACCTATTCCCTTAACGACGACGGAACTGTGAAAGTCATTAACCGCGGCTGGAACCAAGAAGAGCAAGCCTGGCAACAGGCGGAAGGCAAAGCGAAATTCGTCCAGTCCGATGATGTCGGTTATCTTAAAGTCTCGTTTTTCGGACCTTTTTATGGCAGTTACATCGTGTTTGATTTGAAAGATGACTATTCACTGGCATTAGTCAGCGGTCCGGATACCGATTACTTATGGTTACTGTCACGCACCCCGACGATTGGCGATGATGAATTGCAACGCGCGATCGGCGTGGCCAAGAGCGCCGGATTTGATACCTCGAAGCTTATCTTTCCCAGTCAGGAAGGAAAATAACCGCATTTGACTGAGCCGCTTATATCGGAATGTACAGGCTATATCGTCCTGTACAGGTAATAAAACGGACGGGATTACCCGTCCGTTCTCATGTTGTATCAAACTTATAAACCTAGGGCTAATAACTCAGCCCGGTGTTTTTAGCGACTTTAATCATGCACTCACGCAGGTTATTGGCAATCGTATTGAGCGTCTGCATCTCATCATCAGTAAACGGATGAATCAGGATTTTTTCTACTCCATTTCGGCCGACCACCGCAGGTAAACTCAAGACCACATCATTCAAACCGTATTCTCCGCGCAGCAAAGTACCGACCGGCAACACCGAATGCTCGTTGATGGTAATGGCCTGAATAATCCGGAACACACTGGCGGCAATGCCGTGCGTAGTATTATTTTTACGTTTAAATATTTCATAGCCGGCGCGTTTTACTGACTCAAGCAGTTCATCGGCATCGATGCGCTCAAGGCGATTGGCATCGCAGTAATAGTCCGCGTTCTGCCCCGCAATGCTGATCAGGCTTTTGGGGGTAAAACAGTGACTGCCGTGCTCCCCCAGCACATAACCAAATACATTTTTAGGATCAAGATTAACCCGCTGTGCCACTATGGTCATCAGACGGGCGGTATCGACAACACAACCGGCAGAAATGACCTGCTGCGGACTGTAACCGGTATTGGCGACAATACTATGCGTGACAATGTCACACGGGTTGGTCACTATGATAAGTATCGCTCGTGGAGCGACGCGCTCTATTTTCTTGGCGATATCCACGCCAATCTTGCTGTTGACTTCCGCCAGGTCCATGCGTGACTGATCCTGCTGAATCTGAGCGCCGGCAGTAATCACCACAATATCTGCGCCCACCAGTTCCAGATAATCATCAGTCGGAATAATACGGGTATTTTTCGAAAACGTCAGCGCTGCTGTGTGGCGAAAGTCGAACACTTCCCCCTCGGCACGTGACACATCACGGTCAAGCAGCACCAGTTCGCTGACACTGCCAAGCGTCAGCAGATAGTTACAAATTCCCACGCCGACGGCGCCGGCTCCAATCACACCTATTTTCATTTTGCTGTCCTTGATACAACGAACACGTGACTCATTTTAATTTTGTGAAGTACTTTAGTTGCGTTAAGTACGTTCATCTCGCTAACCGCTTTAATAACGTTAACTGCAAACTCCATGCCAATAATATGTCGCAAAATAAGCATTATATGGCCAATTAATCTACACTATTGCGCCTTGATAGTTCATCACAACAAACAAATGCGCCAAACTAGTGCACTCTTTGTGAAGCCAGCTGCTTCTCACGTCTGTCACTAAATATGTCAGTGGTTGCTGAATCAGATGCGAGTTGTTGTAGTGAGTGTAGTGCCGGTACGGTTAAGTTTCACTTTGCACATAAGGGAATAGCGCAATATTTTTTCTTTTTTCAGCCAATGGCTTATCAAGAATCTGTTGCAGACAAACACGCGCAGCAGCGCTATGCTGCAAACAGCGGATTTTGGATATGAAGGAAGAAAGAGAATGCCAATCATTGTAGGCCACCGCGGCGTGGCCGGAAGTTACCCGGAAAACACCCGGGTCAGCGTACAGGCTGCCATCGACCTGAAACTGGACTGGGTCGAAATCGATGTGCAGCCGACCAAAGATAATGTGCTGGTGGTCTGTCACGACCATACCATTAACCGCTGCAGCAACGGCAAAGGCCGGATTGATGCGTACACACTGGCTGAATTACGTCAGTTTGATTTTGGCAGTTGGTTCTCCTCCGAATTTCAGGGCGAACCAATCATGACGCTGGCCGAATTGCTGGAACTGGCCCATGCCAATCAGCTGGGGTTAAATATTGAGGTTAAGGTTGATCGCCACGACGCAAGCGAAGTCGCTGCACAGTTAAAACGGCAACTCGATAGCAGCCCAATGCCCGCAGAGCAGCTCTTACTATCCAGTTTCAGTCACGATATCATTCGCGAATTGCATCAGCACTGCCCCGGCTACCGTCTCGGGGTGCTGACCGAAAGGCTGTCTGCCAAAGACAAAGCCCTGTTACAAGAAGTGGCAGCATTCAGTGCCAACCTCAATTATCGCTGGGTGAATCAGGCGCACATTGATTATTTACGCCAGCAGGGTTACCAGATCTGGTGTTACACCGTAAACGATGCGACTAAGTTTAGTTATCTTGACCAGGTCGATGCCATCTTTAGTGACTGGCCTGCCCGCTTCTTACACCCGGCGCGCTAATCTGGTCAGCCCCGGCAATTGTGCAGCGGGGCTTAGCTCAAAAGAACAAAGCTTTGTCCACTTTGATGACCGCTTTGCGGATCGGCATCGGCTGATCATCGGTGGCAATCAGCGGACGATGAGGCTGGCCGGGATAAAAGATCACAAAGTCGCCGGCTTCCACGTCGACAAAACGCTCCTTGCTCTGCTGTTTACTGAACGCAATATCCCTTTGTTCCAGACGATCGTCATCTAATCCATCAAACGGAGTGACGCCGTAACCGAATGTTTCTTTGCCTTGCAGCAGAATTTGCACGTCGAGATAACGGCGGTGGCATTCAGCGATGCGCTCATCACGCAATTGGGTGTGGTCATGGGTAACAAAGAAAAACGCGGCATCACCCTCAAGTTCGTAGCGGCCGTCTTCTATCGGCGATTGCAGACGCTCAGCCACCCGTTGAATCCATTGTTTGAGCGCTGGTGACAGTGACTGGGTAAACTCAAGTTGTGACAAATGACCAATAAACACAAATCTATTCCTTTGTTTGTTGTGACTGGCTCTTATAGTACTCCTATTCACAAAGGGGAAAAGAACTATTTAAAACGACGGTTCAAAATAACAACAGACGAAGTCAATATTCATTCAACCACTGATCTATCTAATGATCGTTCTTTATAACAATCGGTCTTTAACACAACCGTTCTTTACAACCAATAGCCAGCGGAGACATATCGCGCATGGAATGGATTCAAGTCAGCCATTTATGGATCTGGGCCTTATTCGGTCTTGCCATTATTGCCGCCTTAATGAGTTTCTACTACCGCACCTTGCGACCAGTCAGCCTGGGATTAATGCTCGTCACCTTGCTGAGCGCGCTAGTGAGCGGACAAATAACCTTGCAGGCCTTAGTCTACAGTGCCGTAGGTTTGGGAGGCGCTTTTCTGCTGCCGCGCTTTAACCGTGATGTGAAAAAGCTCGCCTGGGTATTCCTGCTGCTGTGGTGTACGGCATTGCTGCTGCACTCGGTACCCGGCTTTGACAACATACTGGTGCTGGACAAAGTACACACCGGACCAGACAGCCTGCCGTTCACCCTCTATCTCAATCTGGATAAACCTTTGGTGTTTTTTGCCCTTTGGCTGGCACAGTCCGGATTACTTGGCGACCATCATCAGCGTATCCGGCCAGTTACCTGGCTTATCCTGCCTGGCCTGCTGGCTCTGCTGCCGCTCGCCTGGGCGGTTGGAGCCGTCCAACCGGAATGGAGTGTGCCGGACTGGTTGTGGCTATTTGTCCTCAACAATTTACTCATCACCTGTGTGGTGGAAGAAGCGCTGTTTCGTGGTGTAATCCAGCAGTGGCTGATTAAGATATTCGGCTCTGCCGGCGGAATTGTGCTAGCCGGAGCCTTGTTTGGCCTCGCACATATGGCCGGAGGCGCAATGCTGGTGCTATTTGCTGCACTGGCCGGAACAGGTTATGGCCTGGCGTATTATTTCAGCCATCGGCTATGGATAGCGATTGGCTTTCATTTCCTGTTTAATCTGACCCATTTAGTGCTCTTCACCTACCCGGCTGCCGCCGGATAGCGGCGAGTTTCAGGGCTGATGACGATCCCGCGTTGCAGCTGAGGCCTCACTTTGAGAGGCTTTACGTCGCCTGATCCGATGGCGATACAACCAGGCCAGCATCCCAACCAGAGCGATTGCGCCGAAGGCCTGCAGTTCATAATGTTTGATATCGCCAAGAATCACTTCAATCGTATTGCCGAACAGATAGCCCAAGACACCGACCACACAAGCCCAAATCGCGGCACCGATGATGTTAAACAACAGAAAACGGGTCGGTTTAACTGAACTGGCGCCAATCAGAAACGGAGTAACGCTGCGCAAACCATACAGAAATCGGAAACCCAGGATCAAAAGCACCTGATGTTTATCCAGCAGATCCAGTACCCGCTGAGATTTCGCTTGCCAGTGCGGCCTTTTCATCAGCGCCTGTTTGCCTTTATAGCGGCCAATATAATAATAGAGCTGGTCTCCCAGCAAACTGCCGCAGAACGCACATACAATAACCCAGGGTAATTCCAGATAACTGCGGTGCGCGGCAAACCCGCCCAGCACCAGTACCGTTTCCCCTTCAAAGAAAGTCCCGACCGCAATCGCTATGTAGCCGTAATCCGCAATAAGTTGTTCAAGAGACATACAATTACTCAACCAGACTGATAGGCTTACGTTAATCCAACTGCGCGCCGGCGACAATCTTTAGCAGGCAATTATTCGCTGTCTGGTTGCTGCTCCGGTGCGGCGCGCGCAAATCCGGGAATGCGCCGCAACCGCTCGGTAATGCGCTGAATTTGCGGATATTCCTGCATCGGAACATGAAAACGCTCCGCGTTATACACTTGCGGCACCAGACATACGTCCGCCAGTGACAAAGTATCACCGACACAATACTGGCCGCTGCGGCGCAGCAGTTTCTGCTCAAAGGCGGTAAACCCAACCTGAATCCAGTGCCGATACCAGGCATCTTTCTGCTCTTCACTGACCGCAAGATGCTGACGCAGATACTGCAAAACACGCAGATTGTTAAGAGGATGGATATCAGAGGCGATATCCTGCGCCAGAGACAGAACCTGATACTTATCGTGCCCCGAGGCCGGAATCATCGGCATCTGCGGGTAGACATCGTCAAGGTATTCGATGATCGCCAGCGATTGTGACAGGGTAATGTCGCCGTCCGTCAGCACCGGCACCAACTCACTCGGATTGAGCTGATGAAAAGCATCGCTGTGCTGATCACCGCCATTTCTGACCAGGTGAACCGGCGACATCTGATAGTTCAGCCCTTTCAGGTTCAGCACGATACGCACCCGATAGGCCGCCGAAGAGCGCCAGTAACCATATAAGGTGATATTAGTCATCATAGGTCCCCTTCGGTATAGTCACCTTCCGGTACATAACGCACCACACGTTGCTCTATGGTGCCAAACAAATCGTCGCCGTTGCGGCTCTCCATCCGTATCGTCACTTTGTCGCCAAAGCGCATAAATGAGGTAGAAGGTTCACCATCACGAATGGTCTCGATCATACGTACTTCAGCGATGCAGGAGTAACCCACGCCACCTTCCGCAATCGCCGTTCCGTAGTCCGTGCCCTGTTTGTTGGAAACTGTACCGGAGCCGATGATCGTACCGGCACTGAGCGGCCGGGTTTTGGCGGCATGAGCAATCAGCTGCGGAAATTCAAACGTCATATCCACTCCAGCATTAGGGCAGCCGAACGCTTCATTGTTGTATTGAGTGAGCAGCGGCAGAGTTACTTTACCGCCATCCCAGTCCGGGCCGAGCTCATCGGGCGTAATCGCGACCGGTGAAAAGGCCGACGAAGGTTTGGACTGGAAAAAGCCAAAGCCTTTACCCAGCTCTGCCGGAATCAAACCGCGCAGCGACACATCATTGACCAGCATCAGCAGACGTATTGAATCTGCCGCCTGTTGCGGCGGCGTACCCATCGCCACATCACCGGTAATGATGGCGACCTCACCTTCAAAATCAATGCCCCACTCTTCGCTGGCCATACGAATTTCATCCCGCGGGCCTAAAAACGCATCGGATCCGCCCTGATACATCAGTGGGTCGCTCCAGAAACTGGGCGGCATTTCAGCGCCACGCGCCTTGCGCACCAGTTCAACATGGTTAACGTACGCAGAGCCGTCTGCCCACTGATAGGCACGCGGCAAAGGGGATTCGCACCGGGTTTGATCAAACGGCATCACGCCTGGCATGTCGCCCAGCAGCGCATTCAGCTCAACATAAACTGCCTCCAGCAATGGCTGACATTGCGACCAGTTATCCAGCGCCTGTTGCAACGTTGCCGCCACCTCACAAACAGCAACACAATGGTTCAAATCACGGCTGACCACCACCAACATGCCATCACGGGTATGATTTTTTAATGTCGCGAGTTTCATGAAGACTCCTATTCTGCTGCCTGCTTCCAACTGTAGACGTAATCCGGGTTTTCCACCTGCTGTGCCGCCTGGCTAAACTGCAGTGCGTGGCGGGCATCAATCATCACAGCCACTTCATCGGTAAAGGTTTTTTTATGCTCACGCCCGGCCTGAAAGGCTTTCGGATGCGGGCCATGAGTGAAACCGGCAGGATGAAACGTCACCATACCGGCTTCAATATTGTCGCGGCTGAAAAAGTCTCCGGCGTGATAAAACAGCACCTCGTCATAGTCATCATTATTGTGATAGAACGGCACTTTAAGCGCGCCCGGATCACTTTCAATCGGACGCGGCACAAAGGTACACACCACAAATCCGTCACCGACAAAAGTGGTATGCGCCGATGGCGGTAAATGGTAACGATGCGACATCAGCGGCCGGATATCGCGCCAGTTGAGGCGCACCACCGCCAAATCACCATGCCAGCCAACCGCATCCAGCGGATTAAACGGATAAGTGATGACACTGACCTGTTCATGGCGTTTAACCTGCACCTGGGTCGTCGTTTCGCTGTACTGCGCTTTAAACGCCTCATCAATCGCCGGGACGTCCAGTACCGCCGGGTCAAACACGGCATGATTACCGACAATGCCTTTTTCTGGCAGTGAATAGGCCGCATCGCTGTTTTCAATCATGAGTAAAAACAGCGGCTGAGTCGGCTCCAGACGCCAGTTGGTTGAGCGCGGGATCATCACGTAATCCCCTTCACGAATCGTGAGGTGACCATAATCGCAAAACAGTTCAGCTTGGCCCTGATGGACAAACAGCAGTTCATCCCCGTCCGCATTACGAACCAGACCCGGCATCGCCTGAGCGAGTTTCCACACCCGAATCTTCACATCGTGATTGTGCAGCAGATGCGGCACAAACCACGGGCAGAGCTGAGACGCCTGCGCAACCTGGTTAAAATTAAACGCGCGCGGGCGTAACTCGCCTTGCCACTCACTCCAGCCGGTGGGTGCATGTTGATGATGAAAATGGGCCGCCGGCCCAAAGAAACCGCTGCGTCCCGCTTCACGTTCATAAATCGCATCATCGGGAAAATCGGCATGCGCCTGTTTAGAACAGGTGCCTTCCCGGTGCGGAAAGGTGATCCATTTATGCATCATCAAGTACCCCGCGACGAATTTGATCTTCTTCGATCGACTCAAACAGTGCCTTGAAATTCCCTTCGCCAAAACCTTCATTCCCTTTACGCTGGATGATTTCAAAGAACACCGGTCCGATAACGGTTTGAGTAAAAATCTGCAGCAGAATGCCGTCTTTCATCGGCGCGCCGTCAATCAGGATGCGCAGCGCTTTAAGCTGTTCCAGATCTTCACCGTGCCCGGCCACCCGCTCATCAACTTTTTCATAATAGGTATCCGGGGTCGGCATAAATTCCATCCCCCGCTCGCGCAACATGCGTACCGTGTGGTAAATGTCATCGCTGCTCAGCGCGATGTGCTGGATCCCTTCGCCGTTGTATTCGCGGATAAACTCCTCGATCTGCGATTTGTCATCCGAAGACTCATTAATCGGAATCCGAATCTTGCCGCACGGCGCGGTCATGGCGCGACTGACCAGGCCGGTTAGTTTGCCTTCGATATCAAAATAGCGGATTTCGCGAAAGTTACCGATGCGCTCATAGAAGCCAGCCCAGGTATCCATGTGGCCCTGTTTAACGTTGTGGGTTAGATGATCAATCTCGAGCAAGCCGGCGTTGGCATTCACCAGACGAATTTTGGCATCGGGATAAAACTGGAAATCGACATCATAAATACTGCGGTCACCATAACGGTCAACAAAATAGAGCAGGCTCTCACCGATGCCATAAATGGCCGGAATACTGAGCTCCATCGGGCCTATCTCGGTTTTATATTCCTGGCCACCATTTTGTAACGCGTGCTCAAGTGCCTGGCCGGCATCTTTGACCCGAAATGCCATACCGCATACCGACGGACCGTGCACTTTGGCAAACGCCTCCGCCTGACTACGCGGCTGAGCATTGACGATGAAATTGATGTCGCCCTGGCGGTACAACCAGGCCCGTTTCGAGCGATGCTTGGCGATTTCGGCAAAACCCAGTGCAGAAAACAGGGCTTTCAGCTGCTCAATCCCGACCGAATCGGCAGCGGTATACTCAACAAATTCAAACCCGTCGGTGCCGAGCGGATTTGCCAATGCGTGATGAGCGCTCAGCGGCACCTGGTTATGGTTATGGTTGTGGTTATGGCTATCTTCGGGTTGATTCGTTTGCGCATGAACGTGGGCAGTCATGTTCGTCTCCTAACGTACTGTTACATCCAGTTGTTAACAACATGTTATAAAACTGCATCATTCACGACGAAAAGGAAACTGTGACGCGACGGAAAGCAATTTTGTCCGCCGGTGTTTGAGGTGTAATTTTTTCGGTACAGAGCGGTAACATCACCAGCGCAGCGATGAAGAAATGCATTTAAACGAAAAAACACCAACCTATCTAACTGAATTAGATGATTTATTTTCCCGCCTGTAACAAGCGCACCTATCTGCACTGGCCATTGCTATAAGTACAGATTTTCGTACACAGGCACAAACTCGGGACATAGTCGCAGCCGTCACGCTAATCAGATGAAAAGGCAGTGAGCAATGACAACAGACAGAGGTGAAAAACAGACAGAAAAGCCCGGTTAACTCAACCGGGCTTGCAGAGAGGTATCGAACGTCTGAGCTCAAAGAGCATCATGGTGAAGCGCTCAGGCCACTTTTACCGCAGGCCTGAGTTTAATGGTGCGCACCATCAGACAAAACAGCCCAATCAGCAGCGGCTGACGCAGCAGATCAATCACAAGCGAAAGCATACCGCTGGATGAAACAAACGTCGCGGCATAGTTCACCAGGTAATGACCAGCCAGCAAAACCACACTCATCAGCAATGCCTGACGCAAGGAGATCTCCTCCATCTTCGGCATTACCGTCATCACAATCAGAGTGAGCAGCGCCAGTATCACTAACCAGGCACCAAATACCGGCATTTGCCACCAGAAAGCAACGGCGGCACTGACTGCGGTCAATCCCAGCCAAACCCGGCGCGAACTGAGCAACTTATCGACATTGATGTTCGGCTTTTCGTTAAGGCGCACAATATGCCAGGCAACCAGAGCACCTAACATCGCACCGACAATCATATCGACCATGAATGCCCGGCCGGAATAGAACAGCGAGAATGCCAGACAAAGCGCGGAAACGCCCAGTGCAGCACTGCTTTTATTCCAGCCCAGCTTTTCGTTATCCAGCAACCACAAAATGCCCAGGCTGACCCACACTGCAATCGGTAAGCTTGGAAAGCCATAACCGGAGCTCTCCACCAGTTGCAACGATGGCAGATAAGCATAAGGACGCGGTAACACAAATCCTTGCTGCGCAATCAGGCAGATCAGCGAGGTTACTGCGACAGAAAAGAAGGCCTTAAAGCAAAATGCCTTACCACTTTGCCAATACAGGAGTGGGAACAGCAATAATCCAAAAGCCGGTGAAGCGAACGCTCCACCAAGCAGGATCAAGCGCGAGATGAATTGGCTAACAGGGGCTGATAATTCCGCAATTGAGTATTGCAGAGCACTGATCCAGCCAAGCTCATACTGGGAAATCGCGGGGGCAGCTTTGATCAAATCAGGCACCGAATTGATTGACTGCTCTGTTGCCGAAGCAAACATTTTTTCTATTTCAGGCCATTCTTCGGGATAACGGTAGTTACCCGTATCAACCCGCTGAGGTTGAATCAACATCGCACGTGCGACCTCAATGCCATAGTGCGGCGCATACCAGACCGGCAGTTCAAAACCGCCCCACTGATTAATATACTGATAGGTAATAATGTCTGAATCGCTGACACAATCAAAAACCGCGGCTTTACCTGCATAACCAAGTAACTGGCCAACCGACACGACGAGGCCGGTTTCCTCCCAGGTTTCACGCTGCGCTGCCTCAGCAGGTGTTTCACCCGATGTGATTGTTCCGCCCGGTAAAGAGAGTTGTTTGGTAATAAGCTCATCGATAAGCACGACCTTATCGTCGGCGCGCACCAGACACAATGCGCCTTTCAGATCGGCAGGCGCCTGAGGAGCGGCATAAGAATACATTGACGTCATCAATGTAAGAATAAAAGTGATGCCAAGTAGTGACAATCGTTTGTTCACTTTAATCAACCTGTTGTTTGCAGAGCTTAACCTAACGGCGACGCGCTGATTTTCTCAGCCAATGAATATGGTGGGTAAATCCTGCGTCCTGATAAAAGAGTTGCGCTTCCTTATTAAACTCCCAGACTTCAACAAATATCTCTGTCACGCCGTAGTCGATAAAGGTCTGTTCAAGACGTTCCATCAACCCACGCGCCACGCCCTTTTGGCGAAACTCGGGCCTCACATACAGCTCATCAATACTGCCCATCTGCAATGGCTTGCTGACCGAAGAGGTCAACTCACAAAAATGGCCGGTAATAAACCCGGCCACCTCGTCGTTGATACGTGCGACATACACCAGGCAATCAGGATTATCGAGATAACGCGCGATACTTTTTTCCTGTTCGACTTCTTCTGCGGTCTTAAAATACTCAGGGCAAGCGATGTGATGTTCATGATGCAAATCGAACATCAATTGGTTGAGAATTTCTAAATCGGCTGGTTTAGCTGCAGACAATGCAAGCGTGGTCATGGCTGTGACAATTATAATTGGAGTCGTTGCACAATTTTATAAGATTGGCCGTTAAAAAGCACCTTAGTAACTTGGTTTTTACCAGAAAGCTTGTCAGCCCGACGTTATTGACTATTTAAATCAATAGGTTGCTCATTATGCCCTGAATGATATAAATTTTTTCCGGTTCATTTTGCTCATTTTCCCGGCGTTTAAAGCCCTGGATCCACGCCCACCTGGCTAATGCAGGTTGAATTTTAAGGTATCATTTTTACATTTCATATAATTGGGTTGCAGTTTGAGCCCGGTTATCACACTCTGATCAGCAGACCAAAGTGCAACCAAAGAGGAATGAGCATGGACTGGTATATCGCAGTACTCAGAAAATACGCCGTGTTTAACGGCCGGGCACGACGACAAGAATATTGGATGTTTTTCCTGTTCAACCTGCTGTTTACGCTTGCCGCAGGTTTGATTGACCGCTTTGTCGGCACCTCTTTAATTGGCGGTTTGTACAGCCTGTTTATCCTGCTGCCAAGCATCGCGGTGCTGGTGCGCCGTTTACATGACATCGGCCGCACTGGTTGGTGGGTATTACTGAGTGTGATCCCTGTGATTGGCGTTGTGGTTCTGCTGTTTTTTGCCGCCAGCGAAGGCATGCACGGCGACAACGAATATGGCCCGGATCCCAAGGCGGGTCACACATTCTAATTTAAAACTGATCTTGGTGTAATAAGGAGTCGGAATGAAACCACAACCTATTGAGAATGTCATATTCGATGTCGGTAACGTGATTGTGCGCTGGTCACCGCCGGAGATCGCCCGCCTCGCCTTCGGCGAAGAAAAGTTTTGTGAATCCTTAGTGCGCTCCATCTTTAAATCGCAGACCTGGATGGATCTCAATATCGGTGTCATTACCGAAACCGAGGCCAAAGAGCAGTATCAGCTCAACCTTGGTTTATCTGAACTTGAGTGCCAACGCCTGTTTTACTACGTCAAACAGACCCAGATCCTGCTGTTCGGAACGGTGGATTTAATCAAGCGTGTCAAAGCGGCCGGTTATGGCGTGTATGCCCTGACCGATAACGTGCGTGAAGTGGTCGACTACCTCAAAACCACCTACGACTTCTGGTCGCTATTCGACGGTGCCACCATCTCCGCTCAGGTCGGTTGCCTTAAGCCGCAGCCCGCCATTTACCACGCTCTGCTGGCGCAAAACGGCCTGAGAGCAGAGTCCACGGTGTTCATCGATGACATGCCCAACAACGTGCGCGGCGCGCAGGCCGTCGGCATCAGCGCCATTCAGTTTGTGTCATTACTGAGGGACCCTGACGGGATAAATACCAATCGACTTTGTCGTACTCTTATAGTCTAGTTCTCATGCGACATACTCGCCTTACACTTCGATATTCATGGATTGAGAACGCTT
>NZ_SSHN01000008.1:0-215731 GCF_004804295.1 Vibrio sp. H11 | reverse complement strand
TGCTCATTCAAATTGGTCACTCAGTTCATTGATACCTAAGTTGATTCTTTAGAATCATCTTCGATTATCATCAACGAGTGCCCACACAGATTGATAGGTTTATATTGTTAAAGAGCATTGCTTTTTCGAAGTTTCTTCTCAAAGCGGACGGCCATTTTAGCGACTTAATTTAGCGAGTCAACCATTTTTTTATTTTAAATTTCTTTAACTTAAGAAACTTAATTTTCCGTCTTTGCTGCCTTGCCTGCTTAAGCAGTTTTGCCTGACAACGGAAGCGCATTATAGGGAGGAATAAACGCTTGGCAAGAGTAATTTAAGAAAAAAATGACCTTTTGCAACCAAGCGGACAAATAAACATCACATTGATTCTTAAACCAACAAATCCTGCCCCGAACATCTAAAAAAGCCACTTTTTCAACGCTATCAGGCCTGGCTTTCGGATCACACAGAGGAACAAAAAAACAAAAGCCATGCTGGGCATGGCTTTTACTGTTTTACTGACTGGCACTTATACGACCATCTTTGACTTCCAGCTTGATCGGCGTTCCGGGAAGAAACTCTCCGGCCAGGATTGATTTCGCCAACGGGTTTTCGACGTTCTGCTGGATAGCGCGTTTAAGTGGCCGCGCACCATATACAGGATCGAAACCGACCTGAGCAACCATATCCAAAGCTTCATCGCTGACTATAAGCTCGTAGTCTCGTTCCACTAAGCGTTTACGCAGACGCTCAATCTGAATAGAAGCAATCGACTTAATCTGATCCCGTCCCAGAGGATGGAACACCACGCTCTCATCCACCCGGTTTAGGAACTCAGGACGGAAATGATGACTGACCACTTCCATCACCTGCTCTTTAATGCCCTGGTAGTCGAGCTGAGCAAAGTTTTCCTGAATCCGTGACGAACCCAGGTTCGAAGTCATAATCACCACTGTATTGCGGAAATCAACCGTACGTCCCTGACCATCAGTCAGACGTCCGTCGTCCAAAACCTGCAACAGAATGTTGAACACATCCGGATGAGCCTTTTCGACTTCATCCAGCAAAATGACGGAATAAGGTTTGCGGCGCACTGCTTCAGTCAGATAGCCGCCCTCTTCATAGCCGACATAACCTGGAGGTGCCCCCACCAGACGAGCCACAGAGTGTTTCTCCATGAACTCCGACATATCAATCCGCACCATGGCGTCTTCACTGTCGAACATGAAGTTGGCGAGGGTTTTACAAAGCTCGGTTTTACCCACACCGGTTGGACCTAAAAACAGGAACGAACCAATTGGACGATTTGGATCCGACAGTCCCGCACGGCTACGACGAATCGCATTTGCGACCACTTCGACCGCTTCAGCCTGACCGATGACACGCTGATGCAATACCTCTTCCATGCGCAGCAGTTTCTCTTTTTCTGCTTCAAGCATTTTCGACACCGGAATACCGGTCTGCTTCGAGAGCACTTCGGCGATTTCGGCATCAGTCACTTTGTTGCGCAGCAGAGTCATCTCCTGCATTTCAGCCTGGGCTGCCAGATCAAGCTGTTTCTCCAGTTCAGGGATACGGCCATATTGCAACTCCGACATACGGCTCAAATCACCAGCGCGGCGAGCGACTTCCAGATCAAGACGAGCCTGCTCCAGTTCACTTTTAATATGCTGGGTACCAGACAAGGCTGCTTTTTCCGCATTCCACACTTCTTCCAGCTCAGCGTAATCCCGCTCTTTTTCCTCAAGCTCGTCGTTGAGAATATTGAGACGTTTTTCACTGGCATCATCGTGCTCGTTGCTCAGTGCCTGCTGCTCAATTTTAAGCTGGATAATTTTACGCTCCAGCTTATCCAAAGCTTCTGGCTTGGAGTCAATTTGCATCCGGATGCTGGATGCGGCTTCATCGATCAGGTCAATCGCTTTATCCGGCAACTGACGGTCCGAGACGTAACGGTGGGATAAACTGGCCGCCGCCACTATCGCCGGGTCGGTAATTTCCACATGGTGATGCAGCTCGTAACGCTCTTTCAATCCACGCAGAATCGCCACGGTATCTTCCACACTCGGCTCATCGACCAGCACTTTCTGGAAGCGACGTTCCAACGCCGGATCTTTTTCGATATATTGACGGTATTCATCCAGCGTAGTGGCACCGACACAATGCAGCTCACCACGAGCTAATGCCGGCTTGAGCATATTACCGGCATCCATCGAGCCTTCACCTTTACCGGCTCCCACCATGGTATGCAGCTCGTCAATAAACAGAATGACGTTGCCCTCTTCTTTGGCCAACTCATTCAGAACCGATTTCAGGCGTTCTTCAAATTCACCGCGATATTTAGCACCCGCCACCAGCGCGCCCATATCGAGCGATAGCACACGACGACCGCGCAGCCCTTCCGGCACCTCATTATTGATGATGCGCTGGGCCAAACCTTCGACAATAGCCGTTTTACCAACCCCGGGTTCACCGATCAGTACCGGATTGTTCTTGGTTCGGCGCTGCAGTACCTGAATGGTACGGCGGATTTCGTCATCACGGCCAATCACAGGGTCAAGCTTGCCCTGCTCGGCACGCTCGGTGAGATCAATGGTGTATTTTTCCAGCGCCTGGCGCAGTTCTTCTGCATTCTGATCATTGACCTTCTGACCGCCACGAATTTTCTCTATCGCATCGGTAACCTTTTTCTCGGTCAAACCAAACTCTTTAAGTAACTTGCCGAGCGGGCCATGATCCTGCAACGCTGCCAACAGGTAAATTTCAGAGGAGATGTAGGCATCCTGACGCTTTTGCGCCACTTTATCGCACAGGTTAAACAGATTGCCCAAGCCACTTGAGAGCTGAACATCTCCGCCGATACCGCTGACTTTCGGCACACGATCAAGCATTTCACCTAATTTAGAGCGCAGTTGCATGGCATCGACATCCAACATCGTCAGCAATGGACGAATCGGACTGCCATTTTGATCCAGGAGTGCCACCATTAGGTGTACAGGTTCGATATACTGATGATCCCGCCCAAGTGCCAGTGACTGAGCGTCAGAAATCGCTATTTGGAATTTGCTGGTAAACCTATCAAGACGCATAACAACCTTCCTAACCTCGTCTGAGATAAACTATTAACGTTTAGAAAGATGGTTACGTAAGAGGGAATTTTCAAGGCAAGACCACTAACTTTATCGGGTTTAATTTTCACCAATCCAGATAAACGTGGCCTGACGGCCGGTCACACCATCACGACGGTAGGAATAAAAACGCTCTGCATCCTGATAGGTGCACAGCCCGTTGTCGAATATGGCATCAATACCCAGACGCTTCAGACGCAGTCGCACCAGTTGATTCATGTCAGCCCACCACTTGCCGGTTTGACGACCAGGTATGAAAGCCTGCGCGGCCTCGGGGTGTACAGCGCAAAATGCCGTCACCACATCCTCTCCGACTTCAAATGCCTGCGGACCGATGGCCGGCCCCAGCCACAACAGGACGTCCTGACCGGCAAAATTGACCAGTGCATTTTCGATAATGCCACCGGCTAATCCGCGCCAGCCGGCATGCACAGCCGCTACCTGAGAGCCCTGAGTGTTGGTGATGAGCACAGGCAGACAATCGGCGGTCATGGCACTGCACACCACATTGGTGCTGTCAGTCCAAACTCCGTCGGCGTCCAGTACCTGCTTGGTTGGCTCACTGACTTGTATCACCCGGGTGGAATGAGTCTGATTAAGCCAAAGCGGCGCAACCGGCATACCTGACTGCTGCTGCAGCCAGTCGCGGTTACGCTGTACTAATAGTGGATCATCCCCAACATGCATGCCAAGATTCAATCCGGCATATGGCGCAGGTGAAACTCCGCCAGTCCGGGTTGAAGACAGAGCTCGCACCTTTGTCGGTGCCGGCCAGTTAGGGATAATCCAGCTCATACTTAATACTCTTCCGAGTGGTTTAGTTTGGCATCTTCACGCAGTGCTTCGCTCATCGCCACCATATCATCCGGTACCGGAGCATGGAATTCCAGCTCTTCACCTGTAATCGGGTGTTCAAAACGCAGCATGACAGCATGCAGCGCCTGACGGTCAAAACCACGAATCATTGCGGTCAGTTCTTCGGTAGCGCCTTTGGGGATACGCGCGCGGCCACCGTATGCACTGTCGCCCAGCAGCGGATGCTGCAGGTAAGACATGTGGACACGAATCTGGTGAGTACGGCCAGTTTCCAGACGCAGACGGATACGGGTGTGTTCACGGAAATGCTCCGCAACCCGGTAGTGAGTCACAGCTGGTTTACCCAGTGGGCTGACTGCCATCAGAGTACGTTTGGTGGAATGACGGCCAATCGGCTTATCAATCATGCCACCAGCGGTCATTTTACCGATCGCGATCGCCTCGTATTCCCGGGTGATGTTCCGCTTTTGCAGTTCGCGTACCAGACGCGTCTGGGCCGGAACGGTTTTCGCGACCACCATCAGACCGGTAGTGTCTTTATCCAGACGATGCACAATACCGGCACGCGGTACTTCCGCGATAGCCGGGTAATGGAACAGTAAAGCGTTCAGCACAGTACCGTCCGGCGTTCCCGCCCCCGGGTGGACTACAAAATCACGCGGTTTGTTGATAACGATAATGTCGTCATCTTCGTAGACGATATCGAGCGGAATATCCTGAGCTTCCCAGCGCTGTTCATCTTCCAGTTCTGCCTGAACTGTAATCTCTTCACCGCCCATGACTTTAGTCCGTGGTTTAGTCACCACACTGCCGTCAACGGTTACTTTCCCTTCCAGCAACCACTCTTTGAGGCGCGAACGGGAAAAATCGGTGAATAATTCAGCCACAGCCTGGTCTAAACGCTGACCTAGCTGGCTATCTTTTACTGTTTGAGTTAATTCAATCTGCTGAGCCATATCGAACTTTTTTAAAAACCGTGAGACTAATAGTCACTAGTATGGAAAAATATGACGCCATTGTATCTGTTACTGCCAAGAAAGTAACGAACCGTTTTGCGGAGCGCCGATGCTCCAAGTGTATAAGCTTTAATTGCAAGGAACTCACTCCTGACATGAAATACCAAACTTTATCAGGCTTACTCGCGTTATCTCTTCTGGCCGGCTGTTCGAGCACTAAAGAAGTAGTGCCGGATGTCCCCCCCGCTCAGCTGTACACTGAAGCACAAACTTCACTGCAGGGCGGCAATTGGATGACAGCGATTGAAAAGCTTGAAGCGCTGGATTCACGCTACCCGTTCGGGGCGTACTCCGAGCAAGTACAACTGGATCTGATTTACGCCTACTATAAGAACGACGATCTGGCGTTAGGTCTGGCGACCATTGAACGCTTTATCCGCTTAAACCCGACCCATGAAAAAATGGATTGGGTACTTTACATGCGTGGCCTGACCCATATGGCTCAGGATCGCAACTTTATGCATGACCTGTTTAATGTTGATCGCAGTGACCGCGATCCGGAACCGGTAAAAGCCGCATTTGCCGACTTCAAAAAGCTGCTGCAACGCTACCCGGCCAGCCCCTACGCAGAAGATGCCCAGCGCCGCATGTTTGCACTGAAAAACCGCCTGGCGGATTACGACCTGGCGACCGCGGATTTCTATCTGCGCCGCGAAGCCTGGATTGCCGCCATTAATCGTACTCAAGAGCTGCAAAAAACTTATCCGGATACCGAAGCCGCGCGCAAGTCGCTGGAGATTCAACTGGAAGCCTATCAACAACTGGGCCTGAAAGACTCGGTTGAGCGTACCCGCCAGTTGATGCAACTCAACCCTGAGCAGTGAGCAGCCGATAGCCTTATGCTTATCGGCTTGTAATGACTGAAAGCCACTTCTTCAGAAGTGGCTTTTTTGATTCGGCTAGATGACGAGATACGAAAAGAAGGTCAGAAATTATCCGCTGTAACGGCATTCGGAATCAGGTTAGCAAGGCGCAAGGTGAACCACCTCACCAGAGGTGGTGTACACAAATTAAGCACCGAGTTTTTTCAGGCCGAAGCAAGCCACTAAAAAGCGGAGATTTTTTAGTAACAACACTCCCCACTGTAGCCCGTTCATTGTGAATCTCAAGCTTTTTTCCTCCCTCATGATGGTACTCTTTGCTTAAGATCACGTTTGTTTTCACTCGCAGAAACACCAGGCACAAAAGTGATATTGATCACATTTTTTTTGATATGAAAACGGCAATCTGAACTCAACCCATAAGGGATGCAACAGAGGAAAAGTCACTATGCAAATGAATATCACTGGTAAAAACATTGAAATCACCTCTGCAATCCGTGCGCACATTGAGAGTAAATTCAAAAAGCTGGAAAAATGGCAAGTAGACATCATCGGCTGCCAGGCTAGCTTTAGCGAAGAACCTAACAAACAGAAAAAGTTTGAGGCAACCATCAGCATTCCAAAAGGACAAATCAACGCCTCAGCAGTCCATGAAGATCTTTACGCAGCCATCAACGAGGTAGAACAAAAACTCGAACGTCAACTGAATAAACTGCGTCATAAGCCGGAAGCTCGTCGTACTGACAAACCGGAGCTGGAAGAAGAAGTGGAAGAATAAGGAAACAGTTTTAGAAATAGCGCCTGCGGGCGCTATTTTTTTGCTTGACGCTCCCAGCCCGCTTGCTTATTGTGTGTTCTCTTCACCCCTTTGTACGGACAAACATGACTCTGCACTCACTGTTCTTTTTTGACTTCTTTTTTCTCCAAAACTAGTTGGAGGCACGCTCGTTCGCGAAAGATAAGTCAAAAACGAACAGAAAGCCTCCCATACGGGGGGCTTTTTTTATAAGGACAATAAGTATGACAGACAGACAGTATTCACTCGAAGAGATTCGACTGCGCCTCAATGAACTCGATGATCAACTTCTCAGCCTGCTTTCCGAGCGTCGCAGCCTCAGTATCGAAGTGGCGAAAAGTAAAGTTGAAACATCTAAGCCGGTACGTGATGCCGCACGAGAGCAGCAACTGCTTGTCAAACTGATCCATGCAGGCAAAGACAAATATCAGCTCGATGCCCCCTACATTACCAAAATTTTCCATACCATCATCGAAGACTCTGTGCTGCTGCAGCAAACTTACCTGCAAAACCTGGCCAATCCGCAAAGCCGTAAACCTTTGGCACGAGTCGCTTTTCTGGGTTCAAAAGGCTCGTATTCCCACCTTGCGACACGGGAATATTTCAGCCGTAAAAATACTGAACTGATTGAATTAAACTGTGAACAGTTCAAAGAGATCACGACCACGGTTGAATCCGGCCATGCCGACTACGGCGTACTGCCGATCGAAAACACCAGTTCTGGCTCGATCAATGAAGTGTACGATTTGTTGCAGCACACCACGCTATATATTGTGGGTGAGATTACCCAGCCGATTGAACACTGCCTGGTGGCAACCCAGGATATCCGCCTGGAAGATATCCAGGTCCTGTACTCTCATCCGCAGCCGCACCAGCAATGCAGCGAATTTATCAGCCGCCTTAACGGGGTAAAACTGGAAACCTGTGCCAGCACCGCCGATGCAATGAAAAAAGTTCAGGAACTGGGCCGCAGTGATGTCGCCGCTATCGGCAATGCGTCGAGTGGTAAACTGTATGGCCTGCAACCTATCCAGGGCAATATTGCCAACCAGACCGAAAACCACACCCGTTTTATTATCGTGGCGCGCAAACCGGTTGAAGTGTCGGCGCAGATCCCGGCCAAAACCACGCTGATTATGTCAACCTCACAGGAAGCGGGATCGCTGGTCTCTACCCTGCTGGTACTGCAGCGTTACGGTATCAATATGACCAAGCTGGAATCACGTCCGATTATGGGCAATCCGTGGGAAGAGATGTTCTATGTCGATCTGGAAGCCCATCTCGATTCCGAGAGCATGCAAAAAGCGCTGCTTGAACTGACCCGCTTGACCAAACACCTCAAGGTATTAGGTTGTTATCCAACGGAAAATGTCAAACCGACCCAGGTAAAGCTAGCTGAACGATAGCTGAATCATATATTTCACTGTAAACGCTGGTAGTTGCATATTCTATCCCTATAATAGGCACGCTATTTTAATTAGTGATAATGGATGCACTACCGGTGGTTTCATATTTCCGGGCATGTGAGTAAGGACCAACACAAGGACAGATGCCCGGTGACCGCCGGACTCGCTCAAATACGGATGACCAAAACGCTCCTCTTTGCTTTACTCGGGCTCTCCATGCCAGTAATGGGACAAGAGCTCAATATCTATCTGTGGGAAGACACCCTGTCACCACGGGTCATCGACGCCTGGAATCAGACTCACGATACACCTCTGCACCTTTATCATTTTGACAACGATGATGAACGTAGCCTGCTGATGCTCAACAGCGTCCAGTTGCCATTTGATGTCGTTATTCTCGACAATGTCTCTGCCCATATCTTTTCGCGCCAGAATGAGTTTGAAGATCTCTCTGAACTGTCGGGGCGAGACAATAACTTCCCGCGCTGGAATCAGGCCTGTGGTACCCATGCTATCCCCTACTTCTGGGGCTATGTCGGTATCGCTTATCGTAAAAGTAAAATTGCGGCGCCACCAACGCATTGGTCCCAGTTGGTCAATATCAGTGATGAGTTAAAGGGGCATATCGGACTGATTTACGACAGTGTCGAGACTCTTTTACCTGCACTGTACAGCCTCGCTTACTCACCGATCACCGATTCTCTGCCAGAGTTGAAAGAAGCCTATCAGGTCATGGAAGCCGCGACCCCAAAGGTGTTGACCTATGAATACGCCTTAAGCTATGTGCGCAGTCATACTCAAAACGACGACTTATTTATGGCACTGGCCTACAGCGGTGACCATTACGCACTGAATCGTTTTTTCAATAATGACGACTGGGCCTTTACTCTGCCGCAAGGCAAGCCTTATATCTGGATTGACTGTCTGGCTATCAACAGCAATTCACAAAAAAAAGCCGAGGCGCGTGCGTTTCTTGAGTTTTTGATGCGCCCCGATATCGCAGCAATGAATGCTCAGGATATGCAGAGTGCCACCCCGAACCGCGCCGCGATGGCACTTATGCCGCAGCAAGATGTTCATGACAGCAGCCTTTATTTGTCCGATGCACAACTGGACCAAGCCATCATCGACCATGAGCTCTCACCGCGAAATCTCAGCGTCAGAGCAAAAATCATCAATAATGTAATCGACCTTCATGAAGCTAAACCATAGAATCCTGCTGCTGATTGCACCCGTTATCCTGCTCAGTGCCGCCGCATCAAGCTACATCATCTACAGTAGCCAGAAAGATGCTCTGCTTAAACGTACTGACAGTTATCTGCAGCTCAATATGGAAAAGCTGGCCAGCCATTTCAAACAGACGCGTGCCCTGCTCAACAGCTACTCGTTTACGTTAGCCAAGAGCGACATTCTCCGGCATTACTTTGAGCATGAAAGCAATCCCTATCGTGAACTGGAACTGGTGGATAATCTCAATCAGACCATCGATATTCTCCAGCCCAGCGATGTCGATTTTGTCGCGCTGTCTATTTTGGATGAACAGCACAATGAGCTCTATTATGCCGAGAACAGTAACGATCCTTTCGCGCGCTTTGACCCCAAAGTCAAAAACTTTGTCGAGCAGCAATTTAAGCAGACCCATAACACTTCCAATGTCAGCTACACCGAAAACTCTGCCGGTGAAGGCGTCCTGGTCCGTTATGATGTATTAGATACCCAAACCCTGCAGACCCCGCTAAGTTACAACCGCGATGAAATCTTTTTTGTGGTGGTATACGTCACGCTTGATAAATTCAACGCGCTGCGCAGACAAATCGAGTTTGATAACCAAAGCCCGTTGTTTTTCCAGCCCCAGCCACCGCAAAATCCGCAGCAACTGACCCAGAGTGTCGAACTGCAACCAGATATGTACGCCATTCTCGACCCGGCCCCGCTGCTGCTGCGCCAGCACCTCAACAGCATTCAGAAAGAGCTGATGGTGTCGTTTGGTTTATCGGCGTTAATCACGGTGATCCTCCTTCTGATGCTGCTATATAAACATATGATTAATCCGATCCTGCGTCTGGATGAACAGTTGCAGGAGGTAGAGAATAAACAGCGTCAGAATATTGAACTGCGCGACTCGGATGATGAAATCGGCCGTCTGTCAGCCCGTTTCTATGCCATGTATGCCGAGCTCGACAGCTCTTATCAGCAAACCAAAACGCTGGCCGAATACGATCATCTGACCAAGCTGGCAAACCGACGCCAGTTTCATCACAAAGCCGAGCAAATCCTGCTGGATATCCCGGGTAACCACCACCTCTGGGTGCTGTATATCGACCTGGATAACTTTAAATACGTCAACGACAAATACGGCCATCAGGTGGGTGATTCTCTGCTGGTTAACTTCGCCTCTCATGTCCGGCTGGTGTGCGAGGAATTCGAACTTTATCAGGTCTCCAGCCTGGCTGCCCGTCTGTCGGGTGATGAGTTCGCGATTTTACTCTCCGCGCCAGCTCACGGCGCTCATTACGCCGATGATTTTGCCCAGCGTCTGCTCGACCCGATTCAAAACCGTGACCACTCCCCTCTGAGTCACTTTCCGATTACCGCCAGTATCGGGATTGCCACCTATCCGCAAGATGGTGTTCGGGTGGAAAAATTGCTGCTTAACTCAGATACCGCGATGTATCAGGCCAAAAACGCCGGTAAAAATCAGATTGCTCACTACTCACAGCAACTGGATGATATCGTCAAACGGCGTAATGACATTGAACGAGCTTTGCGAGAGCAAAATTTTGATCAGGAATTCAGTCTGGTCTATCAACCCTATTTCACCTGTTCCGGGCATAACGTCGCCGGATTTGAAGTTCTGTTGCGCTGGTTCTCTCCGCAACTGGGCGAAGTGGCTGCGGACGAATTTATCCCCATCGCCGAGCAGACCGGCCTGTTTGGAATCATTGATCGCTGGGTTATCCAGTCCGCTTTCGCCGACTTTAACACCTTGAGCCGGGAATTTTCCCAGCCGGTACAGCTGTCGATCAACCTCTCCTCAGCCGAGCTGGACTCAAAAAATCTGGCTCAGTTTATCGAACAACATGCCCGTTATTACGATCTGGAGCCGTATCGGATAGAGTTTGAAATTACCGAAACCTTTGCCGCCAATTCACAAAGCTATCCGCTGCTGGATGAACTGTCCAAGCAGGGATTTGGCCTTACCATTGATGATTTTGGGTCAGGTTACACCTCGATAGCACAACTGGTACAATACCCGGTACAGAAAATAAAATTTGATCGCCAGTTTCTGGATACTCTGCTCAGTAGCAATAAGCAGCAAGTCATTAAACCACTGATTGAGTTGTGCCACTCACAAGGCATTGAAGTGACCGCCGAAGGGATAGAAAGTGTGGAAATGCTTCACTGGCTGACCGAATATCGGTGTGATTTTATGCAAGGCTACCTTTTTGGTCAGCCGATGACGCTGATAGAGATACGTAACTGGCAACAATACAACGAGAGTAATCAGTTTTATGCACAAAGTGATCATTGCTTCACTTAATCCGGCCAAGATCAGTGCCGTAGAAAGCGCATTCAGCAGCGTGTTTCCCGCCCAGGCATTCAGTTTTACCGGTGTCAGCGTTGCCAGCGAGGTCGCCGATCAACCGATGAGTGACGCCGAAACCAAACTCGGCGCGCTGAACCGGGTCCGAAATGCCCGGCAGGCAGTCAATGACGGCGATTATTATGTCGGCCTGGAGGCAGGGATTGAGGGCGGTGTGACCTTCGCCTGGATGATTATCGAATCCGGATCGCGACGCGGTGAGTCACGTTCAGCCAGTTTGATGCTTCCGCCGCAGGTGTTGGCAAAACTGGCTGACGCCAATGAACTGGGCGATGTGATGGATGAGGTATTCGGCACACAGAATATCAAACAGCAAGGCGGTGCGATTGGCTTGCTGACCCAACACCAGCTGACTCGCAGTTCGGTCTATCATCAGGCTCTCATTCTGGCTTTGATCCCGTTTATCAATCCGGACCATTTCCCTGCCGGGGCGATATAAGCCAGACCATAGCCGTCATTCACAGTGAGCCGGGAGTGTAACAAAAACAAAAACGCCAGCCTGGGGCTGGCGCTGTTTATCCGGGTTGTGGTTATTTCAATATCAACTTAGCCAAACTATCCCGCTCTGTATCGGTGCGGGATTTTAGCTCGTTCGACCCACGGGTAATGGTTGCAATTCCCACTCCGAGCATCTGGCTGACCTGACGCTGAGACATTTCACCTTTGAGCAGCTCACACAGAATATTGACCCGCGCGACCAAGGACTCACGTTCATCCGGGGTCATTAACATCGTCAGCAGCATTGCATGCTGATCGTTATCAGCGGCCTCTTTCACCACTGACATTAATTGTGACCAGTCGTCGTACTCAGGTTGTTGTGACATGATTGTACTCGTTGAGTGATACATGAACTCTATTGTAGTGAACACTCAAACGGAATCAATATTTTGTCGCGATCTCCTGTGAATTGAGAAAGGCGCCATCAACCCCTTTCAGGTCGCGGTAATAAGTTTCAAACATCAGAATGTTTTGCACATAGCCGCGCGTCTCACGAAACGGGATTGCTTCGATAAAGGCGAACGCATCCAGTTTACCACCACTCTCTTCCCGCCAACGGTCGACCCGATGCGGACCGGCATTATAAGCCGCAAAAGCGAAAATACGGTTATTATCGTACCTCTCCAGCAACCCGTTAAGATAGTGGCTGCCTATCTCGATGTTTTTACCGACCTCAAACAGATCGTCTGCACCGTTATAGCTAATCTGATACTTTTTCGCGGTGTAACTGGCCGTCGCCGGCATAATTTGCATGATACCGCGCGCGCCCACTGGCGAGCGTGCTTCCGAGTCCATTGCACTCTCCTGACGAGCCAGAGACATCAGCATTATCGGGTCCAGGCCGTGCTTATCGGCATAGAAATCAAACCACCATTGATGCGCCAACGGAAAACGCAGTTGCATATTATCCCACATCCGCGCCGATATCGACGCCGTCACCGTCAGATGATGCCAGTGCTGGCTGGCAGCATAGGCAGCCAGCATCTCTTTTTGCGGCTGCTTGACCCTGCTCAGTAGCCAGTACCACTCACTTTTCGCAGCCGCAATTTTATCCCGTTCAATCAATTCCTGAATTCGCACCAGACTGGTGTGATAAGGCTTAACCTGTGCCGTATCCAGCTCAACGGTCGAGATCGGATATTTGATCGACTGTTGCAGCGCTTTTGCCGCCGCCACACTGTAGAAGTTACGCTGACCTAAAATAGCACGCAGCCGCTGGTTGCCCTGCTCCTGCTTACCGAGCGCGATTTCACTGCGCCCCAGCCAGTACTGCCAGCGGGTCGCTTGCTGTTCATCCTCCGGGAACTGCTTTATCCAATCTTCGACGCCTTGCCAGTCGAGATGAACCAGTGCCAGGCGGATACGCGCTTCAATCAGATCGCTGTTGTGGCTGCCGACAATCATGTTGTCGCGCCACTGCCGTAAATCCGTCGGTTTGACATCCATCATACGCCGCGCAATATACTGACCAACCCGCGTGATTTGTTGTGCAGACCAGTTTTGTGCCTTGGCAACCGGTGCCAGCAGCGGTTGCGCTTTCAGCTCATCAATCCGGGCCAGTTTCTCCAACGCCAACACCGCCTGACGCTGCGCCAGCTCACCACTGCTGTACTGACGGGCAAAGCTCTCTACGGTGTCCGGCTTATCAAACAGCGCCAGCATCGCCTGGGCGCTTTGCTGAGCATTCTTGCCCTTGACTTTCTTAGCCAGATAACGCAACAAGGAACGGTTACGACCTTCAAATGCCAGCACCATGCGCTGCAGGATAAGGTCATCACTCAGACCGCCCTGTTTATCCCAGCTGTCAAACAGAGGATCGCAGGCATCAGATACACTGGCTCCGCTCAGCCACAGTGATTCGGCCCCGCGGTAAGCTTCATCACGCTTACCTGTTTGCAACTTCGCGTTGTAATAGTGACAACGATAAGTCTCACCGTTGGGTTCATTGGGAGAAAACTGCAGCAGCGCCCCCCATTTCTTATCGCGCGCCAATGCGCTGATATAGGGTGCACTAATGCGGGCGGAGAACGGAAACTCCTGATGGGAATCGATAAAAGCACGTACCGCAATCGGCGGCTTGCTGCCCATATCAATCAGAAAACTACGGTAATCAAGATAAGGCGTCAACGGATAATCAGCCAGCTTAGAACGCACTTGCTTAAACGCGTCCACGTTACCGTCATCCAGCCACTGCTGGGCCTGATCATACAGCGCACGCTGCGCGTCTGTTTCTGCCGAGCTTGAGAACGCTGCGCCGCTCATCAATGTGCTGCATACCAGCACTGATGACACAAGACGAGGCGGCCGAGAAAAACACCAAAGCGTCATGGCTCTTATTCCTTTAAAAAACGAGTCATTTCTATATGAACATTACGCTGATCGTAACGCTGATTGTAAAGGTGCGAGATGTAAAGTTGATGTAAATAATACGACAGCGCCAGTTCAGCGAGTCAAAGTGTGTGGCAGGTTACGTATCCTTGCCAACCTATTTGGGCGCTTCATCAGTTATCCCTTACATGAACGCATCCGATGACACACCAGGTCATCCGCCACCTCAGCCTGACGATGTGCCACGCAGGCCACAGTCGTGAAAAATCAGCGTTAAAGATCAGGCGCCGCTAGTAACAAACGGCGCTGCTTTAGTATAGAATATTAGCTTTATTGTGTTTGAAAGTTTAGGAATGATCGGCAATGGCTGAATACGTCTATACCATGTCACGGGTGAGCAAAATTGTGCCACCTAAACGTCAAATTCTTAAAGACATCTCGCTGAGCTTCTTTCCGGGAGCCAAGATCGGTGTTTTGGGTCTCAACGGTGCAGGTAAATCGACTCTGCTGCGTATCATGGCGGGCATCGATACTGATATCGATGGTGAAGCACGCCCACAACCAGGTCTGAATGTCGGCTATCTGCCTCAGGAACCGGTGCTGGATGAGTCCAAAACAGTACGTGAAATCGTTGAAGAAGCGGTCTCTGATGTGGCCGGTGCTCTTAAGCGTCTGGATGAGGTGTACGCCGCGTACGCAGAACCGGATGCAGACTTCGATGCGCTGGCGAAAGAACAAGGCGAGCTGGAAGCACTGATTCAGGCGAAAGACGGCCATAATCTGGAAAACGCGCTGGAACGTGCAGCCAACGCACTGCGTCTGCCGGAATGGGATCAGAAAATCGCCCACCTATCGGGTGGTGAGCGCCGCCGTGTGGCGATCTGTCGCCTGCTGCTGGAAAAACCAGACATGCTGCTACTGGACGAGCCGACCAACCACCTGGATGCCGAATCTGTAGCCTGGCTGGAACGTTTCCTGGTGGACTACACAGGCACTGTGGTCGCGATTACCCACGACCGTTACTTCCTGGACAACGCGGCTGGCTGGATTCTGGAACTGGACCGTGGTGAAGGTATTCCATGGCAGGGTAACTACACCTCATGGCTGGAACAAAAAGACGCGCGTCTGCAACAAGAAGCATCGCAGGAAAAAGCTCGTCAGAAGACGATTGAGAAAGAACTGGAATGGGTTCGTCAGAATCCAAAAGGCCGTCAGGCGAAATCGAAAGCTCGTATGGCCCGCTTTGAAGAACTGCAAAGCGGCGATCACCAGAAGCGTAATGAAACGAACGAACTGTTCATTCCGCCAGGTGAGCGTTTAGGCGATAAAGTGATCGAAGTGAAGAATCTGAGCAAATCATTTGATGGCCGCGTGCTGATCGATGACTTGTCATTCAACATGCCAAAAGGCGCGATCGTCGGCATCATCGGTGCCAACGGTGCCGGTAAATCAACCCTGTTCAAGATGCTGAGCGGCACCGAGCAACCTGATTCAGGCAGCATAGAAATGGGTGATACTGTGAAACTGGCTTCTGTGGATCAGTTCCGTGATTCAATGAATGACAACAACACGGTATTCCAGGAGATCTCGGAAGGCGCGGACATCATCAAGATCAATAACTTTGAAATTCCGGCGCGCGCTTACTGCTCACGCTTTAATTTCAAAGGCTCAGATCAACAGAAAGTCATTGGTGAACTGTCTGGTGGTGAACGTAACCGTGTGCACCTGGCCAAACTGCTTAAAGCCGGCGGTAACGTACTGCTGCTCGATGAACCGACCAACGACCTGGACGTAGAAACCCTGCGTGCCCTGGAAGAAGCACTGCTCGAGTTTCCTGGCTGTGCCATGGTTATCTCGCACGACCGCTGGTTCCTCGACCGTATTGCGACCCATATCATCGACTACCGTGATGAAGGTCAGGTGAACTACTACGAAGGTAACTACAGCGAATACATGGATTGGCTGAAGAAAACCCTCGGTCCGGAAGCGGCAGAACCGCACCGTATCAAGTACAAACGTATCACCAAGTAATCTGCTGTCAGATTTCACGCCAAAGGCCGCTTTATGCGGCCTTTTTTATTATATTGCGCACGGTTAAACTCGTGTTGAGCACGGTTAAACAGTGGAGAGTGCCACTCTTTGCTATGCTTGAAGAGCTCAGTTCAAAAGGAAAACGACCATGATAGAACGCCGCCACTTCAGCCGTATCATTTACCAGGCTCCCGCGACCATTATTCAGGGAGATTATCAGCTTGCCACCTGCATCCAGGACCTGTCTCTGCATGGACTTTTATTGTGGGCGGTTGATGAGCCGGATATTGATCCTTCACGTCTGGTTGACGTCTCTTTTATGTTACCGGACAGTGATATCAACATCACCCTGAGTGCCCAATTAGTCAGCCAGGATGAGCGTATCCTGCGTCTGACCATCGATCACATCGATATCGAGAGTATCAGCCACTTAAAACGCCTGGTCGAACTCAATGTCGGCAACGACACTCTGCTGCACCGCGAGATGGAATACCTGGCTGATCTTGGTGATTGCGCCGCCGACTAGTCCGCTTCGCTGTTCGTGGTTTGCGCACGACCTGGTAAGGCCGAAAACTGAACATCGCTGCGCTAAACACTTGCCCCTAAACGGGATAAAAAAAACGCTGCCGAAGCAGCGCTAATTACCGGGGGAGAGTTAGCCTCGATGAATCGAGTCATTTGCTTGTTTTAATAAATTCTGGCTCTCCAGCATAAATTGCTGGGAGTAGTCGCCAAACCATTGGCTGACTTTGTCAAAATGGGTGATGAAGCCCTGCTTGTCACGGTCAGTAATCAGTTTGACCGCTTCACCAAAGTTACAGTAGAAGTCCTCGATCATGCTGATGTTCTCTTCCGATGACAAAATAATATCGCCGTACAGATTAGGATCCTGACCAAATAAACGCCCCACCATCGCCAGTTCAAGGCGATAAATCGGTGAACTGAGCTGCAACAGCTGCGCCAGGTTAGGATTCACTTTCGACAAATGCAGGCCGTAAGCGAACGAGGTAAAGTGGCGCAGCGCCTGAATCAAGGTCATCCCATGATCATGCTCAGCGGCATCAATCTGACACAAACTCGCGCCCCAGATGGAGAACTGTTTGAGCAGCCATTGGTAATGCTCTTCGCCGCGACCATCACAGTACACAATCACCTGCTTAGCGAGGCTAGGCACATCCGGGCCGAACATCGGGTGCAGACCCACCACTGGCCCCTGGTGCGCCGCAAGCATGGCTTTGAGCGGTTTGCTCTTGACCGAGGTCAGGTCACACAAAATACAGTCGGCTGGCAGAGTGTTCAGTTTTTCTATCACGCCCAGCGTGAGGTGAATCGGAACTGTAACCACCACCATGCCGGCATCACTGAGCATTTCATCGGCACGCTCCCAGTCTTTACTGCCCAGTATTTTGACCGGGTAGCCCGACAGTTTGAACATCCGCGCAAACAAGCCGCCAAGCTGACCATGACCACCGATGATCACCACAGAGCGCAGTTCCGGATTCAGACACTTAAAGCCGGAATCCTTTTCACTGGCGTAGGACTCACGCATGGTACGACGCAGAATATCTTCGATGAGTTGCGGTGGTACCCCTTTACGCTCCGCTTCTTCACGACGGGACGCGAGCATCGCGGCCTCGCGGTCCGGAGCATAAATCGGTAAGCCATGCTGACTTTTTACTTCACCAACTTTCTCGACCAATGCCAGACGACGAGCCAGCAGTTCCACCATCTGCTTGTCAACGGCATCAATCTGATCACGCAATTCATTTAATTCTACGGCCATGAATAATCCTTTAATTAACCTTTAAGGCGATCTTGCAAAAACGGAATCAGCTCCTGATGAGCGTGGCGTAATAATGCCTCAGTTGTATCCCAATTAATACAGGCATCCGTGATGGAAACGCCGTAAGCCATCTTATCGAAAGGCAGGTCTGAAGATTGGTTGCCTTCGTTGATATGGCTCTCAATCATCAGACCGATAATAGAGCGGTTGCCTTCACGGATCTGGTGAATCACATCTTCTGCCACCAGAGGCTGACGACGGTAATCTTTGCGTGAGTTCGCGTGGCTGCAATCCACCATCAGCGCCGCATCCAGGCCGACTTTAGCCAGATCTTCTTCACACTCCGCGACAGAAACTGAATCGTAGTTGGTCTGCTTACCGCCACGCAGAATAACGTGACCGTTGCTGTTACCTTGCGTGGTCAGCAATGCAACCTGTCCGTCACGGCTGATCCCCATAAAGCGGTGGCTGGAAGACGCGGCCTGCATCGCATTGATCGCCGTCGACAGGCTGCCGTCAGTACCGTTTTTAAAACCGATCGGCATCGACAGGCCACTGGCCATTTCACGGTGCGTTTGTGATTCAGTGGTCCGCGCGCCAATCGCAGCCCAGCTGAAGGTGTCAGCCAGGTATTGCGGACTGATCGGATCCAAGGCTTCAGTTGCGAGCGGGATTTCCATCTCGGCCAGATCCACCAGCAACTGGCGACCGACATGCAGACCGTGCTCAATATCAAAGGTACCGTCCAGGTGCGGGTCGTTAATCAGACCTTTCCAGCCCACAGTGGTACGCGGCTTTTCGAAGTAGACGCGCATCACAATGTAGAGTTGATCTTTAAGCTCTTCCGATAACGCTTTAAGACGCTTGGCGTACTCTTTCGCCGCTGCAATATCGTGGATAGAACACGGGCCGCACACCACCAGCAGACGATGATCGCGCTTGTGGATGATGTCGGCGATTTCCTGACGCGACTGGCGAATAAAACGACGGGCATTGTCACTCAAAGGCAGCTTGTCTTTCAGTGCATCTGGAGTAATCAGTATCTGTTCATCAACAATGTTGATATCGCTTAATTCACTTTTTTTCATCGCGTCACCTGTAATCTTTTATTTACACACTTTGATAATAAGGGTGTTCAAGTTGTATAAAACACAAATTAACAGGGTTTAAAAACAATGCAAGTGTAAATTTTAAAAAACATTTGCTGTAAATTTATATTTACAATTAGCAGTTATGCTATTTTCACCACAAAGTGCCGCCTGAGGCGTGTTTTCTTGCCTTACTCTCCCCTAAAATAGCCCCTTTCCACCCGCGATGAAACAGGTTTATGGATTTAATTCTCTCGTTACTGCAGCAGATGTGTGTCTACCTTGTGCTGGCCTACATGCTGAGTAAAACCCCCATTTTTTTGCCATTACTGAACATTTCACGCCGCTTCAATCACCGACTCAGTGTGTATGTGCTGTTCTCGCTGTTCTGTATTATGGGCACCTATTTTGGTCTGCAGATTAATGATGCCATCGCCAATACCCGAGCGATCGGCGCGGTGATGGGGGGCCTGTTTGGCGGTCCGGTGGTTGGCTTTGCGGTTGGGCTGACCGGCGGTATCCACCGCTATTCCCTCGGTGGCTTTACCGACCTGGCTTGTGCGGTCTCGACCACAGCAGAAGGGATTATCGGCGGTTTGCTGCACACTTATCTGATGCGCAGAAGCAAAGGCCGGTTGCTATTTAGTCCGAGCGTGGTGTTCGCCGTCACCCTGTTTGCCGAAATTGTCCAGATGCTGCTGATCCTGCTGATTGCCGATCCCTATGAAGAGGCCTATGCCCTGGTCTCGACCATTGCGGCACCGATGATCATTGCCAACTCGGTCGGTGCGGCGCTGTTTATGAGTATCCTGCAGGATCGCAAAACTATTTTCGAAGAGTATTCCGCGACGTTTTCACGCCGCGCGCTGAATATCGCCGAGCGCTCAGTGGGCATCCTCGCCAACGGTTTTAACCCACAAAACGCAGAAAAAATTGCTCGCATCGTCTATGAACAGACCAATGTCGGCGCAGTCTCCATCACCGACCGGGATAAAATTCTCGCCTTTGTCGGCATTGGTGACGACCACCACAAGCCCAACACACCGATTTCCTCACCAAGTACCCTGGATGCGATTGCCCGCAACGCCATCATCTATCTCGACGGCAAGGAGCGGCCTTATCAGTGTTCGATCTCGCCCAGTTGCCGTCTCGGATCGGCGCTGATTATCCCGCTGCGTGCAGGAGATCGGGTCATTGGAACCATAAAACTGTACGAGCCGAAGCGTAAGCTGTTTTCGACCATCAATATGTCGATGGCGGAAGGGATTGCCCAGATGTTGTCGAGTCAGATCCTGTACGGTGAATACCAGCAGAAACAGATTCTGCTGTCGCGGGCAGAAATCAAACTACTGCAGGCCCAGGTCAACCCGCATTTTCTGTTTAACGCCCTCAATACCATTAGCGCGGTGATCCGGCGTGATCCCAATAAAGCCCGTGAACTGATCCAGCATTTATCGCAGTTCTTCCGTAGTAATCTGAAGCAGAATATCGGCGTAGTGACTCTGAAAGAGGAGCTGGCGCACGTCAACGCGTATCTGACTATCGAGAAGGCACGCTTTAGTGACCGGCTGGATGTGGACATTGCGATTGATGAATCTTTGCTGGAGCGCAACGTGCCAAGCTTCACCCTGCAACCTCTGGTGGAAAACGCCATCAAGCATGGGACTTCCAACCTGCTGGAAGGCGGTAAGGTACGCATCTACAGTATTAAAGAAATGCACGGCTATCGTATCGTAGTCGAAGACAATGCCGGCAGTTATCAGGCTCCGAGTGAGGATCACGATGGTCTGGGGATGCAGATCGTCGCTAAACGCCTGAGTTATAAGTTCGGTGCCGATTGCGGCCTCAATATCGAGGTCGAACATAACCAATATACCCGAATGAGCTTTCTCATCCCCGACAAAGGAACCTATTGAGGAATCAGAATGTTATCTGCACTGGTAATAGACGACGAGCATTTCGCCCGTGAAGAGCTGATGGATTTACTGGCGGAAAGCGGCCAGATTGATGTGATTGGCGAGGCCAACAATGCCATCGAAGGGCTGAAAAAAATCAACCAGCTACGGCCTGACGTCGTGTTTCTCGACATACAGATGCCACAAATTACCGGCATTGAACTGCTCGGCATGCTCGATCCGGAAACCATGCCCAAGGTGGTCTTTGTCACCGCCTATGACCAATACGCTCTGCAGGCCTTTGAAGATAATGCCTTTGACTATCTGCTTAAGCCGATTGACCCGGCACGGCTGGAAAAAACCATCGCCCGCCTGGTACGCAGTATCAGCAAACCACAGGATTATTCCATCCTGGCACCGCACAATCTGGACCAGGTGCCGTGCATCGGTTTAAACCGTATCGTGATTGTTCCGACTACCGAGGTCGAATTTGCCTTCAGCGATATCAGCGGCGTGCATGTCCAGACGTCACACCAGCGCGCCACCAGCCAGCTGACCCTGAAAATTCTGGAAGAAAAAACCCCGCTGGTACGCTGTCATCGCCAGTATCTGGTCAATACCAAAGCAATCAAAGAGATTAAGTTACTGGAGAATGGTCTGGCGGAAATCATTACCCGCTCAGACCATCAGGTTCCGGTCAGCCGCCGCTATCTTAAAGAACTGAAAGAGAAACTCGGTTTCCATTAATTGTCTACCCATCAGATAGACAAAAGGCTCCCTCGGGAGCCTTTTGCGTTATCCAAACTGTTCGACCAGACGCTGCATCGCCAGACTGGCTTGTTTCCACTGTACTGAGCTCTGTAACTCGCGGTAACTGAAGTTACGCTGTTTAAGCAGTTGCAGCGCTTGCGGCACTTCGCTGATGGGCAAGTCATCCAGCACCGCGACGGCCGACTCACGCTTATTGCACATCAGCACCATATCACAGCCTGCCTGCAATGACTGCTTGGCGCGCTGCGCCGGACCGCCCATCACGGCAGCGCCTTCCATACTGAGATCGTCAGAAAACACGATGCCGGCAAAGCCGAGCTGCTCGCGCAGAACACGCTTGAGCCAGTAAGGTGAGCCACTGGCAGGCTGATCATCATAATGGGGGTAAACCACGTGCGCCGGCATCATGGCATCGAGCAGACCCGCCTTAATTTGTGTCTCAAAAATCTGCATATCTGCGGCAATACTGTCGCGCTCATCAAACGGCGTCTCAAGATGTGAATCGGCAATCACAGCGCCATGACCGGGAAAATGTTTGCCCGTCGTCGCCATGCCGACCGATTTCATCCCGCGCAGGTAAGCGCTGCTGTGGGTCAGTACCGTCGCCACATCGTCACCAAACGCGCGGCTGCCAATGGCCCGGCATTCAAACCCTTTATCCAGTACCGGAGCAAAACTGAGATCGATATCATGCGCAACCAGCTCCGCTGCCATCAACCACCCCCCCTGCTCGGCCAGTTGCTCACCCAGTGCGGAGCGGGCATAACTTTGCGCGGCCGGAATACGGCTGAAACCGTCACGAAAACGCTGGACCCGCCCGCCCTCCTGATCGACCCCAATCAGAATCGGACGCTTGGCTGCCTGACGGATGGCCTGGTTGAGCGCCAGCAGTTGCTGGTTATCGTGGTAATTACGTGCAAAAAGAATCACACCACCGACCGTCGGATGCGCCAATATTTCGCGATCTTCTGCTGTCAGTTCACAGCCTTCCACATCAAGCCACAACGGACCCATTATTGCCTCTCATTCACCCTGTGGGATGATAAAAATTTGTCATTGCAAAGGAGGTTATTCAGTTTGTTTTTCAATTACAATGGCTTTTAGCGAGTTACTCTCTCCGAAGCGAATAATCTGACAAGCGGATAACATAATGGATCAACGTGAGCTGTACATCGGCATTATGTCCGGCACCAGCCTGGACGGCGTCGATACTGCGCTGGTTGCCCTGAGTGGCGATCATATTGAATTAATGGCGCATGGCTTTCTGCCCATGCCTGAACAACTCAAACAGCGCTTGCTGGCCGTCTGCCTTGGTCAGCCAACCAACCTGGCTGAAATCGGCACACTGGATCATCTGCTTGGCCACCTGTATGCCGATGCCGTCGAACAATTGCTGACCACCAGCGGCACCAAACCAGAGCAGATCCGCGCGATCGGTAATCACGGCCAGACCGTGTTTCACCAGCCCACCGGAGCGACACCGTTTACCATCCAGCTCGGCGATGCCAACGTCATTGCCGCGCGCACCGGCATCACTACCGTGGCCGACTTTCGCCGTAAAGACATGGCACTCGGCGGTCAGGGAGCGCCGTTAGTACCGGCATTCCACCGCACCGTATTTGCCGTCACCGACTCCAGTGTTGTGGTGCTGAATATCGGCGGGATCGCCAATATTTCAGTGCTCAGTCCGGACGCCAGCGTGATTGGTTATGATTCGGGACCGGGTAATGTACTGATGGATGGCTGGTGTCAGCGCCACACAGGCCAGAGCTACGACATGAATGGAGACTGGGCGCGCCGGGGCAAAGTGATCACCTCTCTGCTGCTGCAGCTTAAGCAAGCGAGCTATTTCAGCCAACCGGCGCCGAAAAGCACCGGCCGCGAGCTGTTCAATCTCGACTGGCTCGATCAGCAACTGGCCGGGCATCATCCTGCGCCTGCCGACGTGCAGCGCACTTTATGCGAACTGAGTGCTGAAACTATCGCAGACCAGGTACGCCAGTATGCACAAGGTCCGGCCCCCGAATTACTGGTATGCGGCGGCGGCGCGCAGAATGGCCTGCTGATGGAACGGTTACAGACTCTGCTGCCCGGCTGGCAGGTTGCCCCGACCACCCGCAAAGGGGTCAATGGCGATTACATGGAAGCGATGGCGTTTGCCTGGCTGGCGCAGCGACGCATACACGGTTTGGCGAGTAATCTGCCCAGCGTCACCGGTGCGCGCCAACTGGCGTCACTCGGAGTGATTTATCCGCCTAATTAGTCGCGAAAACGTTAGTCGCGAAAACGCCCCGCTGGTTTAATAGAACACAAGGCGCAAACCAACCCGATCTTAATTAACTGACAACGTGGACCATAACAATGACAAATGATGCTCTGCTGGCTGCCCTTTCCCACCTGGTTTCTGAAGGGCGCAACCCGGATACCATGGATATTGACTTGCTCTCTTCACTGGAAATCGTCGAGCGCATCAACCAGCAGGACAAACTGGTCCCGCTGGCGGTCGAAAAAGAGCTGCCCAATATTGCCGCCGCCGTGGATAAAATCACCGCCGCATTCAAGCAAGGTGGTCGCCTGATTTATCTGGGCGCTGGCACCAGTGGCCGGCTTGGTGTTCTCGATGCCTCGGAATGCCCACCAACGTTTGGGGTCTCTGACCAGATGGTGATCGGCCTGATCGCCGGGGGCCGGGATGCGATGTTTACAGCGCGTGAGGGCGCGGAAGACTCAGCGACGCTTGGCGTGGATGACCTTAAGGCTATCGGTTTTAACCAACAGGATGTCGTGGTCGGAATCGCCGCCAGCGGCCGCACGCCCTACGTGATTGGTGCGCTGGACTACGCCAATGATCTCGGCGCGGTAACGGTGGCTTTGTCATGCAACCCCGATTCACCGATTGCCGCTCTGGCCCAGATCGCCATCAGCCCGGTCGTCGGTCCGGAAGCCCTGACCGGCTCCACCCGCCTCAAATCAGGGACGGCGCAGAAGCTGGTACTGAATATGCTGACCACCGCCAGCATGATCCGCTTAGGTAAGAGCTATCAGAATCTGATGGTGGATGTCAAAGCCACCAACAAAAAACTGGTGGCCCGTGCAGTACGGATCGTGATGCAGGCCACCGACTGCGAACGCGACGTCGCCGAAGCGCTACTGGCCAAAAGCGACAACAACGCCAAAGTGGCCATTCTGATGCATCTGACCGGCGTGACTGCCGAGCAGGCCCTGGCGCGCTTGTCTGACTCCGATGGTTTCCTGCGCCGGGCAATGGACGACGAAGCCGACGCCCAGAGCCCGAACGCTTAGGCTGTTTTCTTAATCAGCGAGACGACGGTTTCGCCCTCTTTAGCAGTAAAGTTGACCGGGTCTGCACACATCTGTACCCGGCCGCGCTGATCGACCACAAACAGCGGTAGCCAGAAACTGGCTTTATGCTGCTGTTGGTAATCCGCAAAAGTAAAATTCTCGCTCAGTTTGGTGTGTTTGATTTCCCCTCCCTGACTTATCAGGCTGGCGAGTTTTTTATAGCTGACCGTCCCGCCCAAAAACGACAAGCCATGGTACTCCTCCGCAACAGCGTGTTTATCCTGCTGATTGCCATTACCGTTATCGTGCAGGCAGAACACCCGTTTCTCACCAAAGTATGATAAAAACTGCATACACGCCATGATATTAAAATGCTTATCCGAACTGAGCGCCAGCATGTGCCCGACCCCAATCAGGTTGAGATACTCATCCGCATGGCTGGAAATCGGATTGCCATAATAGTGCTCCAGCCCTGCCATCCGCGCCTGACGGATATAATCCCAGTTAGAATCGGTGACCACCACGCGACAATCATACTTAGCGATCGCTTTACCGACTTCACGCGCCACTTCATTGGCACCGAGGATCAAAAATCCTTTCGGCGCCGGCTCGGCCACTTTAAGCGCCACCGCCATCGGCCGAGCAGTAACACTCTGCAACACCACGGTGCCGATAATCACCATAAAGGTGAGCGGCACGAGCAGATTGGCTTCGCTCATCCCGAACGAGTCGAGTTTGATAGCAAACAGTGACGAGATAGACGCTGCAACAATCCCGCGCGGCGCAACCCAGGCCAAAAAACCGATTTCACGCCATTTAAGATTACTGCGCAGAGTTGCCAGCACTATCGACACCGGGCGCGACACCAGTTGCATCACCACAAACAGCGCCAGTGAGCTCCAGCCCAGGACAGTAAAGTCACTGATCTCAATCCGCGCCGCCAGCAGGATAAACAAACCGGTGATAAGCAGTATGGTCAGGTGCTCTTTAAAGTGCAGAATATGCTGGATATTGACATCGCGGCTATTGGCGAGCCACATCCCCATCACAGTTACGGTCAGCAGCCCGGATTCCGATTCAATCGCGTTAGAGGCGGCAAACACCCCCAGTACCACGCTTAACACCGCAAATGGCTGCAGGTATTCCGGCAATCCGCCATGACGCAGCACATACGCAACAGCAGCGCCGGACATAACGCCAATCCCGACCCCGACCAGCAGAATCAGGCCAAACACCTGCAAACTGTGCGCTTCACTGCTCGAGACAATAAACTCGTACACCATAACCACAAACAGTGCGCCAAGCGGGTCAATCAGAATCCCTTCCCAGCGCAATATGTTCGACAGGCGGGTGTTGGGGCGTACCGTGCGCAGCAAAGGCACGATCACCGTCGGCCCGGTCACCACGGTCAGGCTGCCGAACAGCAGAGCCAACGGCCAGTCAAAGCCGAGCAGACAGTGGGTGGCGTAAGATGTAATCCCCCAGGAGACCAGCGCTCCCAGCGAGACAATACTCCACACCGTTTTGCTGACGCCGCGGATATCTTTGAAGTTGAGGGTCAAACTGCCTTCGAACAGAATCACCGCCACCGCCAGAGAGATGAGCGGAAACAGTAACTCCCCCAGTAACTGCTGGGGCTGCAGCATACCTGTGATTGGGCCAGCAACAATACCGGCGATTAACAGAAACAGAATGGCAGGCAGGCGCAGTTTCCACGCCAGCCACTGACACGCCAAACCCACGACCCCGATCATGGCTAACGCCAGAGCGATATACTCTTCATGCATGTTGGTAATTGCCTAACCCTGATTATTTGTTGTATTCGTTCCAGCCACGCTGCCATTCCATACGGAATCGTTGCGCCTGCTTGGTACCTTCACACACACCTTCGTAATATTGTCCGTTCACTCCCATTTGATAGGCAAAGTCCGGATTACAATACTCACTCATACCATCCAGATAGCCCTGATGGTAATCGGACTGACTGGCAGAGCCGAGTTCTGCCAGTTTTTTGTATGCACGCTGGGTATGTCCGGCAATACCATCGTTATAACCAATCTGATACCAGTTTCCCTGTGCTGCCAGTTCGCTTTCTGTTGCAGCGCAACCCCAAAGCCCTATTGTCACCAACATTAATAATATTGTTTTCATTTTTTGCCTTTATACCCGGTTAACTGCGAATCGGTTACCTTACCACGGCTGTCAAGCCCCCCTTGGGGCCGCCAACCATCACCTGCACTGCTATTGAAATCGGCACGGCTATGCACAACTGAACTTAGCTTGAAATCTATAGTGCCACCGACCAGACCACACGGCTATTGAATGCGTATCATGGCCGTTAATTCGTGACCGACAGCGCTAATTCGCTGTTTCAGCCTTTGTCTGCCACACCGGCCGTTTACTGTGTGTCGCTGCCGCTGAGCGGCCGTTAAAAACCACTAATACGTGCCAGAAACCACTTAATTCGCCAGACGACCACTGAGCGGTAAACCCGGTGAAGCTCGATTATCGATCATTTAGTATCCATCCTGAGATTAATTCAATAACACCCTACTTCAATCATAAAGGACAATCGCTATGTTGTGGTTTCTAACCTGTGTCGCAGCCCTGATCGGCGGCTACTTCATCTACGGCACATTCGTAGAAAAAGTTTTCGGCATCAACGAAAAGCGCCAGACTCCCGCGCATACTCAAACTGACGGTGTCGACTATGTACCTATGTCCACTCCGAAAGTTTACCTTGTTCAACTGCTGAATATTGCCGGTGTTGGTCCTATCTTTGGTCCAATCATGGGCGCGTTGTATGGTCCTGCCGCCATGCTGTGGATTGTTATCGGCTGTATCTTTGCCGGGGCCACCCACGACTATTTCTCAGGCATGCTGTCAATCCGCAATGGTGGCGCTTCAGTACCGTCACTGTCTGGTCGTTATCTTGGCAATGGCGCCAAACATTTTATGAATATTTTTGCCATTGTGCTGCTGCTGCTGGTCGGAGTGGTCTTCGTTTCGGCCCCCGCCGGTATGATCACTAACCTGATCAACGAGCAAACTGACCTGACCGTCAACATGACCACCATGGTTGTCATCATCTTTGCTTACTACATCGTAGCAACGATTGTGCCGGTCGATAAAATTATCGGCCGTTTCTACCCACTGTTTGGCGCCCTGCTGATCTTCATGTCAGTTGGCCTGATCACAGCCATCGCTTTCTCAAGCGAGCACCAGATTCTGGGCGGTTTTGAAGTCAGCGACATGCTGCACAACATGAACCCGAACGATATGCCACTATGGCCTGCGCTGTTTATCACTATCGCATGTGGTGCTATCTCAGGTTTCCACGCGACTCAGTCCCCACTGATGGCACGCTGTCTGGAAAACGAAAAGAACGGACGCTTTGTGTTCTACGGAGCGATGATCGGTGAAGGCGTGATTGCGCTGATTTGGTGTGCGATTGCCCTGTCATTCTTCGGCTCACTGGATGCACTGTCGGCTGCAATCAAAGACGGTGGTCCGGGTAACGTCGTGTACAGTTCATCATTTGGTCTGCTGGGCGTATTCGGCGGTATCATTGCCTTCCTGGGTGTGGTTATTCTGCCGATCACCTCTGGTGACACCGCATTCCGCTCCAGCCGCCTGATCCTGGCTGAATACTTCAACATGGAACAGAAGACCCTGCGTAACCGCCTGCTGATGGCTATGCCTCTATTCGTGATTGGCGGCATTCTGACTCAGGTTGATTTCGGTATCATCTGGCGTTACTTCGGCTTTGCCAACCAGACAACAGCCGTGATGATGCTGTGGACAGCGTCTGCTTACCTACTACGTCACAATAAACTGCACTGGATCACGACTATCCCTGCCATGTTCATGACTGCGGTATGTATCACCTTCATCCTCAACAACAGCACACTGGGCTTTGGCATGCCAATGCAAATCTCGACCATCATTGGTCTGGTGGCAACCCTGGCTATCACTGTGTACGTGATTAAGATTTCGAAAGGCAAAGGCGAAACTGACCTGGCTGACGAAGCCAAGCCAGCAGCCGGTGCGACCGAGACTGCGTAAAGCAGACGCTCACCGATAATGCTGCAACAACAAAGGGCTCCGCAAGGAGCCCTTTGTTGTTATGCCGCAGCCGGTCTTTGCGACACCTCGTCTGTTAAGGCGAATCTTGCCTGTTAAGCCACCCAACCTCTTAGCGCGATAAACCGATTGCAATCAAAAGCGATGCCAATTCCGATATCAATAGCAGGCGTCAGCGACACAAAGAAAACAGGCTGGCATCTCGCCAGCCTGTCACTTAATCAACCTGTTTAATCTGCAGCTCTTTCGGCACTTCAAAGAACATATTTTCTTCGCGGCCCAGCACTTCTTCCACGGCAGTCGCACCGAGTTCCTGAATCCGATCTAAGATCTGGTTAACCAGCTCTTCCGGTGCAGAAGCCCCTGCGGTGACACCAATCAGGCTTGCCCCCTGTAACCAGGCTGCATCAATATCCTCCGGACAATCAGTCAGATAGCCCGGCGTACCCAGTTTTTCCGCCAGCTCTTTGAGACGGGTTGAGTTGGAGGAATTTTTTGAGCCGACCACAATCATCACATCCACCTGCTCTGCCAGAATTCGTACGGCGTCCTGACGGTTCTGGGTTGCATAACAGATATCGTCTTTACGCGGGCCCTGAATCTGCGGGAACACTTCACGCAGCTTGTCGATCACATCAGCGGTTTCATCGACTGACAATGTAGTCTGGCTGACATAGTGCAGATGAGACGGGTCTTTGACCTTGGCCTGCAGAGCCACCACATCGTCTGGTTTTTCCACCAGATACATGCCTCCGGTCACGCTGGCATACTGCCCCATGGTCCCTTCCACTTCCGGGTGACCGGCATGACCAATCAGTACCACTTCCATATTACGGCGGCTGGCGCGTGCCACTTCCATATGCACTTTAGTCACCAACGGACAGGTCGCGTCAAATACAGTCAGATCACGCTCTTTGGCTTCCAGACGCACCGCCTGCGATACCCCATGAGCAGAGAAAATGACGATATTGTCATCCGGTACTTCACTCAGCTCTTCAACAAAGATGGCACCGCGCTGCTTCAGCCCCTCGACCACAAAACGGTTATGCACCACTTCGTGACGGACATAAATCGGTGGCTGATACATTTCAAGTGCACGCTCAACAATGCTGATGGCACGGTCAACGCCGGCACAAAAGCCGCGCGGGTTCGCTAACAGTATTTTCATGGGATTGCTCATGGTTCTCTTTTAAGCTGGCTATTCTACGTTATTCGACCGACAAAATCTCAACATCAAAAATGACATCCTGGCCCGCGAGCGGGTGGTTAAAATCGACAGTGACCGAATCACCGGCAATGTCGGTAATAATACCCGGAATTTCCATACCATCGGGGCCGCTGAAGGCCATGATAGTGCCAACTTCCACTTCCGCGTCACCGACAAATTTGCTGCGATCCATGTAGTGAATGTTGTCCGGATTAGGGGCGCCGAAAGCATCAGCCGCCGCCAGTTCAATGGACTGGCTATCGCCAGCCTGCAGCCCCAGCAGACACTGTTCAAAGTTATCACTCAGGCTACCGTCACCGATGACCAGTTTGGCCGGTTTGCCAAAATTGTGGGTGCTGTCGGCCACTGAACCGTCTTTAAGTTTGATAGTAAAATGCAGAGTTACTGCCGAGTCTTGGCTAATCGTAGTCACGTTCAGGCTTCCTTAAGTTGGGTTATTGGAGTCATTTGCCGTTACAGAGGTGTCTGTCAGCTCAGGTAACGCGGCTGACGGCACGCCAATTACCTCATTTCTTGCTGATGAGGTGTGATGGCGGGTGTGACTCTATCTCTCACTGGCTTGCCATGCTACCCAGGCTGCGGGCAGTCCGCTACGGTCGCCAATCCGCAGCAACTGTTCAGCGCACAGATCAACGGCACTGCCAGATATAGTTATCAGATCACTGTGTAGTGTTAGATAACAAAAAGCGCCCCCCGAATCAACGGGCGGCGCTTAGGGTTATTATGACTTCGTCATCTAGGCAGTCTGTTTCTTAGGGCGGAAACCATCCGCAATGATCATGACCGCACCAATACAGATTGCGCTGTCAGCCAGGTTGAATGCCGGCCAGTGGTAGGTGCCCCAGAAGAAGTCGAGATAATCGACCACAAAACCGTGCACTACCCGGTCGAACACGTTGCCGACCGCACCACCAATAATCAGCGCGTAAGCAACGTTGTTCCACTTGTCGCTGGCTGGCAGGCGTCGCATCCAGAACGCCAGCATACCCACCACCACAAAGGCGATAGCGGTAAATAACCAGCGCTGCCAACCGGCCTGGTCACTCAGAAAACTGAATGCCGCACCGTAGTTGTGGACGTACAGCAGGTTAAAGAATGGCAGAACTTCAATTCGGTTCTCCCAGCCAAACCCCATACTGTTCATGACTACCAGCTTAATGCCGATATCCGCAACGAAGACAAGGAGCGCCAGCCACAGCCAGCGGACTCCCGATTGTTTAAGTGTAAGTACTTGCGTCATGCAACCTATCTTTGATTAAGCAAATTTACGGATTTCGCCGTCACCTTCCACGTTGGACACGCAACGACCACAAATAGTTTCATGACCTTTGATGGTGCCAACTTCCGGAGTGTGGTGCCAGCAACGATCACACTTCTCAGCTTCAGTTTTGCTTACCTGAACGAACAGGCCGTCAATGTCGGTCGCCTGAGCCGCATCGCTCTTCTCAGCCAGCGGTTTTACGCTCGCTTGCGAGGTCAGCAGAACAAAGCGCAGTTCGTCATCCAGTTTGTTGATGATCGCCGCCAGTTCATCGCTGGCGAACAGAGTCACTTCCGCCTGCAGAGAGCCACCGATGGTTTTCTCATTACGCGCGCTTTCCAGCAACTTGTTTACAGCGCCACGAACTTTCTGGATTTCAGTCCAGAATTCGTTGTTCAGCTCTTCACCATCGTTCAGACCAAACAGGCCTTCATACCATTCGCTGACAAACACGAATTTATCGCGTGCTTGACCGTTTGGCTGGTTAACCGGCATGTCATTCCAGATCTCATCTGCGGTAAACGACATGATAGGTGCCATCCAGCGAACCAGAGCTTCGACGATGTAGTACAGCGCCGTCTGACAGCTGCGCTGGGCATTACTGCCCCGTTTTGCGGTGTACTGACGGTCTTTGATCACATCCAGGTAGAATGAGCCCATTTCGATAGAACAGAAGTGCATCAGACGTTGCACCACCGCGTGGGTGTTGTAATCCTGGTACGCTTTGACAATCTCTTGTTGCGCCGCCAGAGCGCGAGCAACGGCCCAGCGATCCAGTGCCACCATCTCTTGTGGTGCCACCATGTCCGTTGCCGGATCAAAACCATTCAGGTTGGCCAGGAAGAAACGCGCCGTGTTACGGATACGACGGTAAGAGTCCGCGCTGCGTTTCAGGATCTCATCCGATACCGCAACTTCACCGGTATAGTCGGTTGAAGCCACCCACAGACGCAGAATATCTGCACCCAGTTTATTGGTGACATCTTTTGGAGCAACCACGTTACCAATCGATTTCGACATCTTACGGCCCTGACCATCAACCACGAAACCGTGGGTCAGAACTTCTTTGTAAGGGGCTTTACCTTTCATCGCCACTGATGAGATCAGTGATGACTGGAACCAACCACGGTGTTGGTCTGAACCTTCCAGGTACATGTCTGCTTCTGCGCCGTTAAACTCCGGACGGTTATCCACCACAGCGTAGTGTGTCACACCTGAGTCAAACCATACATCCAGCGTATCAAGTACTTTTTCATAGTTGTCAGCATCAGCGCCCAGCAGTTCAGCAGAATCCACATCCCACCATGCCTGGATACCTTTTTGCTCAACCAGTTGTGCGACCTGCTCAATCAGAGCCGCGCTGTTTGGATGCAGTTCAGCCGTCTCTTTATGCACGAACAGGGCAATTGGCACACCCCAGGTGCGCTGACGAGAGATACACCACTCAGGACGGCCTTCCACCATGCCCTGAATACGGCTTTGACCCCAGTCCGGCATCCATTTAACGCCTTTGATTGCGCTCAGTGCCTGCTCACGCAGACCGGCTTGATCCATAGACACGAACCACTGCGGCGTGGCGCGGAAAATGATTGGCGTTTTATGGCGCCAGCAGTGCGGGTAGCTGTGCTCGTAGGCATGGTGATGCAGCAGCGCACCATGCTCTTTCAGCACTTCAATCACTGAATCGTTGGCTTTAAATACGTGCTGACCGGCGAACAGTTCGGTATCGGACAGATAGACACCGTTTGAACCCACCGGGTTGGCGACTTCCAGACCGTAATGCTGACCCACCGCAAAGTCTTCCTGACCGTGGCCAGGCGCAGTGTGAACCACACCAGTACCAGAATCCGTCGTCACGTGGTCGCCCAGAATCGCCGGTACAGTGAAATCGTAGAACGGGTGGTTGAACTGACTCAGTTCCAGATCCGCACCTTTAGTAAAACCAAGGAAGTGGAAATGCTCGATACCGGCGCGATCCATCACAGATTTCGCCAGCTCAGACGCCACAATAATACGCTCAGGCTGTTCGCCTTCGGTTTGGATCAGAACGTATTCCAGATCATCACGCAGACAGACTGCGCGGTTCGCCGGCAGTGTCCAAGGCGTAGTGGTCCAGATAACGATTGAGATATCGCCCTGACCTTCATGGCCTTCGCTCAGGCTGAATTTAGACAGTACCGCTGCCTGATCCGCAGCTTTGAAGCGCACATCGATAGAAGGAGAAACCTTATCTTTGTACTCCACTTCCGCTTCTGCCAGCGCACTACCACAATCCGTACACCAGTGCACCGGTTTGAAACCTTTCAGCAGGTGGCCGTTGTCAGCAATCTTGCCCAGCGCGCGGATGATGTTCGCTTCGGTAGCAAAATCCATCGTACGATATGGTTTATCCCACTCACCCAGGATACCCAGACGCTTGAAGCCCTCTTTCTGGCCTTCAACCTGACCGGCTGCGTATTCACGACATTTTTCACGGAATTCAGCCGCGGTCACTTTCTGGCCCGGCTTGCCCACTTTCTTCTCAACCATCAGTTCGATTGGCAGACCATGGCAGTCCCAGCCCGGGATGTAAGGTGCGTCAAAACCTGAAAGTGTTTTGGATTTAATAATAATGTCTTTAAGAATCTTGTTCAGTGCGTGACCAATGTGAATATCACCGTTGGCGTACGGAGGGCCATCGTGTAATACGAAAGATTTTTTGCCTTTTTTAGCTTTACGGATTTCACCGTACAGATCTTCTTTGTACCAACGCTCAAGCATTTCTGGCTCACGATTGGCCAGATTACCGCGCATCGGAAACCCTGTTTCAGGTAGGTTCAGGGTATCTTTATACTCACTCATCGATTCTTAATTCCGTTATATTGGGCGAAGTTAGACATTATGGTATCCGGTGGAATCAACCGGTTAACCCTTAAGCTGACGCAGCCACACCCTTGCTGCCTCAGCATCCAATTCTATTTGCTGTTTCAGAGCCTCAAAAGACTCAAATTTGTGTTCATTACGCAGCTTGTGTAAAAGCGCGACTTCCAGCTGCTTGCCATATAAATTGCCCTGAAAGTCGAATAAATGCACTTCTAACTGCTGACGAACCCCGTTGACTGTCGGGCGTTGGCCAATATTGGCCACACCGCCAAGCGGCTGTTCGCCCAAGCCGTACGCTTGCACCACATACACACCAGAAACCGGCGATACGCAGCGCTTGAGCGGAATATTAGCCGTAGGAAAGCCTATCGTCCGGCCAAGTTTGCGACCATGCGAAACGCGCCCACTGATACTATAGTGACGCCCCAGCATGTGTGCCGCACTCTCCAGCTCATCACTGGCCAAAGCTTCACGAATCGCAGTACTGCTGACCCGCAACTGCTGTAAACAGAAGCTCTGAGTACTGACCACTTCAAAACCGTAACGTAAACCTGCCTGCTCAAGCATGGCAAAGTTACCTTTACGGCCACGGCCGAAGCGGAAGTCATCGCCAACCACCAGAAACTTAACACCCAATCGGGCCACCAACAAGTCACGGATAAATGCCTCCGCTTCGATGTTGGCAAAGTGGTGGTTGAAGTTCACACACAATAGACGATCGATACCCAGCTTGCCGATATGGACAAACTTATCTCTCAATCTTGTTAACCGGGCAGGAGCTTTGTCTTTCAGGAACAGCTCCATAGGTTGCGGTTCAAACGTCATCACTACCGAGGGCAGATCAAACAGCTTTGCCCGCTCAGCAACCTGATTTAATACCTGTTGATGACCGAAATGGACACCATCAAAGTTTCCTATAGTCAGTACACAGCCGTTATGCTGTGCTTTGATGTTATGAATACCGCGAATCAATTCCATTGGAATACGCTTAAAACCTATAGTTCTCAGTTATATTGGTGTGAAACCGACGGATTATAACCTAATCAGCGTTAATCTGTCGCCGCTTTTAAATCTTTTAACCGGATCCCCAGCACTAACGCGGTGAGGAAATAAACAATTGCCCCCAGTGCGATCAGAGCTGTTAACATCAGGCCGCGCTGCATCAGTCCCCAATCCAGCCAGACAGACATGGCTTGCATCTGCCACAGAATGGCCGCGACCATAGCGCCCCCGGCCAGCGCGAGACGGATAACAAAACGCATGGTATGTGCCGAAACCCGATATACCCCTTGCAGATGCAGACCACGGTACAGCAGCGCCATATTGATGAAGGCAGACAAAGCCGTTGCCGCCGCCAGGCCGACATAGCCGTAAAACCAGGCGAAGATGGCATTGAACACTATGTTGCTCAGCATCGCAATGATGCCGTAACGGACCGGGGTTCGCGTATCCTGGCGAGAGTAGTAACCCGGTGCCAGAACTTTAATCAGCATAAAGTTCAGCAGGCCAGCTGAATAGGCCAGCAGTGACGCCGATGCCATCTGCACATCTTGCGGCGTAAACTCACCACGCATAAACAGCACCATCAGCATCGGCTTGGCTAACACCATCAGACCCAGCATAGCCGGGATCCCCAGCAGAATAACCATTCGCACCCCCCAGTCCATGGTATGGGCAAAGCCATCGCTGTGTGCATCGACGTGGTTACGCGATAGCGCCGGCAGAATAACGGTCGCGATCGCGATACCGAACAAACCAAGCGGAAACTCAAGCAGGCGATCCGAATAGTACAACCAGCTGATCGAGCCGGTATGCAGAAAACTGGCCACAAAAGAGTCGAACAACAAGTTGATCTGACTGACTGAAACACCAAATAAAGCCGGAATCATCAATGTGCGAATTTTAACCACTCCGGGATCTTTCCAGCCCCATTTGGGTTTCACCAGCACACCGGCCTTGATTAAAAACGGCAATTGAAACAAAAACTGAACCAGACCGCCTAAAAATACCCCTATTGCCAGGCCGACTTCTGGTTGCTCAAGGTTTGGCGAAACAAACCAGGCACACAAGATCATCATGACATTGAGAAACACTGGCGTAAAAGACGACACGGCAAATTTGCCCAGGGTATTCAATACCGCCCCAGACAGCGCAACAAAGGTGATGAACCACAGATAAGGAAAGGTAATCTTAAGCAGAAAACTGGCCAGCTCGAATTTGGGGGCTGCCGGGCCGTCATTGAGCCAGTCCAGAAACCAGCCCGCCCCAAACAGAGCCGTCACCGCACCCGAGCACAAAACCCCGATTAAAGTAACGATAGTCACCAGCACCCCCAACGTACCAGAGGCCCGGGCGATAAGTTCACGGGTTTTATTGAGGTCACCACTGGCGTGATACTCGGTCAAAACCGGGACAAAAGCCTGCGAGAAAGCACCTTCAGCAAACAGACGACGTAAAAAATTAGGAATGCGGTTGGCAAAGAAAAAGACATCCGCACTGGCTCCTGCGCCCATCAAGTTCGCGACCACTATGTCCCGAACCAGGCCCAGGACGCGCGAAATCAACGTCATGGCACTGACTATCATGCCTGACTTGAGCAAGCGTTTACTCACGGTAACCTCGAAAAATACGCGAAAACAACATTATCTTTCCCTGCCACTAAATAATGTCAGTGAGAGATCAGATAAGTATTAGCATTGGCAAAAAAATACTGTTAGAATCCACGCCATCTTAACCGCGAAGACCTTCCGATACCAAACTTGTTTGGCTTAGATGGGTTTTTGCACAAATCATTTGACAATTAAGTGCAAATAGGGGATATTTCCGGCCCTTAAATTGTCACCGAACTAAAGTTTTTGGGAGTTAGACCCTTGGCAAACTGTAAATCTGCTAAGAAGCGCGCTATCCAATCTGAAAAACGTCGCCAGCACAACGCTAGCCGTCGTTCAATGATGCGCACTTACATGAAGAAAACTGTTGCTGCAATCGCTGCAGGCGACAAAGAAGGCGCAACTGCTGCATTCGCAGCTGTTACACCAATCCTGGACCGTATGGCAACTAAAGGCCTTATTCACAAGAATAAAGCAGCTCGTCATAAGTCTCGTTTCGCTGCTGCTATCAAAGCTCTGTAATCAGAACTTGATAACCCAGTGATAAAAAAAACCGGCTTCTGCCGGTTTTTTTATTGCCTGTCATTTTTTATCGACCGAATTACTGATTTTCAGCTCAATGATTCATCTCGATAGCATCGTAGCCCCAGCGCTCTTATCTCCGTAACCTGCCTGCTTGTCTACGGATAACAGCAAAAACGCTGGCACTACGGCCAAATTAAGGCTCGCAGTACAACCGATGCAGTAACTCAATCATCAACTTTACTTCATCACTGCTGAGCGTGTAATACACAGTTTGTGCTTCTTTACGCGTCTCAACTAAACCATCCCTTCTCAGCCAGGCCAAATGCTGTGACAACGCTGACTGACTCAATTCCAGTCTGCCACACAGTTCCCCTACGGATAGCTCCTGATTATGCAGTAAGCATAGGATCTGCAGCCGTCTCTCATTCGCCATCGCCTTTAACAGCACCACTGCCTGAGCGGAGTTTTGTTCCATTTCTTGTAGGTTCATGAGTAAGCCTCTTTGACATAACCGTTTCAGCCAAACCATGGCATTTATTTTTATTCACAAACGGCCTGCGTCCTTGACCGCCAAGTACTTACGTACTTCCGTCATGATGGATATCCCACAATCTGGGTCAAAAAACCCGGACTGTCCATCAGTTCGCCTCAAATTACCGACATCATCATTGCCCAAGAAAGCGGTTACAAAGAGATAATCAGTGGCGTGATAGTAATCTATTTGTAAACAGTAATAAAATATTCATTCAAATAAATTGCTGAAATCAGCATCATAAACATTCTTTACCGCCGGATGCTGAATCATTCGTTCGGCAAAAATAACGTAGTATTCCTCTTTAATTTCTTCAATCCGGCTGACCAGTTGCAGCGACAATTCCTGCTCCATCTCATTCATATACATCAGCGGAGCCATAAAAATCACCTCGGGATGATAGCGGGCAAATGCTTTCATTAACGCTGCGTCATCAAATTCGCCCAGAATATTGGGCTGGATTCCCTGATGATCAAACCACTGGCGTACTTTTCTCCCCATCGCTGTACGACTGCCCGGGATCAATAATTTACGCTGTTCCAGTACCGCCGGATAATCACTGTTATCCAGACTGCCGCTGGAAAAAAAGCCCATATGACTCTCACCGAGCTTTTTACTGAATAAACCCGGGCTTTGACCGGAATCCACCGGACAATCCGACAAGATCATATCCAGTTTATGTTGTGATAACTGCTCCAGCAGCATTTCGTGGGTCGATTCGAAACAGCGTAAATGGATGCTGTTGTCAGCCGGCACTGTGGTCATCAGGATTTTACTCACCAGCCGTTTCGACAGAGCATCGGCTACGCCAACATCAAACAACACATTATTGCGCTGACTGTAATTCACAATATCCAACATTTCGTAACTGAGGCCAAACATGCGGTCGGCATATTTAAAGACTAACTGACCCAGTTCCGTTGGCTCAAGGCTGCGTCCGTTGCGCTTAGTCAGCTTGCCCGCCATGCGTTCTTCCAGCGCTTTGATCTGGCCGGTAACCGTTTGCGGAGTCAGAAACAGTGCATCCGCAGCTTTAGTCACGGAACCTTGTTTGCACACCATCCAGAAATAATAAAGATGGTTGTAATTAAGATGAGACATAGTAATTGCCAGTCATTGATAAACCTAGTGAGTGAGTTTGTTTATAACAGAAGCCCTGACCGCTTCGCAACAAACTCGATATTTTCGAAGCAAATACACAAAAAACTCAGTAATTACGAAACAAATCCCTTTCAATATGACAGTGCTGACATAAATTTTATCGCCAAAATGGCTAAAAAGGAGCTGAGCGTTAAAATTTTTTCTTTCCCCAGCGGCAGAGTTCAATCAAAAAAAACAACTTAAAAACAGTTAATTACAAAACAATCAACCAAGCCAGTCAGTACAAAAAATGAGCTAAATGACAAACCACTCGATTTGAAAGCGTTCTGTCATATTACTGCAATATTCACGCTCTACTATCGCGCACAGATTCAACAACCGACCACACAATATCCAAGGGTCAATGGAGAAAACAATGATCAACCAAGCAACTTCCGCAGCTGCGCCAATTTCAAGTACCACACGTTGGCTGCGCTGGGCAAACTTGGGTTTCATGCTGTATCTGCTGCTATTAGCGGTGGCTATGGTGGGCAGTGGCTTTAAATTGGCCACAGGTGATCAGGCTAAAGTCCTGTTTGAATTTGCCTCCCATCCGATTGCTGGCCTGATGATAGGCCTGGTCGCAACCGCACTGATTCAGTCTTCCAGTACCGTAACTTCTATTATTGTTGGTCTGGTTGCCGGAGGCCTGCCAGTTGAAACCGCCATTCCGATGGTGATGGGTGCTAATATCGGCACAACAGTCACCAACACCCTAGTCAGTCTTGGCCACATGCGTTGTAAAGAAGAGTTCAAGCGCGCTTTTGCCAGCGCCACGATTCATGACTTCTTTAACGTGCTGGCAGTCGTCATCTTCCTGCCACTGGAAATGATGTTCGGCATTTTGGAAAAAATCTCCCACTGGCTGGTATCACCTCTGCTGGCAACGGGCGACATGAGCATGAAAGGGCTCAACTTCATTAAACCAATCACCAAACCTGTGATCAGCGCGCTGAAAGATCAGTTTGCCTCATTCGGGGACGTGCTAGGTGGTGTAGCCCTTATCGTACTGGGTATTGCGACCATCTTTGTCGCTATCACTGTGATGGGCAAACTGATGAAGAGCCTGATGGTGGGTCGCGCTCGTGACATTTTGAAAAACGCCATCGGCCGCGGACCGCTGCACGGAATTTTTTCCGGCACCGTAGTTACCGTTCTGGTTCAGTCGTCATCAACCACAACCAGTCTGATGGTTCCTCTGGTGGGTACTGGCGTGCTGAAAGTACGCGAAGTGTATCCATTCACTCTGGGCGCAAACATTGGTACCTGTATCACAGCACTGCTGGCAGCAACGGCGGTCTCCGGTGAGTTCGCGGTGTTTGCCCTGCAAATAGCTCTGGTACACCTGACCTTTAATGTCCTGGCAACGGTACTGATTTACGGCGTGCCTTTCCTGCGTGAACTGCCACTGAAAGGCGCAGATGCGCTGTCAGAAATGGCCGTCAAAAACAAAGCTGTAGTGGCGCTGTATCTGCTATCACTGTTTATCCTGCTTCCGGGTGTGATTCTGGCGCTGAGCTCTTAAGCGCCCCATTGACTCTGATCAAAGCGCTCTCCCTTGGAAGCGCTTTTTTATTAACTGAATCAGGAAGGCTCAGCCTTACTATAGATTGTCGCCGCCCGATAAGTTGACTCAGGCAAAAATAGGTTGCTACAGACAAGAAAACGCCGCTAACAAGCGGCGTTTTCTTGTCTGTAGCGGACAGCAGGGTCAGACCGAGAACGGATACTGAATCGGGTCATGGAATTCATACCCCGTGACTTCAAAATCATCCAGCGTCACCCAGGTTTCCAGATCGTGCAACGATTTGATATCCGGGTTAATGTGGAACTGCGGCGCTGTCAGCGGCTCGCGCTTGAGCTGAACATCAAGCATCAGTTCAAGCTGATCCTCATAGATATGCGCATTGACAATCTTGTGGAATGCCTGCCCCGGCTTATGACCGGTAATCTGCGCCATGATGGCCAAAAACGCATACACCTGAACCATGTTAAAGTTCAGCCCGAGCGGAACATCACACGAACGCTGCGTACTGTTCAGGTACAAGGTATCACCCAGCAGAGAAAAATGATGACTGTACATACACGGACGCAAACAGCCCATGTGAAACTCACCCGGATTGTAAAAATTAAGAATTTCGCCGCGATCATCAACACCGCGACTCAGATCATCAACAATCTTTTTTAACTGGTCGATATGACCACCATCCGGCTTGGCCCAGGCGCGGCCCTGTACACCGTATACCCGCCCCATGTCATCGTCACCTTTGCGATACGGATTATTCAGCCATGCCTGATTGAGATTGGCATTCGCATCCCAGGTTTTCGTCCCCAGTTTGCGAAAATCTTCCGCACTATCATAACCCCGGATATAGCCCAGTAACTCAGCCACTGCCGCTTTCCAGAAGCTTTTCCGGGTGGTCACCAGTGGAAACTGGTTATTAGCCACATCATAAGTGAGATCGGCATTAATCACCGTCAGACAACGTTTACCGGTGCGCTCATTCTCAACCCATACGCCTTCATCGACGATGCGCTGACAAAGATCTAAATACTGTTTCACTACTAACCCTTACTTCGCCGCAGCCTGATCCTGGAACCGGCCGCGTTTGTAGGCCCATACCATTAAGAGTACGCCGCCAAAAATCATTGGTGTGGAAAGAATTTGCCCCATTGAAATGATACCGCCAAACAAGCCTAACTGGGCATCCGGTTCACGGACAAATTCAACCAGGAAGCGGAATGTACCATATCCGGCCAAAAATAGCCCTGATACCGAGCCTAAAGGACGAGGCTTCTTAATAAACCAGTTGAGAATAAAGAACAGCACCACGCCTTCCAGAGCAAATTCGTACAACTGGGATGGGTGACGCGGCAGCGGCCCCGCCCCTGGGAACACAACCCCCCAAGGCAGATCGGTCGCTCGTCCCCATAGCTCACCATTCATAAAGTTACCTAAGCGCCCCATCCCCAGGCCGAACGGCACCAGCGGTGCGACAAAATCCGCCACACCAAACAAGGTGCGCTGATTTTTATGCGCATACCAGAACATGGCCGTAATAACGCCAAGCAGACCGCCATGAAATGACATGCCGCCGGTCCACACTTTAAACAGGTAAAGCGGATCATCCAGGAACATCTCGAAGTTGTAGAACAGCACATAGCCAACCCGGCCGCCGATCACTACCCCAAGGAAAGCGGCAAACAACAGATCAGACACCTGCTCACGATTCCAGCCACTTCCCGGCTTATCGGCCCGGCGGTTCGCCAGCCACATAGCAAACAGGAAACCAACCAGATACATCATGCCGTACCAGCGCACAGAAACTGGCCCGATAGAAAAAATGACGGGGTCAATATTAGGAAACTCAAAATAGCCCTGAGACATAAATTAGTATTCTCTTGTTTTTGGATAAATCAGATTATTGCATCAACATAGATACAGCGACGAACATCAGAAAAACGGCAAAGAAACGCTTCAGAACCGCGGTAGGTAAACGGGTAGCCAACCGGGCGCCGATCCGGGTAGTCAGCATTGAGGTTGAGGCAATGGCCACCAGCGCAGGCAGATAAACATAACCCACACTGTACTTAGGCAGCCCTTGGGCATGAAAGCCATGCAACACAAAACCAAGCATACCGGCAATCGCAATCATACAGCCACACACAGAAGAAGAACCGACCGCTTTTCGCATCTCGACGCCGTGGTGATTGAGGAAAGGTACGGACAAAGAACCGCCGCCAATCCCGGCCAGGCTGGAGACAATACCGATGCCGCTGCCGTACAGACCAGTCAGCGCCGCCCCCGGCATCGGTCGCGTTCGGGTTGATTTGATCGAGCGGAACATCTGCAGCGCCAGTAGCACAACAATGACACCAAACACTTTTGGCAGATACTCACTTGGGATCCATTCTGCGATCACCGAGCCAAGAAAACCACCAGCCAGCACGCCGGGTAGTAGCCATTTGACGACAAACATGTCGACGTTACCCAGTTTAAGATGATTGATTGCAGATGAGCCAGAGGTCACTATGATGGTGGCGAGCGAGGTCGCTAAAGCCAATTGCATGATAATGTCCGGTGTAATTCCGGCATAAGGCAACAGAAACAGCAGAGCCGGTACTACCACCAGCCCGCCGCCGATGCCCAGCAAACCCGCCAGCACACCGACCACTGACCCCAATAACAGCAACAGGGCCATTAATTCTATATTCACATTCTGTTCCTATTTTTTTCCCGCACGTACGAAGCCGGCAAAGCCTTTGTCCTCGAAATAAGCCAGCATCATATTATAAATTTCTTTTCCGTAAGGTTGCATCAGCGCTTTGTCAGCAAGCGCACTCAGCTCGGTCAGCTCGGAATGACGAATCAGATATTTAACCCGAGCCACGTTAGAAGTGTTCATACTCAGGGCCTGATAGCCCAGACCAATCAACAGTAGCGAGCCAATCGGGTCACCCGCCAACTCACCACACACACAAACCGGAATGTTGTGACGCTCACAGATCTGCTGGATCTGCTTAAGTGCCATCACCACCGCAGGATGCATCGACTCATAGACATCAGCAACCCGGGAATTGTTCCGATCGACGGCCAACATATACTGGGTCAGATCATTCGTTCCCACCGAAACAAAGTCGATTTTATCGGCGATCAACGGTAACAGGTACAACATAGAAGGCACTTCAACCATGATGCCGATTTCCGGCATACGAACCCGGGCGTCGAGTTTAACGCTCTCTTCATAGGCCTGATGGATAAGTTTGATCGCATCATCGAGTTCCTTGGTACCAGAGATCATCGGCAGCAGAATGCTCAGATTATGATGCTCACAACTGGCGCGCAACATGGCCCGCAGTTGAATGAGAAAGATGTCCGGGTGATCGAGAGTAAAGCGAATCCCGCGCCAGCCCAGGAACGGGTTATCCTCTTCAATCGGCAAGTATGGCAACGGTTTATCACCACCGATATCGAGTGTACGCATCACCACCCGCTTGTCAGGGTAGGCCGAGAGCACAGTACGGTATTGCTGAATCTGCTCCTCTTCGGACGGGAAACGGTGCTGGAGCAGGAACGAAATTTCGGTACGGTATAGCCCGACCCCATCGACGCCCTGATTGACGGCTATATTGGTGTCGGCACTCAGGCCCGCATTGAGCAGCAATTCGATACGCTGACCATCTTCGGTAAACGCCGGCTCCGCCATGGCCTCATTGACCATTTGCGACAATTCACGCTCTTCATTAGCCAGAGAGCGGTATTCAGCCAGAATCTGTCTGGCCGGAGAGATAAACAGCTTACCGCTGTAGCCATCGACAATCCCGGTTTTGCCGTTAATCTGCTTAAGATTAAGCGATACCCCCATTATGGCCGGGATCCCCAGCGCACGCGATAAAATCGCCGCGTGAGAGTTGGCCGCCCCTTCCATCGAGACCACAGCCAGTAACTTATCTTTTGGCATAGCAGCCAGAACCGACGCTGTCAGTTCGCGCACCACCAGGATAATCGGCTTGTCGATCTGCTGCTGTTCATGTTCGGTGTTGTAGAGGAAAAAGAGCAGGCGCTGACCTAGTTCACGCACATCCTGGGCCCGCTCACGCAAATAGTTGTCAGACATGCGGGCAAAACGGTTGGAATAAGATTCCACCACCTGACGCAGCGCCCAGTCCGCGCGATCACCTTTGAGGATCTGCGCTTTAAGATCCTTACGCAACATCGGATCGTTGAGTAAGTGGGTAAACAGGTCGAAGATCGCCAGGGCTTCTTTATTGATTTCACTGTCGAGCTTTTTACGCATTTTACGAAAATCGCCCAGTGCACTTTCAATTGCACGCGCCAGCCACTCCTGTTCACGATCCATATCAAGGGTAGAGGCAGGGGCAACATCGTACAGCTGTGGCTGTGAGTCATCCCACCACAGCTCGCCAATTGCCACCCCGGATGAAGCCGGAATACCACTAATGGCCTGCTGCTTTTTACTCAGCAGCCAGTGACCCTGGGTCTGGGCATGGGCAATAATCACGGCCAGCTGAGCCGCCAGAGTGACCAGGAAAGAGACTTCCATTTCGCTAAACAGACGTGGCGATTTTTGCTGCACAACCAGCACGCCCAGCACCTGTTTACGGTAAATGATCGGTGTACCAAGAAACGACTGGTACACCTCTTCACCAAGCTGCTTGAAATATTTGAAATTGGGGTGTTTAGACGCTTCCGCCAGGTTAATCGGCTCAGCAGAACGTTTGACCAGGCCAACCAGGCCTTCATCAAAGTCGATCAGGATTTTATCCCCTTTGAACTTCAGGCCCTGGGTTGCCATCAGTTCGAGACGATGCATCTCCTCATTGGCGAGATAGACAGTACAACATTCAGTGCTCATCGCACTGCATGTCTGCTTTACAAAAATATCCAACGCCTGATAGACATCTTCTACCTTTGAAACTTGTTCAACTATATCCCGTAGCTGAGAGAGCATCGCTATCCTCTTCGATTTTTGCGCTTACCTTTCACTTTTCGTTCTCTAAACGGCATCGCTAATGACGCAAACTCTTTCATGGCACGACGATAAACATCACGCTTAAAAGAGACCACTTGTCTGACTGGATACCAGTAACTCACCCAGCGCCAACCATCAAATTCAGGGGTGCTTCCACGTTGCATGTTAATTTTAGCTTCATCGCAATCCAAACGCAGTAAGAACCATTTCTGTTTTTGTCCAATACAGACCGGCTGAGAGTCCCACCGAACCAGACGTTTTGGCAGTTTGTAACGGAGCCAATGACGACTGGTTGCAATGATTTTGACATCTTTTTTTGTTAAACCAACCTCTTCGTAAAGCTCCCGGTACATTGCCTGTTCAGGAGATTCACCCTCATCGATTCCGCCCTGGGGAAATTGCCATGAGTGTTGTCCGTATCGTTTCGCCCAGAATACCTGACCATGGTTGTTACAAATCACAATACCGACGTTAAGCCGGTAACCATCGCCATCTATCACTGGCAAACCTCTATTAAAATCTTAATTGCTTTGATTTTTCCACATATCCCCAACAGGAGCAAACTAACTAATGTGATTCACCTAATATTTATCGCTGACAAGTGCATAATTGAATAACTTTTGCTCAAATTTTAAGTTATCAACAAAAGAGTGAGATATAGACCACATTTATTCACGTTTTCTGTGAATAACCATGTGAAGAAGAGTGTGAACTGTGCAAAAACACCTACGCAGAGTCACATCACCGGATTGGACAAAAATCACAAAAACATCAATAAAACCTTAAATATCAATAAATAATGTAAATTTAATTTATTATCACATCAGGGCAGGTGTCGAAAGATCATTCAAAAACCAACAGTGCTCAAAGATCCACCAACCCAGCTGTTATCCACACAGATCCGGAAAGCTACACTTTTAATCTGCCTGAAAAACCACAAATCCCTGTGGCAAACCCCTGTTCATGCATACATACTCCATAAATTTCGCCCTATAAACACCAGGAACTGTGGATAACTATGGTAATGATGATCTTTTATCCACTTTGATCAATTTATCTGCATGATCCTCTGCCCGTCATTTTTTGTTACTATAGGCTTTTTACGACCGCAGTACGCTTTATGAAACCTGAACCCCAGAGCGAACAAGAATTACTCGATCGGGCCTGGCAGATTGCCGGTGTCAGCTTTGCCGATCTGGCCGCGGAAGCCGCGATACCAGTGCCCAACGATCTCTCCCGGGACAAAGGCTGGGTCGGACAATTACTGGAATGGCATTTAGGCGCCAGTGCCGGCAGTAAACCGGAGCAGGATTTTGCCAAACTGGGCATCGAGCTGAAAAGTATCCCGATCAGCTACAGTGCTAAACCGCTGGAAACCACGTTTGTTTGTGTAGCACCGCTGACCGGAATACACGGACTGACCTGGGAACAGAGTCATGTGCGCCATAAGTTATCGCGTGTGCTGTGGATGCCGGTGGAAGGTGAACGGGAGATTCCACTGGCCCAGCGCCGGGTCGGATCGCCGCTGCTCTGGAGTCCGTCGGCGCAAGAAGAGGCGATGCTAAAGGCGGACTGGGAAGAATTAATGGAGTTTATCGTGCTGGGTAAAGTCGGCCAGATCACCGCCCGCCATGGTGAAGTCCTGCAACTGAGGCCCAAAGCGGCCAACGGTAAGGTCAAAACCGAAGCCTACGGCAGCAATGGCAAACCAATTCGCACTCTGCCGCGCGGGTTTTACCTGCGTACTCAGTTTACCGCCCGAATCCTGGCTTCGTATTACGCCTGAGACGGAGTGTTGACCGGATCAGGCAGTTGAACAACAGTAATCAGAGATGCAGGCAGGCCCCAAAGGCCTGCCTGCAATAAATCAGTCTAGTGCCGGGTTAACGGCAGAGGGATCTCACTGTATCTCTGCCCTCCCTCTAAACCACACTCTTCGTAAGCGCAGCTCATACGCAGGTAAGCCTGAGCAAATCCAAGCTGGGCTAATTCCTGTTTAGCGGCATCCAACGAGGAAAAATGCATCGGCTCATCTCCTTTCATCAAAGGTTCAATCCGGTGCCTGACTTCGACCCCAAGCGTATAGTGCGTGGCATCAGCACATCCTATGACATATACCTTGGGCAGTGGTGCCCCCGGCTTATGCATACCATGCAACCATTTATCCAGTTGTTGTTTGTGCATACGTCACCTCCTTTCTATCCAGTGTAGCCGACTGATGACCAGGCTCAATCTTTTACCATGCCAAGCGCCGCACTCAGTGTGCGAACAAATTTCATTTCCTTTTGCCCTTACGGATGGCTTATAGTGGGATTGAAATTAAAAGCCGATGTGTTTCAAGATGCTATCCATTCAGCCTGTACGCCTCTGATCAGAGTTAAGTCTGATACGGCTCATGGACGATAAGGATCAGCCCTCTGTTTGCACTCAGACAAGGAAGGATTATGCAATACACTAAACTGCCTCACTCAAGCCTTGAAGTCAGTAAACTGTGCCTCGGAACCATGACATTCGGAGAGCAAAATACACAGGCAGAAGCCTTCAGTCAGCTCGACTACGCCCTGGAGCGCGGGATCAATTTTATTGATACTGCAGAAATGTATCCGGTGCCCCCGACAGCAGAAACGCAGGGCAAAACGGAACAATTTATCGGTAACTGGCTGGAGAAATCCGGTAAGCGTGAAAAAGTGCTGCTGGCGACTAAAGTGGCCGGCCCGCGTAACGTACCGCACATTCGCGATAATATGGCACTCGATCACCGCAACATTCATCAGGCGATTGATGACAGTCTGAGCCGCCTCAAAACCGACTATATCGATTTATACCAGTTGCACTGGCCACAACGTATCACCAATACCTTTGGTCAGCTTAACTATCCGCATTCAGAACAACAGTCGGAAATTACCCTGATAGAAACCCTCGAAGCACTTAACGATCTGGTGCGAATGGGCAAGGTTCGTTATATCGGCGTATCGAATGAAACACCGTGGGGTCTGATGACCTATCTGCGTCTGGCCGAAAAGCACGATCTTCCGCGTATGGTCTCGATCCAGAACCCGTACAACCTGCTCAATCGCAGTTTTGAAGTCGGCTTGTCAGAAATCAGCCATCACGAAGGGGTTAAGCTGCTGGCTTATTCACCAATGGCATTCGGCGTGCTGAGCGGTAAATATCTCAATGGTGCACGGCCGCAAGGCGCGCGCTGCAGCCTGTACGAGCGCTTCAAACGTTACTTTACCCCGCAGGGTCTCAAGGCAACGGAAGCGTACGTGAATCTGGCCCGTGAGTTCGGTCTGGATCCGGCCCAGATGGCGCTGGCATTCGTCAATCAACGTCCGTTTGTTGCCTCGAATATTATTGGTGCCACCAATCTTGATCAGTTGAAATCAAACATCGACAGCCTGGATGTGGTGCTCAGCGATGAGCTGATGGCTAAAATTGAAGAGATTGGCATCCAGTACTCCAATCCCTGCCCATAATTGCAATCATGGCAGTAATCCGGGACTGGCTTATCACCAGCCCCGGACCGTTACGTCGGTATTCGCGCACTGAGTATCCGGCGCAGATGACGCACACGGCGTTCTACTTTGACTTCATCCGGCTCGCTATGACCAATCGGACGACCGTCCGGTTGCAAACCGATATCTTTGAGCAAATGGGTATTATGCCAGGGCAAGTCATAAGCACTGCGACGCACTTTACGTTTCCAGGCACGCTCTTCACGGTGGAGGTCGGCTCGCAGTAACAGGGTAGCCAGCTGCAGATAAATTGAATGACGCATGAGGTTTCTCCAGTTATTAATTCTGACTGGGAAAACAGACCTGACGGTGGGTATAAAAAAGTGGTAATCCCTGTGCGCGGCTGTTTTCCGCAGCCTGACAGGGTACGGATTAATTTACGACGATGCTGAAATCAGGCAATCATGACCTCGAACCACCACAACAGCGGTCACAGATTTGATAGCATGATGGCAAGCGCGATGCAGATGAACAGAATTGAACGTTGTCATGTTGCGCCTCCCAGCAAAGTCATTAATCCAAAAAGAAGTGTATTTTCAGTAAGCTAGGCTTACGGTTAAATAATAATCAACTGAGAATATTGTTCAACCCTTAATCTTGTTTAGTGGCTAAAACAATGCATCCAGCCAGAATCAAGGCCATCACCAGTTGTATATAATGAAAATCAATCCATTGATTCTGGATATGCAATACTTTTCACTGCCTGAGTGTTTTATCAGCGATAAAAAAAGCCACCGAAGTGGCTTTTTACGGTCAATTAAAATGACCCGTCCGAAATCAGATTGTGTTTATTGAGCAATCGGTACATGGTGGCACGCGACACACCAAGCTCCTTCGCCGCAGTCGAAACCTGGCCGGAATGGGATTCCAGCACCAGCAACAGGGCATCACGCTCGCTACGCTCGCGAATGCTTTTCAGGCTGCGCTTGCCGTCACCGCGCTTAGGCAGATCGAGATCCGACTCTTCCAGCATCACTGAATCCGACATCAGCACGACGCGCTTAATCTGATTCATCAACTCACGCACATTACCCGGCCAGTGATAGCGGGTCAGCACACGCATCGCATCCTCAGAAAAACTACGCGCCTGGGCATTGTACTCTTTGGAATACTCCACCAGAAAATGCTTCGCCAGTATAGCAATGTCACTGGCGCGCTCTTTGAGACTGGGGACGTTAATGCGCAGCACATTGATGTAATGGTACAGCTCTTCGTTAAAATCACCGTCGATCAGGGCTTTCTCAATATCCGAGGCATTCGCGGCCAGAATACGCACATCCACCGCTTTCATTCCCTGCGCCGTTTCCACCGTCCCTTCCTGCAGAAAACGCAACAGGTTAAGCTGCTGGCTTTTTGGCATGGTAAGAATATCGTTGAGCAGCAAGGTGCCGCCATCGGCCTGATAAAGCAACGGCGTCGACCCTTTATCATCACAGCCGATACCAAACAATTCGCATTCGAGACGGCTTTCTGACATCGCACGACAGTTAACCGAGACAAACGGTTTCTGCGCCCGGGCTGAGGTTTTGTGAATCGCTTTCGCCACACTCCCCTTGCCGGAGCCGTTCTCACCATAGATAAGGATGCTGACATCGGTCGGGCCGATACGCTTGATTTGATCGCGCAGACGCTTAACCGGGATCGAATCGCCCATCAGACCCATGTCACCGTTCGCACCAAAATGCGGCCAGACCTTTCTCTCCAGCTTGAGCATACCGAGCTGGTGACCGATAGTGCTCAGCAACTGGGCATCCGGGATCGGGGCAGTAAAGAAGTCGATACAAAAGTTGACGATAAACTGGCAAATCGTATCTGAACTGAGCTGAGACTCGCGAATAAACGCCAGCCAGCGCACTTGTTTATGGCTGCTGACCAGATTGGCAATACCATTAAGGCTGAATTCATCGTGGCTCAGATCCACAATACCAATACATGGCCCTGTTTCAGAAAACAGCAGATCGGCTTTACGCAGATCCGCGCACTGCGTGCAACGCCATCCTACTTGTTCTAAAACCGATAACCAGGGCTCGTAGGTTCCACCGACTACGATCAATGAACCCGGCACGGAATCCATGCGGAATTGAGTACCCATCAACTGATTCCTTATTGTTATACCATTTTTATCCAGTGCGACTTTTGGCACTTTCACCACTGACGCTACATTAACGGCACTTGTGAGTGGAGTCTGTCTCAAACATAAGACTATAAAGAAAATTGAAAACTTTCTAGCGCTCAATAACGCAAAAGCGCCATCTTGCTTCAAGAAATAGCGATGAAATTCATCCGGCAAAAACCGAAAATCACCACAAATAAAAAGGCCGCCATAACTGGCGGCCTTTATTGATATTGTGAGCAGTTACGCCTGAGGACGCATTGCTGGGAACAAGATCACATCACGAATAGTGTGCGTGTTGGTGAACAGCATCGCCAGACGGTCGATACCGATACCCTGCCCTGCTGTTGGTGGCAGGCCATGTTCCAGAGCAGTAATGTAGTCCGCATCGTAGAACATCGCTTCATCATCACCCGCATCTTTTGCTTCAACCTGAGCTTTAAAACGCGCATCCTGATCTTCAGCATCATTCAACTCCGAGAAGCCATTGGCGACTTCACGACCACCGATGAAGAACTCGAAGCGGTCAGTGATGAACGGGAACTCGTCGTTACGACGTGCCAGCGGTGAAATGTCTGCCGGGTAACCGGTGATGAAGGTTGGCTGAATCAGTTTTGGCTCAGCAGTTTCACCAAAGATCTCTTCCAGCAGCTGACCACAGGTCCAGAACGGTTCTACCTCAACATGCACAGATTTCGCGATGGCGACCATGTGCGCACGATCCTGAACTTTATCGTAATCCAGCGCCTGAATCTCAGCGTGATCCGGGTTGTAGTGCTTAATCGCTTCCAGCATACTCATGCGGGCGTAAGTACCACCAAACTCAACCGTCTCATCACCGTAAGGCATTGACGTTGAACCCAGTACATTCAGAGCAACTGTGCTCAGCATCTCTTCCGTCAGATCCATCAGATCTTTGTAATCTGCGTACGCCTGGTAGAATTCCATCATGGTGAATTCAGGGTTGTGGCGTGGTGACAGACCTTCGTTACGGAAGTTACGGTTGATTTCGAATACACGATCAAAACCACCCACAACCAGACGCTTGAGGTACAGTTCAGGTGCGACACGCAGGTACATATCGATGTCCAGCGCGTTGTGGTGAGTCACGAACGGACGGGCAGTGGCACCACCCGGGATCACGTGCATCATCGGCGTTTCTACTTCCAGGTAACCTTTTGAGCTCATAAAGTTACGGATAGCCGCGACCAGCTTAGAACGGATAATAAACGCGTGACGTGAATCTTCATTGACGATCAGATCGACGTAACGCTGACGGTAACGCATTTCCTGGTCAGTCAGGCCGTGGAATTTTTCCGGCAGAGGACGCAGTGCTTTGGTCAGCAGTTCGTACTGTTCCATGTTGACGTACAGATCACCTTTGCCGGACTTGTGCAGCGCGCCTTTAACACCAACGATATCGCCGATATCCAGACCGTGGTACTGCTCTTTCAGTGCTTTTTGTACGTCTTTCGATGCGTAAGCCTGAATGCGGCCAGACGTTTCCTGGATCACCAAGAAAGGACCACGTTTTGCCATCACACGACCTGCAATCGCCACGACGTGATTCAGCGCTTCCAGCTCTTCTTTGCTCTTTTCACCGAACTCGGCTTGCAGATCGCCCGCCAGGCTGTCACGACGGAAATCATTCGGATGACCGTTCGCCTTACAACCTTGACGGATATGCTCTAACTTACTGCGACGCTCTGCAATCAGTTTGTTTTCTTCCTGCGTGATTTGTGCTTGATTCGTTTCATTTTGAACAGCATCAGTCATTTTGCATGTACCCTGTTTTGTCGGTAAAAAGCTTAAAGACCTGATTTCAGGCTAGCTTCGATAAATTTGTCTAGGTCACCGTCAAGAACCGCTTGCGTGTTACGGTTTTCAACGCCGGTGCGTAAATCTTTGATTCGCGAGTCATCCAGTACGTAAGAACGGATCTGGCTGCCCCAGCCAATGTCCGACTTCGCGTCTTCGTTGGCTTGCTTCTCAGCATTTTGCTTTTGCAGTTCAAGCTCAAACAGTTTTGCGCGCAGCTGTTTCATCGCCTGATCTTTGTTTTTGTGCTGAGAACGGTCATTCTGACACTGCACCACAGTGTTGGTCGGAACGTGGGTAATACGTACCGCAGATTCCGTGGTGTTCACGTGCTGACCACCCGCACCAGACGCGCGGTATACGTCGATACGCAGGTCAGCAGGGTTAATATCAATTGCGATGTTGTCATCAATCTCTGGGTAAATGAATGCAGAAGCAAACGAGGTGTGACGACGGCCGCCGGAGTCAAACGGAGACTTACGCACCAGACGGTGAACACCGGTTTCGGTGCGCAGCCAGCCGTAAGCGTAATCGCCGGAAATCCGTACCGTAACCGATTTCAGACCGGCAACTTCACCTTCTGACACTTCGATAACTTCCGTCTTGAAGCCTTTGGCATCTGCCCAGCGCAAATACATGCGCAGCATCATTGATGTCCAGTCTTGTGCTTCTGTACCACCGGAGCCCGCCTGCAAATCGAGGTAACAATCAGAGCTGTCGTGGTCGCCGGCGAACATGCGACGGAATTCCAGCTGTTCCAGCTTGGTTTCCAACTCGTCCAGTTCAGGGCCGATCTCATCGAACGTTTCCTGATCTTCTGCTTCAATCGCCAGTTCCAGCAGGCCTTCGACATCTTCGAGGCCCTGGTCAAGCTGATCGATAGTATCGACCACAGCTTCCAGAGAGGCACGTTCCTTACCCAGCGCTTGAGCACGCTCAGGTTCGTTCCATACGTCCGGTTGTTCTAATTCTGCATTGACTTCTTCTAGACGCTCTTTCTTGGCGTCATAGTCAAAGATACCCCCTCAGGACATTTGTGCGCTGTGACACATCCTGAATACGGTTTTTAATTGGATTGATTTCAAACATGATTGCTTTTGCTTAATGAATAGAATTTAACCGCAGAATTCTACTGAAAAATGTGACGAAGATACAGGAAAAATTCGTCACATTCTCGCGCGGGAACGCTGTGGGCGCAGCAAAATCCGGGCACAAAAAAAGCGGATGATTGCTCATCCGCTTTTTCGTTTCTATTTGAGCTTACGCATTATCACGCGCCAGCTTTTGTGCCGATGAACCACTAACAAAACACATCACGACTAGCGCGATAAAGGTTGGCAGGATCCAGCCCAGGCCGACTCCAAACAGTGGCAAACCTTCGAAGAAAGAGACATCCAGACCCACCACTTTCGCCGCATCAATCAGCGCGAACAGGAAAGCAACCAGAGTCACCACACGAAACCCCATCATCGGATTAGCCAGTTTACTACGCACAAAGGTCAGCAGAACCAGTGCAATCGCGACCGGATACAGTGCGACCAGCACCGGAATCGACAGCGAAATCAGTTGCGACAGACCAACATTGGCCACAATCGCACACGCGACACCGACAATGATCACCCAACTGCGGTAAGAGAGTGACGTCAGTGAACTGAAGTATTCCGAACAGGCCGAGATTAGACCAATTGCGGTGGTCAGACAGGCCAGCAGCACAATCGCGGACAACACAATCTGGCCATACGGGCCAAACAGGGCCTGCACGTACTGGCTGAGAATATAACCGCCGTTATCGGCACCAGCGGCCACGGTAGCACTGGTCGATCCAAGGTAGAACAGCGAAGTATAGACAGCGGCCAGACCAAACGCGGCAATAAAGGCAGAGCTAATCAGATACTTGGTGGTTGCACGCGCCTCAGTAATGCCTTTATTACGCAGCGCATCGACAATCAGCATGCCGAACATCAGTGCCGCCAGGGTGTCCATGGTGTTGTAGCCTTCCAAAAAGCCTTTGGTAAACGGCTGGGTCGCATAAGGACCTGAAGCCGGCATCCACTCACCCTGCGGATCAATAAACACCGCAACAGCCAGCACAATCAGACCAATGAAAAGTGCCGGAGTCAGCAACTTACCAATCAGATCAATCAGGCGGCCCTGGGACCAGGAGAAGAACATCGCGATCAGGAAGAAGACAATCGAGAAAATAGTCAGGTGCAGTTGGGTTGCTTCAGCAAACAGCGGACTGACCGCCATTTCATAAGCCACCAGACCGGTACGCGGCGCCGCAAAAGCAGGACCAATGATGATAAAAATCAGCACCGCAATCAGAGCAGCAACCTTGCTCGGCAGATCTTTGGCCAGATGCTGCCAACTACCGCCGGCAATGGCGACAGCAATGATCGCCAGCAGTGGCAGGCCCACTGCCGTTAACAGGAATCCACCCATGGCAGGCAGCAAATGCTCACCCGCTAACTGGCCCGCCAACGGCGGAAAAATGATGTTACCAGCGCCCAAAAAGAACGCGAAAAGCATAAAGCCTAAAGCGGCAATATCTGTTAGTTTTAACGTCTGCTTCACAGATAACCCTTAATTATTAATGTAATGAACGTTGTGTATGCACTGGTTAGAATATCACCATTCTAACCACCAGCAGGGGGCGAATAATGACGAAACAGGTCGTTTTTGGCAAGTATAACGACCAAAACGAGAGATTAATTCAAACCTAAAACCAAAAAGCAGCCATTAACACCTTTATACAAAAATTAAGCAGAACAATATTTTAACAATAGACAGAAAGCCCGACTCACCAGGCAGAATAAAACACCAAACATTTAAGCAACACTAGTTATAATTACTTCAACCAATGACGCATTCGATACATTAATGAAAAGCAGCGCATTACAAACTAAAGGCTTCAGATTTAAGCAATTTGCCATTCAGGGCGGGCAAAGTGGCATGCCGGTCAGCACCGATGGCGTGTTACTCGGCGCCTGGGCATTCCGCGATACGCCGCAGCGCATTCTGGATATCGGTACCGGTACCGGTCTGCTTGCGCTGATGTGTGCGCAACGCTTTGAGCAGGCACAAATAACAGCCGTGGATATCGACACACACGCGTTTGCAGCCGCCAGTCATAATGTTGCTAATTCCCCCTGGGCTGCACGTATCCGTGTTGTTCAGCAGGATATCCTGCTGACGGATCTTGAGGATCTCTTTGACGGCATCATCTGCAATCCCCCCTACTTCAACAATGGTCAAACCGCACAGCACAGCCAGCGTGCCACCGCCAGACACACCGACAGCCTGAGCCACAGCGCGCTGATTGAGGCATTGTCGCGCCTGCTCAGCGCCAATGGCCGCGCGGCTTTGATACTACCGCTGGTTGAAGGCGAACAATTTATTCAGTTGGCCCAGCAACGCGGCTGGTTTGTGGCCCGACGCTGTGAGGTTCGCCCATCACCACGCAAACCTGTACACCGCTTACTGTTTGAGCTACAAAAGACACAGTGTGACGGCCAGTTCAGTACATTAACCATCCAGGAATCTGATGGTTACAGTGCCGACTTTATTGCCCTTACCCGGGCGTTTTATCTGAAGATGTGAAAATTAAAGATGTGATCTGACTGACGATCCATCTATAATGTGCGCCCTTTAAAATAGACTGATAAACCCAGCGCTTGCGGAGAAACCACAGTGATTAAAACCTTTGCTGACCTAGAACTGGATCCAAATCTTCTTGAAGCCATTGAAGAAATGGGCTTTGAACGCCCAACACAGGTCCAGGCTGAAGCCATTCCACTGGCCCTGGACGGCAAAGACGTACTGGCTTCTGCGCCAACCGGTACCGGTAAAACTGCCTCTTTCGTGATCCCGGCGCTGCAATATCTGCAGGACTTCCCGCGTAAGAAAGCCGGCCCGGCCCGGGTTCTGATTCTGACCCCAACCCGTGAACTGGCCATGCAGGTCGCCGATCAGGCGCGTGAACTGGCCAAGTACACCAAGCTGAATATTTTCACCATTACCGGTGGTGTGCAGTATCAGGAGCACGCCGACATTCTGGCCACCACTCAGGATATCGTCGTCGCAACTCCTGGCCGTCTGCTGGAATACATTGAAGCTGAACGCTTTGACTGCCGCGCGATTGAATGGCTGGTACTCGATGAAGCCGACCGGATGCTGGATATGGGCTTTGGCCCTGCCGTTGATCGTCTGTCAGCCGAATGCCGCTGGCGTAAACAGACGCTGCTGTTCTCAGCCACGCTGGAAGGACGCGGAGTGGAAGGCTTTACTGCCGATCTGCTCAAGAACCCGGCAGAAGTGAAGGCCGAGCCGCCACGCCGTGAACGCAAGAAGATCGCACAGTGGTATCATCGCGCTGACGACATGGCGCATAAAGTGGCGATGCTGAAAGTGATCCTGACGGAGCAGTCTGAACGCGCGATTGTGTTTTTCAAAACACGTGAACGTCTGGCAGAAATTCGTGCCTTGCTGGAAAGTGCGCAAATTGACTGCTCGTGGATTCAGGGTGAAATGCCGCAGGATCGCCGTAATAATGCTATCAGCCGCTTCCGTGACGGCAGCGTCAACATTCTGCTGGCCACCGACGTCGCAGCCCGTGGTATCGATGTGCCGGATGTCAGCCACGTGATCAACTTCGATCTGCCACGCAGTGCTGACGTATACCTGCACCGTATCGGCCGTACCGCTCGTGCCGGTAAAAAAGGCATCGCCATTTCACTGGTGGAAGCTCATGACCAACCAATGATGGATCGCGTCGCTCGCTACATCAAAGAAGACATCAAAGAGCGCTACGTTGACGGCCTGCGCCCGACACATAAAAAGCCGGTGTTTAAGAAAAAGAAAAAAGACGACAAGAAAAAAGCAGCAGTGAAAAAAAGCGGCGATAAAAAGAAAAGCCCTAAAGCGAAGAAGAAAAAATAACAACGCCGCTAAATGGTCTTGTTAAACGATCTTGTTAAACAATAAAAAAGCCGATGCATGCATCGGCTTTTTATTGCTCGTTCCTCATCAGCCAGATGCCCGGGCCATCACCCGGGCAGGGCTCAAGCGATTAGTGCTCGCGTGTCGCGCGGAACGTAACTTCAGGGAAACGTTCATGGGCCAGGTTAAGGTTCACCATGGTCGGCGCGATGTAAGCCAGGTTGTCACCGCCGTCGAGGGCCAGGTTACTCTGGTTTTTACGTTTGAATTCTTCAAACTTCTTCACATCATCGCACTCTACCCAGCGCGCTGTTGCAACGTTAACACCTTCGTAAATCGCTTCCACGTTGTACTCAGATTTCAGACGTGCAACCACGACATCAAACTGCAGCACACCCACCGCACCCACGATCAAATCGTTGTTCTGTAGTGGACGGAATACCTGTACCGCACCTTCTTCCGACAGTTGAACCAGACCTTTCAGCAGTTGCTTCTGCTTAAGTGGATCTTTAAGGCGGATACGACGAAACAGTTCCGGTGCAAAATTGGGAATACCGGAGAACTTCAGCGCTTCACCCTGAGTAAAGGTATCACCAATCTGGATGGTACCGTGGTTGTGCAGACCGATAATATCACCGGCAAACGCCTCTTCAGCACGCGCACGGTCACCGGCCATGAACGTCACTGCATCCGAAATGCTGACCTGCTTACCGATACGGACATGGTTCATTTTCATGCCCTGTTTATAAGTACCTGATACGATACGCATAAAGGCAATACGGTCACGGTGCTTTGGATCCATATTGGCCTGGATCTTAAACACAAAGCCGCTGAACTTCTCTTCTGTCGCTTCCACTTCTCGCTCATTAGCCTGACGTGGTAATGGCGATGGTGCCCACTCAGTCAGACCATCCAGCATGTGGTCAACACCAAAGTTACCCAGAGCAGTCCCAAAGTAAACCGGGGTCAGTTCGCCGCTGAGGAACATCTCCTGGTCAAACTCATTCGATGCCCCCAGCACCAGCTCCAGCTCGTCACGCAGCTGCGCGGCCAGATCGGCACCTACCTGCTCATCCAGCTCAGGGTTATCCAGGCCTTTAACAATGCGCTCTTCCTGAATCGTGTGCCCCTGACCGGTCGAGTACAGAATCGTCTCATCACGGTGAATGTGGTACACACCTTTGAACTCTTTACCACAACCAATCGGCCAGGTAATCGGCGCACACAGGATTTTCAGCTCGTTTTCCACTTCATCCAGCAGTTCCATCGGATCACGGATGTCACGGTCAAGCTTGTTCATGAAAGTGACGATCGGCGTATCACGCAGACGGGTCACTTCCATCAGTTTACGGGTCCGATCCTCAACACCTTTCGCTGCGTCGATCACCATCAGACAAGAGTCCACCGCGGTCAGGGTACGGTAGGTATCTTCCGAGAAGTCTTCGTGCCCCGGAGTATCGAGCAGGTTAACCAGCGCATCACGATACGGGAACTGCATCACGGAGGTGGTAACTGAGATACCACGCTCTTTTTCCATCTCCATCCAGTCGGATTTGGCATGTTGGGAAGAACCACGTCCTTTAACCGAACCTGCGGTTTGAATAGCGTGTCCGAATAACAGCACTTTTTCAGTGATGGTTGTTTTACCCGCATCCGGGTGCGAGATAATAGCGAAAGTACGGCGTTTCGATACTTCGCCCATAAAAGGTGATGTAGACATGAAAAGGATCTTCTGTTGATGCTAAAGCGCAGAACGATGCCGGCCCTTAGCCTTGCGGTTAACATTTTGGCGGTATTGTCCCTGATCTTAGCGCACGGAGCAACTTTAAGACATCGACAACGATGCCGGAGTGATCAGGACTGATGAACACAAGGCATTTTTGTCGCCGGGTCTCGAATAAAAGCTGAGTTTTCACTTTAACATTAATATCTGCGCCAGAATGGGCTATAACTGATAAAACAAACAGGAAAACCCAAACTCTATGACCCGATTCAGACAAATTCACTCGCTTGCCTTCCGTCAGGCCAAGACCGTATTTATGGTTTCGGTTTTGCTTGGCTTGTGTTTCAGTCTTTACCAAGCGGGGATCGAGTTTCATCAGGAGCAGCAGCGCATTAAGCAACACTACCAGGTTAAGCTGCAACAACACTATGATAATGCCAGTCAGGCCGCCTATCATCTTAATCATCTGTTGGCAGAACAGGTCGCCACCAGCCTGATGGCTGATAATGCTGTCGTCCGGGTGCAACTGGTGGATGACTTTGGTGACGACCTGACCCGCATGGAACAACGCAGCGCCGTGGCTGAGCCCCTGGTGAGATGGCTGGCCCCCTACTTCACCCCGGATCCGCCTCTGTTCAGCCGCCAGTTATACCAGCCGGGTACCGAGGTTCTGGTCGGCACACTGACCTTTGAGGTCGACGGCACCTCCATCGCTCGGGACTTTATTGCCAAAATCCGCCGTGTACTGCTGTTTGATCTGCTGCGCAATATACTGCTGACATCCATTCTACTGGTGTTTTTCTACCGCAAGCTCTCCCGGCCGCTGACCCAGTTGATCGAGTGGGTTCGTAACCTGCCCAACCGTTCTCATACCAACCTGTCGCTGCCCGCCTTCGAGCAGGAAAACGAGATCAGCGAACTGGCCTCTTCGTTTCATTCGTTATGGCGTGAACGCGAGCAGGCTGAAACGAAACTGAATCAGTTGGCCTACTATGACAATCTGACTGGTCTTGCCAACCGCAGTCTGCTGCTGCAGATGCTGACTAAAGCGATCGAACAGGCTGAACAGCACCAACACAATGGTGTGCTGTTTTACCTCGATCTGGATCGCTTCAAAACCATCAATGACTCGCTCGGCCATACCATAGGCGATCGTATGATCACAGCCATTGCCACCCGGCTGCGCGCCTGGGCCAAACAGGATTACATCTGTGCCCGCGTCGGCGGAGATGAATTCGTCGTACTGATACCAGCGCTGGAATCACAGCAGGTTGAAGCGGTTGCGCGCCAGTTGCTGGCGTTGATTTCTAATCCCTATAATGTCGATAATCATCAGCTGTATTGCTCGGTAAGTATCGGGATTGCAACCTTTGCCTCTTCCGGCCATAACAATATCGATGTACTGCGCCAGGCCGATACAGCTCTGTATCGGGCTAAAGTCAGTGGTCGCGGCAAGTACGTATTCTATGAACCAGAAATGCGGGCCCAGGTCGAATCCTTCCTGCAAACCGAAAAAGGGCTGCACGAGGCACTGAATCACCATCAGTTCGAGCTCTACTATCAGCCCCAGCTCAATACGCAGCATCAGATCATCGGGGTCGAAGCGCTGATACGCTGGCATCATCCGCAAAAAGGCCTCCAGGCGCCAGGCCTGTTTATGCCGGTCGCCGAAGAGACAGGGCAAATCCTGCCGATAGGGAACTGGATCATCGAGCAGGCCTTTTATCAGTATGCACAGTGGAAAAAAGCCGGCGTTCTGCCCGCCGAATTTCGTCGTCTGGCGATCAATATCAGCCCACTGCAGTTTGCTCAGGAATCTTTTGTCGAGCACATTAGTGAGGCACTGCAGCAAGCCGGGATCAGCGGAGAGCATATTGAGCTGGAAATCACCGAAAACCTGCTGCTGGAAAATGTTGCTGGTGCGGTGGAAAAAATGCACCGCCTCAAAGAGAGCCAAATCAAGATCTCGATTGATGACTTTGGCACCGGGTATTCGTCACTGCGTTATCTGAAACATCTGGCGGTCGATGTGCTGAAAATTGACCGCTCATTTGTGACCCAGCTTCACCTGGATGATAACGATCAGGCGATCGTGGATACCATCATCATGATCGCTCATCGTCTCGGTCTGGAGGTGATCGCGGAAGGGGTGGAGGATGTGTTTGAGCTCAATGCTCTTAAGCAGCTTGGTTGCCAGCAGTTCCAGGGGTTTCTGTTCGATCAGCCGTTACCGGCCAGTGTGATCACCCAGCGTTTTGCCGACAACCATTATCAGTCATTGTTAGAGCATGCTCTGGAATCCGCTCAGAGCGACGTGTTCAAACAAACGGGTAACTCATGATGATCGCGTCTTCACGCCCTTTCGCGGTCGGATAGTAGTTTACCCGCCGATCGATATCATTAAAGCCGAGCTGACAATAAAGCTGATAGGCGCGCTGGTTGCTGTCGCGAACCTCCAGCCAGGCACTTTCCGCTCCCGCTTGCTCGCACATCTCGAGAAAATGCTCCATCAGCTGACGACCATAACCTTTGCCTTGCTGCTCAGGCGCAACCGCAACATTAAGCAACGTCACTTCTCCGACAATATTCTGGGCATAAAAATAACCCACCACTTGTTGCTCAACCAGCATCACCTGATGACAAGCACCGCGGCTTGCCACATCACCGATCATGGTTTGCGACCATGGATGGCTATGCGCGGCCTGTTCAATACGATACACATACTGCACATGTTCGGCAGTTAAAGGGACAAACTCAATAGTCACGATGTCGGTGCTCCGTAAGCACAAATCTGCTGCCACAGATCGCGGCGATGCTGGTTGTTACCGGCGATAGCACGCAGTAACGGCGAGACCAGACGTTTGGCGGCAATCTCAGGTGTGGCATCACAACCGGCAAACCAGATCCATTCCAATGCGGATAAATCCAACTGGGCCAGCTGATGGGGATAAACATGTCTGGCCTGCTCCAGACTGACATGAAAGCTTTTCAGTACCCGCGCAAACAGCGCGCAGTCTTGCGCATCCGGAAAGGTTTCACACACCAGCAATAAACGGCAACCGGCGTCCAGCGGCTGTAGCGATGGCTGAAAGCCGGCCAGTCGCTCGGGATGAACCAGTTCCCAGGTCTGAATGCCCATCGCCTGAAGATAATGCTGTTGCTCAAACATGAATGTGTGCCCGTCAAATGAATGCTCGCCATGCTAACAAACTTGGCTCAGGCCGCTCAAGCAGGAATGCATGAAATGAAGTTAAAAAACGGGAGCCAGCGGCTCCCGTTATCTGTTGTCGTGCAAGTGCGGACTTTCGCTTTAATCCAATTCCGCGAACTCTGCACAGTATTCAATCAGTCCTTCGCGGCCCTGGAGTTCGTTTTCCCACAGAGAGACTATCTGGAAATATTGCTCATGCGCCGGCCATTGACAGTGAAAACCCAATGGGGCCGCAGAATCAAAGCCCAATCGCCCGTAGTAGGCCGGATCCCCCAGCACCACACAAGCCGGATAGCCCAGTTCGCCCAACGATGCCAGGCCTTCACGCACCATCTCGGCACCAATTCCCTGACGGCGACAGGACGCTTTGACGGCAAGAGGCGCCAGCCCCTGCCAATTGAGATCTTCTCCGTTGAGCGTGACCGGGCTGAACATCGCATGGCCTATCACTTCACCGTCATCATCACACGCGACCAGTGACAGAGTGCGATGACCATTTTCCCGTAACGCCATCACCAAATTGGCTTCAGCTTCTGTGTCAAACACAGACTTTAACAGGCGGTCGACCGCCAGAATATCTGCTGGAGCCTCAGTTCGAATAAGCATTCACTACCTCATTTTGTGTATTGGGCGTTTGCATGCCTTTATGCACAAAATCGGCCAAATGTTGAAGTAAAATTTGTCCCGCTTTAGGTAATTGTTGCAAATCCACACTATCCATCAAATTTTTGACTTCCAGTCCGAGTTCAGTATCGCCTTCAATCAGCAGACGGCGCTGAAAGAATAAAGTGTCCGGATCTTCTTTGCGTCCCGCGATTAAAATCAACTCATTCAGGTCGCCACTGAAGCTGACATCTTCATGTTTGACGTTATCTGCAACAATCAGACGTTCATTCTCAAAACTGATAAACCAACGTAGACCCAGGTCACAAATCTCAATTTTGAGCCACTTTCCTTGCAGAAACTCAAACTCGCCGTCCTGCAGAGCTTCATGGAAAACCCGTTGCAACACCTGTAATAAGGCGTTTTTTTGTACTGAGTGAGGTAATAAATCGATCGGAGATCGCAAAATTGAAGCAGCATTTTGAACCAGTTGGGTGCGAATCTTGTTAATCACGCGAAATATCCGTTACTTTTTATGCAAGAATGGCGCAATCATAATGGATATAATTGCAGCAATTCCTGTTATACATCAAAAAAACCCACCGCTCGGGGAGCTTTCCAGTAACAGGAATCAAAGTTATAGTTAAGGTTTCTTGTCAAAGTAACACATTCAATGAATAGTACGCGCTATGGACAGTTGGTAGTATCTTGATGCTTTCGCACATGCCTTCGCAAAATATACAGCACTGGTTTGCAAAAATGACGTCGAATAGTCCGTTCTTTTTTGCTTTGCTCGACCATCAACATAAGTATGTGCTGGTCAACGAGCGCTATTGTGACATCGCCGGACTACCGTCTGCAGAACTGGTAGGGATGGATGACGTTCAAGTATTAGGCGAGCAGTTCTATCAACATCTCAAACCCTACTATCAACGTGCGTTTAATGGCGAAAACCTCGAAGCGGAAGTGACGCTGCATGAGCTGGATCTGGAAACCAGTCTGCACTTTTCCCTGTCGCCGATCAGCAATGACAATCAGATTGAATACATTGTTTTCCACGCCATCGATACCTCAGAAAAGCAGATCCTGATCCGCTCTCTGGAAGAGTCGGAAAATAAATTCTCTACCCTCACCGCCCTGCTGCCGGATGGCTTACTGTTGGTGGAAGAGGATTGCATCATTTCCGCCAATCCGGCTTCAGCTCGTTTACTCGGTTTTGACACCGCCACCGAATTACTCGGCGAAGAACTGTCGCGCCTGTTTGTCGATGAGAAAACCAAAGCCGTCTTTAATACACCACTCGGACTGTTGCTGTCAGAAGCGCCGCTCAGTTGTCTGACCGGGCCGCGCTGCGGCTTTGAACGTAAGGTGCAGCTCAATGCCAGTCCGACCCGATTACTGGACAGCCATTCGCAGCTGATCCTGATTCAGGATGGCGATCAGGTCAGTAAACAGTTGTCTGCTACCACGCAGACAGACCTGCATATCGACACTCTGACCGGGCTGTCTAACCGTCTCGGCTTCACCAAGCGCCTTGAGCAGCTTATTCACAATGATACCCCGCTGGTGATGCTCTATCTCGACATTGATAACTTTAAAAACATCAATGATTCGCTCGGCCACCACATTGGTGACAAGGTGATCAAAGAAGTCTCCTCCCGCCTGAAACGTCTGGTTCCGCCCCATGCGGTCCTCGGCCATCTGGGCGGAGACGAATTCGGTCTGATCCTGCCGCAGCCAGAGAATAATCGCTCCGCCGACCTGCTGGCAGAACGTATCATTGCGCTTATCAACCAACCGTTTGACCTGCACCATTTCAGTAAGCGCCTGGCCTGCTCTATCGGCAGCGTGCACTATCCCGGCGATGGCAACGATGCGCGTGTCCTGCTGCAAAACGCCGATACGGCGATGTATGAAGCCAAAGACCGCGGCCGTAACCGTTTGATCAAGTTTAACGATCAGATGAACAAAGAAGCGCGGATGCGTTTATGGCTGGAAATCGAACTGCAAAAAGCGTTGCAGCAAAATGGTCTGGAAGTGTGGTATCAACCTAAGGTTAACGCGCGTGATTTCAGCATTAATGGCGCAGAAGCACTGGTACGCTGGAAACACCCGGTTGAAGGCTACATCAGCCCGGGCGCCTTTATTCCCGTGGCTGAAAAAGCCGGCCTGATTGAGCATTTAGGCCGGGTGGTGATGCGTGAGGTATTCGCCACAGTGAAACGCTGGAAACAACAGGGCATCCTCCCTGGCCGGGTGGCAATTAATATCTCCCCTGAGCAGTTTGGTAACCCGCAGCTGATTGATTACCTGGAAAAATTACTGCGCACTACCCAACTAGACCCAAACTGTATCACGTTCGAGCTGACAGAAAGTGCGGTAATGAGTGACAGCGAACATACCCTGCAAATGCTCAATGCGATAAAAAAACTCGGCTTTGCCCTGTCGATTGATGACTTTGGTACCGGCTATTCTTCTTTAGCCTACCTGGCTCGTTTTCCAATCGATGAGCTCAAAATTGACCGTGCCTTCATCGCCGATATTGACACTCTGCCAAAGCAGGTCACAGTGATTGAAAACATCATCAATCTGGGTAAATCACTGAATCTGACCGTAGTGGCGGAGGGGGTGGAAACCCAACCACAGGCCACCCTGCTGTCGAATCTCAATTGCCATTCAATTCAGGGCTTTCATTTCTACCGCCCGCAGCCTCGCCATGAAGTGGAAGAACTGTTCTCGCAAAATCGTCGCCACCGGCCGCTGACCAAATAAGCCCTCGCGCCCAGGCCGGCGGTTGAGGTCTGCAGCAGGCTGCACTCTATACCTGCGCACGCTACACCGCAGCGACCGTACCGCAGCAGAAGCATACCTCAGCGGACAAGTGACTGATAGCGGTACAGATATTTACCCCGAATCGCCGCAAACCTGCCCTACATCAAATCCGTCGGCGCTGTTTGTGCCTAAAATGCCGGTTCTTTTCCTTAGCAAACAGACCTGAGCAATGGAACTTCTCTGTCCGGCAGGCAACCTGCCAGCCTTAAAAACGGCCATTGACTGCGGTGCCGACGCGGTATATCTCGGCTTCAAAGACGATACCAATGCCCGCCATTTTGCCGGCCTCAACTTCAGTGGTAAAAAACTGGAAAAAGCCAGCCAGTATGTGCATGACCACGGTAAAAAAATGCACATCGCTCTGAACACATTTGCCCATCCGCAAGGGTTCGAACGCTGGACCCGGGCGGTGGCTCAGGCGGCCTCTCTCGGCGTCGATGCGCTGATTATCGCCGATATTGCGCTGCTCGATTACGCCGCAGAGCACTATCCGGGGATTGAACTGCACCTGTCAGTACAGGCTTCAGCCACTAACGTCAAAGCGATTGAATATTACCATCATCATTTCAACGTCAAACGCGTGGTGCTGCCACGGGTCTTGTCGATTCATCAGGTGAAGCAACTGTCGCGCACCGTACCTCAAGGGGTCGAACTGGAAGTATTCGCCTTTGGCAGTCTGTGCATCATGTCAGAAGGGCGTTGTTATCTTTCATCTTACCTGACCGGTGAGTCACCCAATACGGTCGGGGCCTGCTCGCCGGCCAAATATGTGCGCTGGCAACAGACCGATAGCGGTCTTGAATCGCGCCTCAACGAGATCCTGATTGACCGTTATGCCGATGGGGAAAATGCAGGATATCCGACCTTGTGCAAAGGCCGTTTTCATGCCGACATTGACGGCCAGACCAAACGCTATCACGCGCTGGAAGAGCCCACCAGCCTCAATACCCTATCCATGCTGCCCCAGCTGTTTGCCGCTAATGTCGCTTCGGTCAAAATTGAAGGTCGTCAGCGCAGCCCGGCTTATGTCGAGCAGGTCACCCGCACCTGGCGCGCCGCCATTGATCGCTATCTGGCTGCCCCTGAGCGCTATCAGGTCGACAGCCAGTGGGAGAAAACATTAGCCAATGTCTCGGAAGGCTCTCAAACCACACTCGGTGCTTACCACCGTCAATGGCAGTAATTACAAGGAGAAAGCATGAAATACGCATTAGGCCCGCTGCTTTACTTCTGGCCCAAACAAGACGTCGAGCAGTTTTACCTGCAGGCCAGTAGCAGTGAAGCGGATATTATCTACCTGGGGGAAACCGTCTGTTCCAAACGGCGTGAACTCAAGCCGCAGCACTGGTTGGAGATAGCCACCCAACTGAATCGGGCCGGCAAGCAAGTCGTACTGTCGACCATGGCACTTCTGGAAGCACCGAGTGAAATTAAAGTCATGCAAAGCTATGTCGATAATGGTGACTTTATTATTGAAGCCAATGACATGGCGGGTATTTCGCTCGCCAGTGAGAAAAGAATGCCTTTTGTGGTCGGACCGGCGATCAATACCTATAACGCCCACGCGCTCAAACTGTTTCTCAAACAAGGCATGATGCGCTGGTGCATGCCGGTTGAGTTATCGCGCCAATGGCTGAGCAATACTTTGCAGCAGTGTGAAACGCTGGGTATCCGCGGTCAGTTTGAAGTGGAAGTGTTCAGCCATGGTTACCTGCCGCTGGCTTATTCTGCGCGCTGCTTTACCGCCCGGGCCGAAAACCGCGCCAAAGATGAGTGCCAGACCTGTTGCATCCGCTATCCGACCGGCATTCAGGTCGCCAGTCAAGAAGGCCAGGCCGTGTTCAACCTTAATGGCATTCAGACCCAGTCCGGCTACTGTTACAACCTGATTAATGATCTGCCACACATGCAGGGCCTGGTCGATGTCGTCCGCCTCAGTCCGCTCGGGGAGGAAACCTTTCGTCACTTAAGCCGCTTTTGTGCCAATGAGCAGGGCCAGAATCCGCAACCACTCGAGCATTATCAGTGTAACGGCTACTGGCACCAACTGCCCGGATTGGCGGTCGAAATAGCGTAATACTTATTCCATCTGACATTGGTTCAGCCTGACTCTCTTACACCGACAGCAGATTCATGCGCCGCAGGCTACGCCACAGCATCACGGCAACCACCAGGCTAAGCGCCAGATTGGAGAGCGGAAAGGCCAGCCAGACACCGGTCATGCCCCATAATTTAGGCAACACAAACAGAAACGGCAGTTGCAGCACGATATTGCCTATGGTGACAAACATGGCTCGGTTACCCTGATTCGTGGCCTGGTAAAACGCCGCGCACACCACCAGAAAGCCATCCAGGTACAGAGCGGACAGATGCAGCGTCAGCGCGAAAGAGGCCCCCTGCAGCAAGCGGGCGTCATTAGAGTTAAAGATACTGATGACCTGTTCGCTAAACAGATTGAGCAGTAAAACAAACACCATGCCACCTAGCACCGCGACACTCATCGCCAGTTTTAACAGCCGGCGCAGGTTGTCATTTTGTCCGGCCCCATAATAAAAACTGGCCAGAGGCTGCATGCCGCTGGCAATGCCTTCGGCCGTGAAGTAATACACCACTATGATATAGCCGAGCATGGCATAAGCCCCGACCAGTACCGCATCTCCGTAGTGCATAATCACACTGTTATGAATCGCCACCATGATAGCGCCATAAGCATACATAAACAGGCTCGACGCGCCAATGTGCAGCATCTTGGGTACATATTGCCAGTCAAATCGCAGGCAGGCACGGGTCAGACGCATATTGGCTCTGCGGCTGAAAAAGTAGCTCATGCCGAGTACACTGACCACCATCTGAGCGACAGCTGTGGCTATCGCCGCGCCGGTCAGCTCCCAGCCAGCCACGGCAATCAGCACATAATCGAGTACGATATTGATCAGCGCCCCTAGCATCATCAGTAAGGTGGCCAGATTCGGGCTGTCGTCATTGCGCAGTAAAAACGGCATCGCAATTGAGCCCAGGCTGAACACGCAACTTAACATCAGCACCTGCAAGTACTGTAAGCCAAGCTGCAGTACCTGCCCCTCGACACCCTGCCAGCGCAAGAAGTCTTCAGCCAGCCACCACAAAACCGCCGCGACACAAGGTGCCAGAACAATCAAGCTCATCAGGCCGGTGGCCAGAATGCGCCTGGCCTGCTCGATATCCCCTTCCCCCTGCCGGATCGAAGCCAGAGCGCCGCATCCGACGCCCACCATCATACCAATGCCGAGTGTGGTACCAATCACCGGCCAGGCGACATTAATTGCTGCCAGGCCAGCAGCACCGATGTAGTGACCGATAAAAATCCCATCCACCACCTGATAAAGGCCGTTGACCAGCATTGCCGCGACTGTCGGCACGGTAAAACGTAAAAACTGACGCAATACAGACATCGCACCTCTCCTGCTGCCATTTTAGTTAGTCAAGCTAACCAATAAATAAAGCTTACCGTAGCGCCTTGCTCAGTAAAACGTCCAAAAACACCGCTTCTTCATCACTGAGGTGACGGGAGATCTGAGTTGCCAGACGCTGATACACCTTGGCTTCCGATTGCAAGGACAGCAACGCAGCATCAGTCAGGCTAAAACGGTGCGCGCGGGCATCTTCACTGCAGCGCTGGCGACAAACCAGACCTTTGCGCTCCAGGCGCTTTATCATGGCCGAAGCCGAAGGCTTAGTCACTTCCATCTGGGTTGCCAGGTCGGTCAGTCGCATCGGCTCGCTTCCGCCCTGCAATACTTTTAAATAGTCGTACTCATTAAAGCTCAGCTGAGCTATCGGATCTTCTTTGCTGTACTGCCGCCATACCTTGGCGGAAAAACGTTCCAGCTTCTCCAGATTGACATCTAAACTCATACATAGCCCATTTAGTTAGCTTAACTAACTATTATTGTGCCAATATTGCTGTAAAGTGGCAATAAAAAAGCTGCTTATCTAACAGCTTTAACAAGGTGACACTCTAACGTTGTGCACTAGGATTGCGGCTGTGCCTGCTCCTGACGAGCTTCACGTAATTGCTGATAGATGTGCCCCAGCTCGATGAAAGCATAGCGATGTTCAACGTACTCATAGACATTGAATGAAATCGCCAGCTTATACAGTGAAATCGCCTGAGCCAATTCCCCTTGCATCTGGTAACGCTTGCCGAGGTAAAAATAAGCTTCAGTCAGATGCTGTGCCAGCAAGGTGTTGTCACGAGTAGCACTCAGCACAGCTTTAAACGCCCGCTCTTCTGACACATCACCCAGCATCAGACCGGCCAGTACCCAACCCCACTGTTCATCGTGCTGCTGATAACGGGTCATCAGCTCATCATAAGCATGCTCAGGATCGAGATCACTCTCGATGATGTACATCCATAAGGCACGAAACGGATCATTGGGATCCTGCTGATAGTGCTTGGCAATTTCTTCCAGTGCTAACTCAGGACGATCACCGTAGTAGAGCGCAATCGCACGATTACGCTCGGCGTAATAATTGCCGGGATCCAGCTCCAGAGTAGAATCAAACGACTCGTACGCCGCATCAAACTCGCCCGCTTCGGTGTAATACACGCCCAGCAGGTTAAAGATATCCGGCTGAGCAGGGTTGAGTGACAGAGACTGAGTAAAGTCGAGACGCGCTAAATCTCTCAGACCAACACTGTCATAATAATTACCACGCTCAAACAACATTTTAGCCCGCACCTCATCACTGAGATCCGGTCGCTGCAGCAGTTGAGTTAAACGGGCAATCTGCACTTCCTGCTGGACACTCGGCTGCAAAGGAATCGCCATCGGCGGATACACCCATTGCGTGGTCTGTGACGAAGACTGAGAAGCACAGCCTGCCAAGAGCAGCAGTGCGGCACTGATCGTTGCGGTTCGAAACCATTTCACAAATCGATACTCCTGTTGATCCCGCATTCTGGTTCAAAAAGAAACAGATAAAAAAAGGGAGCGAATGACGCTCCCTTTATACCATGCTTTTACGCTAAAAAGCGAAAACGACTCGCCTTTACCGCAGACTGTGAAGCTTATTCAGCTTCAGGTGCTGCTGGCGCTTGTTCAGCTGATACTTCTACCGCTTCTTTCATGCTCAGACGTACGCGGCCCTGACGGTCGATTTCCAGTACCTTAACTTGTACTTCCTGACCTTCCGACAGGTAGTCAGATACTTTCTCAACACGCTTGTCAGCGATTTGAGAGATGTGAACCAGACCATCTTTACCAGGCAGAACTGTCACGAATGCACCGAAGTCCGCCAGACGCGCAACTTTACCGGTGTAGATACGGCCCACTTCAACTTCAGCCGTGATCTCTTCGATACGACGAATGGCTTCTTTCGCGGCTGCACCTTCAGTGGCTGCGATCTTGATAGTACCGTCATCTTCGATTTCAATCGTTGTACCGGTTTCTTCGGTCAGCTGACGAATTACCGCACCACCTTTACCGATCACGTCTTTGATCTTCTCCGCGCTGATCTTCATGGTGTGAATACGAGGAGCGAACTCAGAGATATCATCGCGAGCACCAGAGATAGCCTGATCCATCACAGACAGGATGTGCTTACGCGCACCTTGTGCCTGGTTCAGAGCGATCTGCATGATTTCTTTCGTGATACCTTCGATCTTGATGTCCATCTGCAGTGCAGTGACACCAGAGTTAGTCCCTGCTACTTTAAAGTCCATGTCACCCAGGTGGTCTTCATCACCCAGAATGTCAGACAGAACCACGAAGTCATCGCCTTCTTTCACCAGACCCATTGCGATACCCGCAACAGACGCTTTAATTGGCACACCAGCATCCATCAGAGCCAGAGAAGTACCACATACCGATGCCATTGAAGATGAACCGTTTGATTCAGTGATTTCAGAAACCACACGTACAGTGTACGGGAATTCATCGATGGAAGGCATCACTGCAGCAATACCACGTTTCGCCAGTTTACCGTGGCCGATTTCACGACGCTTAGGTGAACCCACAAAACCAGTTTCGCCCACACAGTATGGAGGGAAGTTGTAGTGCAGCAGGAAGTGATCTTTACGCTCACCAGTCAGCTCATCGATGATCTGTGCATCACGCTGAGTACCCAGAGTCGCAGTAACCAGCGCCTGAGTTTCACCACGGGTGAACAGTGCGCTACCGTGAGTACGTGGCAGAACGCCGGTACGTACATCCAGAGCACGAACCATGTCTTTTTCACGGCCATCGATACGTGGGTTGCCCGCGATGATGCTGCGACGTACTACGGTTTTTTCCAGGTCGTGGAAAATAGTGTGAATTTCTTTTGGATTCAGAGTTTCGTCTTCAGCCAGAAGCTTCGCGTTTACGTCAGCACTGATGGCATGGATACGGTCATAACGCGCCATTTTCTCAGTGATTTGGTAAGCTTCAACCAGTTGGCTTTCAGCCAGCTCGGCAATTTTCGCTTTCAGCTCAGTATTTTCAGCTGGTGCTACCCAATCCCATGCCGGAGTCGCTACTTCAGCAGCGAATTCGTTGATCGCGCTAATCACAGCTTGCTGTTGATCGTGACCGTAAACCACAGCAGACAGCATTTCTTCTTCAGTCAGGTTGTCTGCTTCAGATTCAACCATCAGTACTGCTGATTCCGTACCAGCAACAACCAGGTCAAGGCGAGATGACTGCAGTTCAGTCTGGCTTGGGTTCAGTACCAGTTGACCATCAATGTGACCAACACGCGCTGCACCGATAGGACCGTTAAACGGAATACCTGAGATAGCCAGTGCCGCAGAAGTACCGATCATGGTCACGATGTCTGGCTGCACATCCGGGTTTACAGAAACCACAGTGGCAATAACCTGAACTTCGTTTTTGAATGAATCCGGGAACAGCGGACGGATAGGACGGTCAATCAGACGTGCAGTCAGCGTTTCGCCTTCAGAAGGACGACCTTCACGCTTGAAGAAACCGCCAGGGATTTTACCCGCAGCGTATGTACGCTCTTGGTAGTTCACAGTCAGAGGGAAGAAATCCTGACCTTCTACCGCTTCTTTTTTACCAACAACACTAACGAATACCGCTGTGTCATCCATAGTAACCATTACTGCAGCAGTCGCCTGACGCGCCATTACACCGGTTTCCAGCGTCACGGTGTGGTTACCGTACTGGAACGTTTTTACTACTGGTTTTTCGAACATGAGTTTTCCTTTTCCAGGTTAAGCCTGGATAAATAAATGAAGACTCAAAGCATCACCAATCGCGACTAGTGAAAACAGACTGCGCAAGGCCAATCCATTTTTAATAGCCGCGACCTGTTGGCCGACTTACGGTGACTGTAATGCAATGAGTTTTAAGCAATCCACTCTAAACGGAGCAGACGGCGGCTAGTATAAACTAGATCCGGAGGGTTATGCCAAATTTCGATAACAAAAAAGGGGCGAAACGCCCCTTTTTTGAACAAACTGTACTATGCAGCCGTCGATTAACGACGTAGGCCTAGACGTTTGATTAGGTCTTGGTAACGTCCCAGATCTTTACCTTTCAGGTAATCCAGTAGTTTACGACGACGAGAAACCATGCGTAGCAGACCACGACGGCTGTGGTGATCGCCTTTGTGCGCTTTGAAGTGACCTTGCAGGTGGTTGATAGAAGCAGTCAGTAGAGCTACTTGTACTTCTGGTGAACCAGTGTCGCCTTCGCCACGTGCGTAGTCAGCAACGATTGCTGCTTTAGTTTCTGCATTCAGAGACATAATTCTCTCCTAAAGAGTTAAGGTTTATAGTTGTGTCGCCAATCTCTGATTCAGCCGACACGAGGAGCGCGAATTATAGGGAATAATTCGCGCCTGCACAAGATCAAAACACGCTTACTGCGCGGAATCCTCGCGGTATACCACTAAGCGTTTTGGTGCGATCTTCCCATCATCGTTCATCTCACCGACGCCGAGAAACAACTTCTCGTCCCCGCCGGTCAAACGCACGTAACCCTGTTCCGGCGCGCCGAAAATCTGCACCGCCTGACCATGCTGCACCATGTGCATCAGTTCGGGGATCAGATTCACTTCCGGCAGGTCTTCCACCGCGGTATCCATCGGCAGCAACAACGCATCCAGAGCGTCGTACGGAGAGCGCTCTTCGCGATGCGCCTGCTCAACCAGCGCATTAAGCTCTTCCAGGGTCACCATATTCTGGTAAGGATAGTGAGCCACACCGGTACGACGCAGCATGGTCACATGGGCGCCACAGCCGAGCATCTCGCCCAGGTCATCGACGATGGTGCGGATGTAAGTCCCTTTAGAACAGTGCACTTCCATTTCCACTTCATCGCCTTCAAAACGGTGCAGAACGATATCGTAAACGGTGATTTTGCGCGCTTCGCGCGGTACATCAATCCCTTTACGGGCATACTCGTACAACGGGCGGCCCTGATATTTGAGCGCCGAAAACATCGACGGTACCTGATCGGTTTCACCACGGAAAGATTCAATCTTAGCCAGCAGCGTATCATGGTCGACATTCACCGCGCGGGTTTGCACCACTTCACCATCCGAGTCAGACGTATCAGTACGCTGGCCCAGTTTGGCAATCACGCGATAACGCTTATCGGAGTCGAGCAGGAACTGGGAAAACTTAGTCGCTTCCCCAAGACAAATCGGCAACATACCCGTTGCTAACGGGTCCAGAGCTCCGGTATGACCGGCCTTCTCGGCGAAAAACAAACGCTTCACTTTTTGTAAAATGTCGTTCGATGACATGCCCGTTGCTTTATCCAGTAACAGGACACCGTTTATCGCCCGGCCTTTACGACGACGCGCCATTACTCTTCGTCCTCGCGACCCGCATCTTTCTGTTTGCTTTTGTCGTTATTGACCACTTCAGTGACCAGATTCGACATGCGCATACCTTCAACTAAGGTATTGTCGTAGTGAAAGCGGATTTCCGGAGTCAGACGCAGACGAATGCGTTTACCCAGCATCATGCGAATGTGCACTTCATGCTCACGCAGAGCATTCAGGCACGACTCAGGCGTTTGCTCACCCACACACAAGAAGGTCACAAACACTTTGGCATACGCCAGATCACGGGAAACTTCAACGTCAGAAATGGTGACCATGCCCAGGCGGGAGTCACGCACTTCGCGTTGCAGAATCATCGCTAATTCTTTTTGTAATTGCTGTGCCACACGTTGAGTACGGCTGAATTCTTTTGGCATATTGTTTCTCACTAATGAAAGAATGGGGGGATGGTTTTCCCAGCCCCCCATGGTGTATTCAACAACCTAAACTTGCCGATAATGCAATTTTAGTTGATTAGTCGATGGTACGCTGAATTTCAACGATTTCGAATACTTCGATCTGGTCGCCTACGCGAACGTCGTTGTAGTTCTTAACGCCGATACCACACTCGTAACCGTTCTTAACTTCAGCCACGTCATCTTTAAAGCGACGCAGTGATTCCAGTTCACCTTCGTAGATAACCACGTTATCACGCAGAACGCGGATTGGGTTGTGACGTTTGATCACACCTTCCGTCACCATACAACCTGCGATTGCACCCAGTTTCGGAGACTTGAACACGTCACGAACTTCAGCAAGACCAATGATTTCCTGCTTGAATTCCGGCGCCAGCATACCGCTCATCGCTTGCTTCACTTCGTCAATCAACTGGTAGATGATTGAGTAGTAACGCAGGTCAATGTTTTCAGCATCAATCGCACGGCGTGCTGATGCATCGGCACGTACGTTAAAGCCGACGACGATAGCATTAGAAGCCGCTGCCAGTACGGCGTCAGTTTCGGTAATACCACCAACACCAGAACCCACGATGTTGACTTTCACTTCGTCAGTTGACAGTTTCACCAGTGAGTCAGCGATCGCTTCCACAGAACCTTGTACGTCTGCTTTCAGTACGATGTTCAGCTCAGCCACATCACCGGCAGTCATGTTCGAGAACATGTTTTCCAGTTTAGATTTCTGCTGACGAGCCAGTTTCACTTCACGGAATTTACCCTGACGGTAGTTCGCTACTTCACGTGCTTTACGCTCGTCACGAACGACAGTCGCTTCGTCACCCGCTGACGGAACGCCAGACAGACCCAGGATTTCTACCGGAATAGACGGACCCGCATGCTCAACTTCGTTACCGACTTCGTCGCGCATTGCACGAACACGACCGTATTCCTGACCACAAAGTACGATGTCGCCTTTGTTCAGAGTACCAGACTGAACCAGAACAGTCGCGACCGGACCGCGGCCTTTATCCAGGAAGGATTCAACCACAACGCCTGACGCCATACCTTCTTTGACTGCAGTCAGTTCAAGAACTTCCGCTTGCAGCAGGATAGACTCCAGCAGTGCATCAATGTTAGTGCCCTGTTTTGCTGAAATGTGAACGAAGATATTCTCGCCGCCCCATTCCTCAGGAATAACATCATACGCAGCCAGTTCGTTTTTCACGTTGTCCGGGTTAGCCGCTTCTTTATCGATCTTGTTGACCGCGATAATCAGCGGTACACCCGCGGCTTTCGCGTGCTGAATCGCTTCTACAGTCTGTGGCATTACACCATCGTCCGCTGCCACAACCAGTACCACGATATCCGTTGCCTGAGCACCACGAGCACGCATTGCGGTAAACGCTGCGTGTCCAGGAGTATCCAGGAAGGTAATCATACCGTTTTCAGTTTCTACGTGGTAAGCACCGATGTGCTGGGTAATACCACCCGCTTCACCTGATGCCACGTGGGTACGACGAATGTAGTCCAGCGTTGACGTTTTACCGTGGTCAACGTGACCCATGATGGTCACAACCGGTGCACGTGGCACTGCTTCAAACGCATCATCGCGATCAGACATAATGGCTTCTTCAAGCTCATTCTCTTTACGCAGGATAACCTTGTGACCCATCTCTTCAGCAACCAGCTGTGCGGTTTCCTGATCGATAACCTGGTTGATGGTTGCCATCGCACCCATCTTCATCATCGCTTTGATCACTTCACTCGACTTCACTGACATCTTTTGAGCCAGTTCAGACAGGACGATAGTCTCACCGATAACCACATCAGATTTAGCTACCACAGCGCTCTTGTCGAAGCCGTGTTGCATTGATGACGGTTTGCTGATGCGACCTTTACGGCCTGCTTTTCCACCACGTGGACGCGAGTTGCGTTCTTGCTTGTCATCACGAGACGACATTTTACGCTTGTTCGCTTTAGTCGAACGACGAGTTGACCCTTCTTCACGACGGTCTGCTTCATCCTCGGCTTCACGAGCGTAGGTTGAAGTCGTTACGTGGTAATCTGTTTCTTCTTGCATATCACCCTTTTTCTCTTCTTCAGCAGACCAACGCTCTTTATTGATTTCGGCCAATTCGCGTGCTTTTTCAAGCTGACGGCTACTTTCCTCTTCAGCCTTACGTTTCGCTTCTTCTTCCTGGCGACGTTTCAGTGCTTCGGCCTCTTTTAGCGCTGCTTCTTGCTTGGATTTATCTTCTGCAGAACGTTCGCGTTTTGCTGCTTGTGCTTCACGCTGTGCTTTTTCCTCAGCGGCGCGTTTCGCTTTTTCTTCCGCTTCGCGCTTAGCCTTTTCTTCCGCTTCCAGTTTGGCTTTTTGTTCCGCCTCACGTTTCAGCGCTTCTTCAGCTTCGCGTTTCACTTGTTCTTCTGCTTCACGTTGTGCTGCTTCTTCAGCTTCACGTGACGCATCATCAATTGTACTGCGCTTAACATACGTACGTTTTTTGCGCACTTCAACCTGAACATTCTTACTTTTACCGCCACCGGCATTTACGCTTAGTGTGCTGCGGGTCTTGCGCTGGAGTGTTAAACGGGTTGGTTCTGATTCAGAACTGTCGCCATGCTCCTTGCGCAGATGGGAGAGAAGCTTCTGCTTCTCGTCCTCAGTTACGCTGTCTGAACCTGATTTTTTCATGCCAGCGTCAGCAAGTTGTTCTAATAAGCGGTCAACTGGAGTACCAATTTCTTCACTCAGTGCTTTAACTGTAACTTGTGTCATGCCGCTACCTCCCCTTGCTGAAAATTATGCGTCTTCGCCAAACCAACAAATGTTGCGAGCCGCCATAATTAATTCGCCCGCACGTTCTTCGGTCAGGCCGTCAATACCTTCAAGGTCATCAATACCCTGATCGGCCAGATCTTCCAGTGTTACCACACCTTTAGCTGCCAGTTTGAACGCTAATTCACGTTCCAGACCTTCCAGTGCCAGCAGATCTTCTGCCGGCTCAAGACCGTCGTACGACTCTTCTTGTGTCAGTGCGATAGTCGTCAGTGACTCTTTCGCACGGCTGCGCAGCTCTTCAACCAGATCTTCATCCAGGCCGTCGATTTCCAGCAGCTCATTAACCGGTACGTAAGCGATTTCTTCTAGTGTAGAGAAACCTTCTTCAACCAGCATTTCGGCAAAGTCCTGCTCAATATCCAGATACTTCATAAAGTTCTCGATAGAAGCCATGGACTCTTCCTGGTGTTTCTTCTGCAGGTCAGCCACTGTCATTACGTTCAGTTCCCAGCCAGTCAGCTGAGAAGCCAGACGTACGTTCTGACCGTTACGGCCGATAGCCTGTGCCAGGTTGTCTGCTTCAACGGCGATATCCATTGAGTGCGCATCTTCATCAACGATGATAGAAGCCACATCAGCAGGCGCCATAGCGTTGATCACGAATTGCGCCGGGTTATCATCCCAAAGCACGATATCGATACGCTCGCCGCCCAATTCGCCAGAAACAGCCTGAACACGTGCACCACGCATACCCACACACGCACCCACAGGGTCGATACGCTTGTCATTGGTTTTCACGGCAATCTTGGCACGTGAACCCGGATCGCGTGCTGCACCTTTCAGTTCAATCAGCTCTTCGCCGATTTCTGGTACTTCAACACGGAACAGCTCAGCCAGCATTTCTGGCTTAGAACGGGTAATAAACAGCTGGAAGCCACGCGCTTCTGGTGCCACTTTGTAAAGCAGACCACGCACGCGGTCGCCTGGGCGGAAGTTTTCACGTGGCAGTTGGTCTTCACGTAGAATGACCGCTTCCGCGTTGTTACCCAGATCCATAATAACAGTGTCGCGGTTGACTTTCTTAACCACGCCTGTAATCAGCTCACCTTCGTTGTCGATGAACTGTTCTACAATTTGTGCACGTTCAGCTTCACGTACTTTCTGTACGATAACCTGTTTGGCAGTTTGAGTGGTGATACGGTCAAAGGTCACAGACTCAATCTGATCTTCAATGAAATCACCCAGCTCGACAGATTCGTCGTCGTATTGCGCCGCTTCCAGAGAAATCTCTTTGGTTGGAGTTTCGACTTCGTCAACCACTAACCAGCGACGGAAAGTTTCGAATTCACCGGTTTTACGGTCGATGGCAACGCGCACGTCAATCTCGATTTCGTATTTTTTCTTTGTTGACGTCGCAAGAGCAATTTCAAGCGCTTCAAAAATACGCTCACGAGGTACCGCTTTCTCGTTAGAAACCGCTTCAACAACCGCTAAAATTTCTTTACTCATTGTTATAGCCTCTTAAGCCTTTTTCTCTAGGAGAACTAAAATTTAGGGATCAGGTTAGCTTTCGCAATGTTGCTCAGCGCAAAGTGTTCTTCTTGCCCGTCAACTTTGACATTAATGGTCTCACCATCGGCGCCCAGGATTTCTCCTTTCCACTTACGACGGTTACCCACTGCCATTTTCAATACGATGCTGACCTCGTGGCCTTTAAATTGCTCGTAATGTGCTGCGGTAAAGAGTGGTCTTTCTAAACCTGGTGAAGAAACTTCAAGGTTGTAAACCACTGAAATCGGATCTTCCACATCCAGCACGGCACTCACTTGACGACTCACTTCTGCGCAGTCATCAACGGTAATACCGTTCTCGTGATCAATATAGATACGTAACGTTGAGTGCTGTCCTGCACGAACAAATTCTAATCCAACTAACTCATAACCTGATGCAACAACTGGAGCTTCAAGCATTTCAGTAAGTTGTCTTTCTAAACCAGTCATTTAAACCACTCCAGAAACAAAAAAAGGGCATAGAGCCCAATTTAAATTCCAAGCAAGTATCTGAATTTCATCTTGGAGAAATTCAGATAACAAAAAACCCCGAAAGTCGGGGTTTTTTGTTGCTGGACCCTGATAAATTGAGAATTGCTTCTCAACTGCAGTGAGGTTCGCACTGCCAAACTTGCTGCATTAACCTGTCGTTTCAAACAAACTGAGCAGGAAAATGGTTGCGGGGGCCGGATTTGAACCGACGACCTTCGGGTTATGAGCCCGACGAGCTACCAAGCTGCTCCACCCCGCGTCCGACTTGTAGCAATTATACGCGCTACATAGTGATTTACAAGTTTGTAAATATGGTGCCGAGAGAGGGACTCGAACCCTCACACCTAGGGCGCTAGCACCTCATGCTAGTGTGTCTACCAATTTCACCATCTCGGCATAACCTGAGGCTTATCTTCGTCGATAAGCTTAGTGAGGAATCTCGTCGCCGCCTTCGGCCGGAGTTTCACTCACTGTATTATCAGCTGGCTGCTGCTGAATCACCTGACCTTGCGACGGGTCAACCCATTGTGATTCGACTTTGTGCGTAGACATATTGCCCAGCACTAGGCTGATAATAAAAAATACGGTTGCAAAAATTGCAGTCATTCGGGTTAGGAAGTTACCTGAGCCGCTCGCGCCAAACACAGTGTTTGATGCACCAGCACCGAAAGAGGCTCCCATATCTGCGCCTTTACCTTGTTGAATCAACACCAGGCCAATGATACCAACCGCTGCCAACAGGTAAATCACAAGTAGAACTGTAAACATTACTTCCACCTATGTTCCAAATTGTTGAGCCAGCGCCGTTCAATCATTCGCTTGAACAAGGCTAGCGACCTCCTCATCAGAGGCGGACGCCATACTAACCAATGCAAGTTAGGCTGACAAGTGGAATTTGCGAAAAAAGCGCACTTTATGAATCAAACGGTCAAAAAAGGGCCAAAGCACAAATTCCACCAAATTGGCCTGAATTCCTGTCCATTTTCAATGCACTAGTCATCCGGGCTCAAGCCGATCAGCAATTCACTTTCACCGCCTCGGCAATACGCAGAGCCGAAGCTTTCACCAGAGCGGCGTCTTCACCTTCAACCATGACCCGAATCAAAGGTTCTGTACCTGATTTACGCAGTAACACCCGGCCTTTATCACCCAGTTCCGCCTCCACCTGCTTGACCGAAGCCAGCACAACTTCTGCTTCAAGCGGGTTAGTGTCACCACTGAAGCGCACGTTTTCCAGGACTTGCGGGTACAATGTCATGCCCTGCGCCAGCTCATTCAGGCTCATGTCACTGCCGACCACCGAAGCCAGCACCTGCAGTGCAGCAACAATAGCATCACCTGTGGTCACTTTATCCAGCAAAATGATATGACCCGAGTTTTCAGCGCCAATCAACCAACCTTTTTCAAGCAGTTTCTCCATCACGTAACGGTCACCGACCGCCGCACGCACAAATGGGATACCGAGCTGTTTGAGACCGTTTTCCATCCCCAGATTTGTCATCAGGGTACCGACCACACCACCTTTTAGTTCACCACGGCGCAGTGCATCACGGGCAATGATGTAAGCAATCTGGTCACCATCGACCTTGTTGCCCAGTTCATCCACCATGATCAGGCGATCACCGTCACCATCGAACGCCAGCCCCAGATGAGCTTTTTCGTCCAGCACGCGCTGCTGCAACGCACGTACATCAGTCGCTCCCACTTGGTCGTTGATGTTAAGACCATCCGGTTCAACCCCCATGGCGATGACGTCAGCACCCAGCTCACGGAATACGCTTGGTGCAATGTGATAGGTTGCACCGTGGGCACAGTCGACGACAATTTTTAATCCCGCCAGGCTCAGCTTGGTCGGGAAAGTGCTTTTACAGAACTCGATATAACGGCCGGCAGCATCCACCAGGCGCGATGCTTTGCCGAGCTCAACAGATTCGACACATTCAATCGCTTTATCGAGTTCAGCTTCAATCGCCAGCTCAACTTCATCCGGCAGCTTGGTGCCTTGGGATGAGAAGAACTTGATGCCGTTATCATAATACGGGTTATGCGAGGCAGAAATCACAATGCCAGCTTCTGCGCGGAACGTCTGAGTCAGATAAGCCACTGCCGGGGTCGGCATCGGACCGGTTAAAATGGCTTTTAAGCCTGCCGCTGCCAGGCCGGCTTCGAGCGCCGACTCCAGCATATAACCGGAGATACGGGTATCTTTACCGATAATGACCTTTTTGGTGCCTTGTTGTGCTAGCACACGACCGGCGGCCCAGCCCAGTTTTAACACAAAATCCGGAGTAATCGGGTATTGGCCAACTTTGCCACGTACGCCATCCGTACCAAAGTAACGTCTTGTTTCAGACATAATAAATCCTTTGTTGCTATACTCAGCGGTTGCTATTCATCGCGTTGATAATGGTCATGGCTTCCAGCGTTTCCTCCACGTCATGGACTCGGATGATGTGCGCCCCTTTCAGGGCGGCTATCGAAGCACAAGTGACACTGCCAACCACACACTGGGCAGGCTTTTTATCAAGCAATTTAAAAATCATAGATTTGCGTGACATCCCCGCCAGGATAGGCAGGCCGAAACGGTGGAACTGTTCCAAATGCGCCAGCAGATGATAATTGTGTTCAACCGATTTACCAAAGCCAAATCCGGGGTCGAGGATGATGTTGTCGCGCTGAATACCGGCGGCTTCACACGCCGCCATACGTTCAACCAGGAACTGTTCGACTTCCTGCATCAGATCATCGTATTGCGGATCCTGCTGCATGGTCTTCGGCTGGCCTTTCATGTGCATGATACATACCGGCACATTTGCCTCAGCCGCGACTTGTAAAGCGCCCGGCTCCGTCAGGGAACGGATATCGTTGATCAAATCAGCACCAGCCGCGACCGATTGGCGCATTACCTCGGCCTTACTGGTATCGACTGAAATCCACACTTGCGGAAATTTAGCGCGGATTGCCGCGACGATAGGAATAACACGTTGCAGTTCATCTTCCAGGGTCACTTCCGGTGCTCCCGGACGGGTGGATTCGCCACCGATGTCAATGATAGTGACGCCCGCCGCAATCATTTTCTCAGCGCGTTCCATCGCCGTCTCCAGCGTGGTATAGCTGCCCCCGTCGGAAAAAGAGTCCGGAGTGGTATTGAGAATGCCCATCACATGCGGGCGGTCAAGTTCCAGTTGTTTGGTTGCGGTTTGTATTTTCATAAATCACTATCAACTAATCTTACATCAAACACAAAATCAGACGTTTCACTAGGCGCTGCCCGTACCGCCTGATTAAGCACACGGCATCTGCAGCCAAAAGCGCTGCGACACGGAAGGCGTTGGTTGTCACGCTTTGTAGCATAAAAAACGTCGATTTAGGAAACAGAAAACCCCGAGCAAGTCGGGGTTTTGTTTTAATAGAGGAGTTATTCTGCGTCTTTTTTATCTGCAGACTGATCTGAGCCTTGCTCTTCTGTGCCTGGCTGAGACTCTTGCGCAACAGGTTCGGCTTTCGCCGGCGCTTCTTCCTGCGCAGGCTGACTGCGGTCACCCCAACCAGCTGGTTCACGAATGTCACTCTTACGTGCCATCAGATCATCAATCTGGCCTGCATCAATGGTTTCATATTTCATCAGTGCATCTTTCATTGCATGCATGATGTCTATATTTTCAACCAGAATTTTACGCGCGCGCTCGTAGTTACGATCGATCAGCTTGCGCACTTCATCATCGATAAGTTTGGCGGTGTCATCAGACATATGCTTGGTCTGCGTAACACTACGCCCCAGGAACACTTCACCTTCGTCTTCTGCATACAGCATAGGACCCAGTTTTTCCGAGAAGCCCCACTGAGTCACCATCTTACGGGCGATGTCGGTGGCACGCTCGATATCATTCGACGCGCCGGTCGATACTTTATCGACACCGTAAATCAGCTCTTCAGCCAGACGACCACCGTACAGACTGGAGATCATCGATTCAAGATGTTGCTTCGACATACTGATGCGATCTTGCTCCGGCAGATACATGGTCACACCCAATGCACGGCCACGCGGAATAATCGACACTTTATAAACCGGATCGTGCTCAGGTACCATGCGCCCAACAATAGCGTGACCCGCTTCGTGATACGCGGTTGATTCCTTGACCTCTTCCGACATCACCATGGAACGTCGCTCGGCACCCATCATGATTTTGTCTTTCGCCAGTTCAAACTCAACCATAGACACATTACGTTTGTTACCACGGGCAGCAAACAGAGCAGCCTCGTTGACCAGGTTAGCCAGATCTGCACCTGAGAAACCCGGCGTACCGCGTGCAATCAGGGATGGCTCAACATCACCGGCTAGAGGAACTTTACGCATGTGTACTTTCAGAATTTGTTCACGGCCGCGCACATCCGGCAGACCCACCACAACCTGGCGGTCAAAACGACCAGGACGCAGCAGCGCAGGGTCGAGTACATCCGGACGGTTGGTTGCGGCGATAACGATGATCCCTTCGTTACCTTCAAAACCATCCATTTCCACCAGCATCTGGTTCAGAGTTTGCTCACGTTCATCGTGACCACCACCCACACCAGCACCACGCTGGCGACCGACAGCATCGATTTCATCAATAAAGATGATACATGGCGCCGCTTTTTTGGCTTGCTCGAACATGTCACGGACACGGGATGCCCCTACACCAACGAACATTTCCACAAAATCAGAGCCGGAAATCGTAAAGAACGGAACTTTCGCTTCACCAGCAATCGCTTTAGCCAGCAAGGTTTTACCGGTACCCGGAGGACCCACCATCAATACGCCGGTTGGAATTTTACCACCCAACTTCTGGAAGCGGCTCGGATCACGCAGATAATCCACCAGCTCTTTAACATCTTCTTTCGCTTCATCACAGCCAGCCACATCACCGAAGGTGGTTTTGATCTGCTCTTCGCTCATCATGCGGGCTTTACTCTTACCAAAGGACATAGCGCCTTTGCCGCCGCCGCCCTGCATCTGACGCATGAAGAAAATCCACACACCGATTAGCAGAATCATTGGGAACCAGGAGATGAAGATAGTGCCAAGCAGGCTTTGCTCTTCCGGAGGCGTACCCTGAACTTTTACGTTCTGGTTAATCAGGTCATCAAGCAGCTTCTGGTCATACACTGGCATGTAAGTGACATAACGTGTACTACCACCACGACGGGTAAAGGTAATTTCGCTGTCCTTAAACTGCGCTTCCTGAATCTGACCTTGGCCAACTTCCTGTACAAATGTGGTGTAATCGACTGATCTGCCGTTACTGTCGCCCGGGCCAAAGCTCTGGAAAACAGACATTAATACGACAGCAATCACAAGCCACAGAATTAAATTTTTTGCCATATCACTCAAGGTGTAAGCCTCGCGATAACTAGTTGTAATTAAAGGTAGGGTACTACAGTTTTCTGGCTGTAGCCATAGTGTTAACTTTCGCCAGCCTGGGTTAAATCGTTAACCTTTGTAACCGGTAGCGACGATATACACTTCGCGGGAACGTGCCCTTGAAGAATCAGGTTTACGGATTTTGACCGCTTTGAACAGACTGCGTACATCTTTAACATACTGGTCAAAACCTTCGCCCTGAAACACTTTGACCACAAAACTACCATTAGGTGCAAGAACTTGTCGACACATATCTAATGCTAATTCGACCAGATACATAGCGCGTGGCTGATCAACGGACTGGTTTCCGGCCATGTTAGGCGCCATGTCAGACATTACTACGTCAACCATGTCCGGTTGGATCCGCTCCAGTAGTGCATCCAGTACCGACTCTTCCCGGAAGTCGCCCTGCAAAAAGGCCACACCGGCAATCGAGTCCATCGGCAGAATGTCACAGGCGATCACCTGCCCTTCCTCGCCAACGATACCAGCGGCATACTGTGACCAGCCTCCCGGAGCCGCGCCGAGGTCAACCACGGTCATCCCAGACTGTAACAGTTTGTCTTTATTCTGAATCTCTTCAATTTTGAAGATAGCACGAGAACGGTAACCTTTCTTCTTGGCTTCATTAACGTATTTATCGTCAAAATGTTCTTTCAACCAGCGGCCTGAGCTCGCCGAATGCTTCTGTTTACTCATTCGATTCCTAACTAAGCAGCCTCTATCTGAGAAAGTATGGTAGAAAATATAGTCTTCCATGATAGATGGCGTTAAAATGTCGTTTTTCAACCCTAATATTAAAGAAAATTGGGCGCGTAATGAACCTAAGCAACAAACAAAAACAGCATCTCAAAGCCTTAGCACACAACCTTAAGCCGGTTGTGCTGATGGGTGGTAACGGACTGACTGAAGCTGTTTTGGCGGAAATCGAAATTGCGCTTGATCACCACGAACTGATCAAAGTGAAAGTGGTATCGGAAGATCGCGAGACAAAACATCTGATTGTGGATGCTATTGTTCGTGAAACCGGAGCAGAAAAAGTACAGGTTATTGGTAAAGTACTGGTTCTTTTCCGTCCTTCTGAGCAACGTAAAATCGAACTACCACGTAAGTAATTTCGTTACTTAAGATTACAAAAAGGTCGCATGATGCGACCTTTTTGCTTTTTAAACTCAGTAATTTGAACCGCTTACACGTAATCTACGCGATCGATTTCAAATACTTTCTCGCCGCCCGGGGTCACGATGGTAACTTCATCACCTTCCATCTTACCGATCAGGCCACGCGCAATCGGAGAGCTCACCGAGATACGGCCAGCTTTAATATCCGCTTCGTCTTCACCAACGATCTGGTAGGTTTTCTCTGCATCCGTATCGACATCAATCAGAGTCACGGTCGAACCAAAAATGATTTTACCGCTGTTATCCATTTTAGTGACATCAATCACCTGAGCAACAGACAACTTAAACTCGATATCACGGATCTGCGCTTCACAGATGCCCTGCTCTTCACGAGCGGCATGATATTCAGCATTTTCTTTCAGATCGCCCAGTTCACGAGCTTCTGCAATTGCTTCAGAAATCTTCGGACGCAGTTTCAGCAATCTATCCAGTTCATCACGCAGCAGCTGAGCGCCACGTACAGTCATTGGAACTTTTTCCATTTTATACCTCTATGCCATAGATATGCCCAAAGACATCATTGTCACTGCCAGACAGCCTTTACGCCTCAATCCGTGCATAGCTGTGCCCTGATTAAGGATAGTATTATTCAATCAAAAGGCCTGTCCTGTAACTTCAAATAAGAAGGGCATTCTTTGGACAATACAAAACTACCCAACCCGTATCACTGGATTAGGTAGTACTCGATGAATTCGTTGCATTTAGTGTAAACAAACATGCGGGCGAAATCATCCAAATTCAAGTGTCGGTTAGAGAAATTGCGATTAGGCACCAAACCTGTTGCATGGCGTGATCCCCTGCACACTTCTCCGGTTTAGAAAATCGCCTAAAACAGCTAAAAACTTATAAAGATGCCCGTCTTACCATGATGTGCAATTAAGTATAAAAATAGACAAAAATCATTTAAAATCATAATCTTGATTTTTTACCAATTTAAATAAAACACTGTTCATAAGCGGGATTTATATCATTTTACTAACTCATTAAGGAACTTTGAGGGTAAAACTAACCTCACGATTTCTAACGTATTGAATTACCCGGACAACGCTCAGATTCGGAATCAGTAATGCTAGGGATTAAACGCACACGGGCAGCATCGTGATGCGACACTAATAATGATTTATGGACAGTAAATTAGGACTTAATAAAATGAAAAAGACTCTGATTGCACTTGCAGTGTCAACTGTAGCTATCGCTTCAGGCGCTCAAGCAGCTGAACTTTACAACCAGGATGGTACTTCTCTGGACATCGGTGGCCGCGTTGAAGGTCGTCTGTCTATGCAAGACGGCAAGGCCGACGATGTATCACGCGTACGTGTACACATCGCGGGTAAAACGGCGATCAATGACAGCCTGTACGGCCTGGGTTTCTACGAAGCTGAGCTGAAAACTAACGACAACGGTGGCGACTTCGATACAGAAAGCGACGGTACTGATATCGCAACTCGTCTGGCTTACGCCGGTCTGGGTGGTAACTTCGGTCTGGTTTCTTACGGTAAAACCGAAGGTTCACTGGGTGTAATCACAGACTTTACCGATATCTTCTCTGGTATCGCAGGTAACACAGCAGCAGACAAACTGAAAGTTGCTGACCGCACTGACAACATGCTGGCATACAAAGGTCAGTTTGACGATCTGGCACTGCGTGGTTCTTACCGCTTTGCTGACCGCACAGAAGGTACTGACGGTTCTTACGATGACAATGATGCTGACGGTTACTCACTGTCTGCTATCTACGCTTTCGGTGATTCAGGTTTCACTGCCGGTGCCGGTTACGCTGAGCAAGACCGCGCTGACGAGTACATGCTGGCAGCCTCTTACACCATCGCTGATTTCTACTTCGCGGGTGTTTACACTGACGGTAACAAACAAAACGATGCTCGTCAGAAATACGACTACACAGGCTACGAGCTGGCAGCCGCGTACACTCTGGGTCAGACCGTGTTCACTGCAGCGTACAACAACGCAGAAAACGAAAACGAAACTTCAGTTGATAACCTGGCGTTTGAAACCGCGTACTTCTTCAAACCAAACTTCCGCGCTTGGGTTTCTTACAACTTCAACATGATCGACGAAGGCGACACGACTGCACCTGGCACCACTGCATCAAAAGCTGATTCAGAAGACGAAGTTGGCCTGGGTCTGCGTTACGACTTCTAATTTTGACAATAACCGGTCAATCTACCAACGCCTGCTGACTAGCAGGCGTTTTTTTATCCCGCTATACTCACCCCATCACTTGCTCAGCCATCAAGTACCATGTATTTTTCTCATTGCGCCAGACGGTTAGTCAGCCTGCTATGTGCCTCTCTGCTGATGCCGGCCGTAATGGCCACTCCTGCAGCCACTGACCTGCTTCCTTCGGGAGCCCGGACCGGGTTACTGATCCAACCTTTATCGGCATCGCAGCCGCGTTTAGTCCAGCAGACCGGCGACTATTTCCCGCCGGCCAGCACTCTGAAAGTGGTCACCGCACTGGCGGCGCTACTTGAGCTGGGGCCTGATTTTCGCTTTGAGACCGAACTGCGCAGCAGCCGCGCGGGCACGGCAGTGATCTTCTCCGGCGACCCGACCCTGAGCAGCGAAGACTTAACGCAACTGCTGACCCAGTTACGTGATAAACAGGGCAAAGACATCGATGGTGATCTATGGCTGGATAACAGCGCCTTTAACGGCTACGAGCGCGCAGTCGGCTGGCCCTGGGATATTACCGGGGTCTGCTACAGCGCGCCGGCCAGTGCCATGAACCTGGACGGAAACTGCATTCAGGCTTCTATCTATACTCAGGCAGACGGCGCAACCCGGGTGTTCGTCCCCAAACACTATCCGGTACAGGTCACGACCAATGCTCGCAGCGTCAGCAAGGTGCAGCAGAAAAGTGAGCATTGCGATCTGGAACTGAATGCCGGGATGGATAATGCCTACCATCTGTCCGGCTGTCTGGCGCAGCGTAAGCAGCCTATGCCACTCAAGTTTGCCGTGCAGAACACTGAGCTCTACCTAAAACGTCGTGTTTACGCCCTGCTCAATCAGCTCGGCATCACTCTGCATGGTGAAATTCGTATCGGTAGTCTGCCACAAGATGCGCCGAGTCAGCAGGTGGCCATCCATCGCTCGGCACCACTGGCGGAGCTGCTGGACAAGATGCTGAAAAAATCGGATAACCTGATTGCCGATACTGTGACCAAAACGCTCGGACGACGTTTTTTCCTACAGCCCGGCAGTTTCAGTAACGGTACCGAGGCGATTAAGCAGATTATCTTCAGCCGCACCGGTATTTCTCTGCAGGATGCCCAGCTCGTTGACGGCTCGGGATTATCACGTAACAACCGCATCCGGCTCGACACCATGCGCCAGATCCTGCACTATCTGTGGCAGAATGACGCCAAACTGGGCGTGCTGGCCATGCTGCCGGTTGCCGGAGAAAGCGGGACGCTTAAATACCGCCGCAGTATGCGCAGCGATAACATTCGCGGCCACATTCGTGCCAAAAGCGGTTCACTGTACGGAACCTATAATATGATGGGCTTCGCTCTGAATGATAAAGGTCAGCCTGATACACTGTTTATCCAGTACGTGACTGATTACTTTCCCAACCAACGTGACAGTGACAGCGCTGAAGAGGCGCCGATCACCCGCTTTGAAAATGAGTTTTACCGCGCGCTAATTAATAGCGAGCACAAAACCTCCAATGCGCCGTAATCAGAAAACATTCCGTCACCCGAACATATGCAGTAACCAGAAAATGAGCAGACTAAAACCTGTGCGGATATGCACTTCAGACTCGACAACACGCTGACCGACTCCGATACTGATGAGAATGAAAGCCCCAATCAGGACGAAACAACCCGCATCATGCAGGTTAGCAGGAGGGATTATGCATCAGCCGCGCCCCATGAGTCGCATTAAGCGCAAAGGCTATCATTGCGTCGGTATGACCTGTGTCATTCTCGGTCTTATTGGAGCAACAGTGCCGCTGTTGCCGACAGTACCTTTCCTGCTCTTGGCGCTGTACTGTTTTGGTGTGTCGTCACCCAAATTCCAGAGCTGGCTATTACAGCACAAACAGCTGGGGCCGCTGGCGACACGTCTCTATTATGGTCGCGGCTTTACCCGCACCGAGAAAGTGCAGTCTCTGCTGTTAATCTGGCTTTCAATGGGTTCGGTATGGTACTTCGTGGCTCAGGGCACTCACTGGCAATATGCCATCATCGGGCTGCTGGTGTTTGAAACCTGGTTTATTCTGCGTCTTAAAACTTACCAGCCGGATCCCGATTCCGCCTCTGCGGAACCAGATAATCCGTTATAACCCGGTGATTATCCCCTTTCAACGCAAAAAAGATGCGGCGTGCATATAACCTGCGCATAAAAAAAGCGCCTGAGCGGCGCTTGTTGCTTTTGTGCTACTGGTAGCTTTTTGCTTCACATGTCACGAAACGGCAGCGAAAGCAGCAAAGATTGCCGGTCTCTCGGCTAACCGGTGGTGTACGCGGTTACTTGACGGTGACTCGGGCAAACTTACGTTTACCAACCTGGTACACTGCCGTGCCAGCAGCCGGAATCAGTTTGGCGTCTTCGATTTTCTCGCCGTCCTGTTTCGCAGCACCCTGCTTGATCATACGCAGAGCATCCGACGTCGAACCGACCAGGCCCGCTTCTTTCAGCAGGTTGGCAATCGCGATACCTGCGTCAAATTCAAACTCTGGCATCTCATCCGGCATCGCACCTTTTTGGAAGCGGTTGATGAACTCTTGTTCTGCCGCATCTGCGTCCGCTTCGGTATGGAAACGGGCAATGATCTCTTTCGCCAGCAGGATTTTCACATCACGCGGGTTTTTACCATTCGCTACATCAGCTTTAAACTGCGCCAGCTCTTCCAGTGGACGGAATGACAGCAGCTCGTAGTAGCTCCACATCAGATCATCAGAGATCGACATGATCTTACCAAACATCTCGCTTGGCGCATCAGCCACACCAATATAATTGTTGGCTGACTTAGACATCTTCTTCTCACCGTCCAGACCAACCAGCAGCGGCATCATCAACACCACCTGAGGCTTCTGACCGTTGGCTTTTTGCAGCTCACGTCCCATCAGCAGGTTGAATTTCTGGTCGGTACCACCCAGCTCTACGTCAGTTTCCATCGCCACTGAATCATAACCCTGCAGGAGTGGATACATGAATTCATGAATCGCGATAGGCTGACCATTGTTGTAACGCTTTTTGAAATCATCACGCTCAAGCATACGCGCAACAGTCTGGTTAGCCGCCAGGCGAATCATGCCTTCTGCGCCCAGTTCAGACAGCCATTCAGAGTTAAACTGAATCGTGGTCTTTTGTGGATCGAGGATCTTAAATACCTGCTGCTTGTAAGTCTCTGCGTTACGCAGTACATCTTCACGGGTCAGAGGCGGACGAGTGGTGTTCTTACCAGTCGGGTCACCGACCATACCGGTAAAGTCACCGATCAGGAACGTCACCTGATGGCCCAGATCCTGGAATGCACGCAGTTTGTTGAGGATCACCGTGTGACCAAGGTGAATGTCCGGCGCTGTTGGATCCGCGCCCAGTTTGATACGCAGAGGACGGCCTTCTTTCAATTTGGCAATCAGCTCTTCTTCCGGAATCAGCTCTTCAACACCACGCTTAATCTCAGCTAAAGCGGCTTCAATACTCGCCATTCTTGTTCACTCCCACAGATTTGGCAAAAATTTAATAGTTTGACATATTACTTGAATAGCGATGCATTTTGAAACCAGTTAGACTAACGAACTAGCGTTTTTGTTAATTAATCATTGAACGAACCCGAGTATGCTTGCTATTTTTGCTCGACTTCCATGGATGCACCGGGCACTCATCGCCCTGTTCAGTGCCTTGATCGTCACTGCACTGTTTTTTTTGCCAAATCCGGAAGATCTGAGAGACGATTCAGAACGGCTGCAAGTCGGCCGCCATTACCCATTGGCGATCGACAGCGAAGCCTTGTCGCCTGGCGCGACTATTCTGCCGACCACTTTACTGCGTTGGGAAACCCATGTGGTCAATCCGGGCGAAAGCGCCGCCGTGCTGTTCCAGCGCCTGGGGCTGTCTTCACGTCAACTGTATGCCCTGACCTCCAGCAACGATGAAATCAATAGTCAGTTGTCTCGCCTGCGTCCGGGCGACCGCTTACAATTTGGCTTTGATGAAAATAATGAACTGATTCAGCTCAAGCGACGCATCAGTGCTGAAGAAACTTTCGTGGTCACCAAAACGGAATCCGGTACTGATTACACCTCGAGCTTTGATAAAAAAGAGATTGTTTATCAGTACAACTATTCTCAGGCCGAGATCAGCTCCAACTTCTGGAATGCGGCAGTCGGAGCGGGCCTGACGGCAAACCAGATCATGGAACTGGCCGGAATTTTTGGCTGGGACATCGACTTTGCCCTCGATATTCGTGCCGGCGATACCTTTAAGCTGCTGTTTCAGGAAAAAGTGGTCGAAGGCGAAGTGATTGGACGGGGCAACATTATTGCCGCCATGTTCACCAACCAGGGCACCACTTTCACCGCTATTCTCGATGACAATACCGGTAACTACTACGATGAGACCGGACGGGCGATGAAGAAAGCCTTCCTGCGCTCACCACTTGATTTTCGCCGCGTTTCTTCCAACTTCAACCCACGTCGCCTGCATCCGGTGACCGGTCAGGTTCGTCCACACCGCGGCACCGACTACGCCGCTCCGGTCGGCACACCGATTTGGGCCGCCGGTGATGGTATTGTTGAGAAGTCGAGCTACAACCAGTTCAACGGCAACTATGTGTTTATCCGTCACAGCAACACCTATATCACCAAGTATCTGCACCTGACACGACGTACCGTCAAAACCGGTCAGCGAGTCAAACAGGGTCAGGTCATCGGAACTCTGGGTGGCACCGGCCGGGTTACCGGTCCTCACTTACACTATGAGTTCCTGGTCAATGGCGTGCATAAGAATCCGCGTACCGTTGATTTGCCACAATCCAAATCGCTGAATGGTAAAGCCAAAGAGACCTTTATCGCTAACGCCAAAATTCGCCTCAAAAATTTAAACCGCTATAGTGAGTTGCTGTACGCCAAAAACTAACCACGCTGTACGCTCATGCGGGGCAGAACAGCTTGCAGTGCAAATAAAAAAATCAGCCGCGGCTTAGCCGGGCTGATTTTTATTATCGGTTGTCGCCAAATTCGCACCAAGCACCAATTCGCACCAGCACCATACGTTCGGGAAAACGCTGTGGTCAGTAAGACACGTGCGGTCAGGATCAGACGCTGAAAGAGGCTCCACAACCACAAGTCGTGGTCGCATTCGGGTTGTTGACAAAGAAACGCGAGCCTTCCAGACCTTCGGTGTAATCAACAATGCCGCCAATCAGGTATTGCAGGCTCATCGGATCTACCACCAGGGTTACACCGCTGTTAACGATCTCGGTATCACCGTCATTGACGTTTTCATCAAAGGTAAAACCGTACTGGAAACCACTGCAGCCGCCACCAGTGATGTAGACACGCAATTTCAGCGCCGGGTTTTCTTCTTCCGCAATCAGAGCTTTTACTCGTGTTGCTGCCGCATCCGAAAAGGATAATGGTACATTTACTTCGCTCACGATGACCTCTCTCAGTCGTGTCAGTGCCCGTTCGCTCAGGAAAAAATACCCTGGCGACAGGTCAGTGTAATTTAGCTATAGCGATGATTATCTAATACCTGACTTATCCGTTCAAGTATTAGCCGCCATTTCACCCCACTCAGGTACACAAACGGCCCAGGTCAGCTAAGCCGGTGCCAGAGAAATTAAGCGAAAAGATTTCGTCTCGCGTCTCATCGGCGTACAATGCAGACCAAATTGGTCCGAGCAATCATCAAGAGGAACTATCCATGACCAAATCAGAAGATCTTTATCAGAAGGCACAAAGCAAAATTCCTGGTGGCGTAAACTCGCCGGTACGCGCATTTAATGGTGTGGGTGGTTCACCATTGTTTATCGACCGTGCAGATGGCGCGTTTATCTTTGATGCTGACGGTAAAGCGTACATTGATTATGTCGGTTCATGGGGCCCGATGATTCTTGGTCACAACCACGCTGTGATTCGTGATGCAGTGGTCAATGCCGCCCACCGCGGACTCAGCTTCGGCGCGCCGACTGAGATGGAAATTGCCATGGCTGAACTGGTTTCTGAACTGGTCCCGTCGATGGAACAACTGCGTATGGTGAACTCGGGGACGGAAGCGACCATGAGTGCAATTCGCCTTGCTCGTGGTTACACCGGTCGCGATAAGATCATTAAGTTTGAAGGCTGCTACCACGGCCACGCAGACAGCCTGCTGGTCAAAGCCGGTTCAGGCGCTCTGACACTGGGTCAGCCCAGCTCACCGGGTGTTCCAGCAGACTTTGCTAAATATACCCTGACAGCACGTTTCAACGATCTGGACTCAGTGCGTGAACTGTTTGCTGCCAACCCGGGCGAAATCGCTTGTATCATCGTAGAACCGGTCGCGGGCAACATGAACTGTATTCCGCCGGTCGAAGGCTTCCATGAAGGCCTGCGCGAAATCTGTGACAACGAAGGCGCGCTGCTGATTTTCGACGAAGTGATGACCGGCTTCCGTGTTGCTCTGGGCGGAGCTCAGGCACACTACAATATCAAACCTGACCTGACGACGCTGGGTAAAGTGATCGGCGGCGGTATGCCGGTGGGCGCATTTGGTGGTCGTAAAGAGGTGATGCAGTACGTAGCACCAACCGGTCCGGTTTACCAGGCAGGTACTTTATCCGGTAACCCAATTGCCATGGCAGCCGGCTATGCCTGTCTGTCTCTGCTGAAAGAAGAAGGCAACGAGAAGCGCCTGGCGGCCAAAACCAAACAACTGGCAGACGGCTTTAAAGAGCTGGCTCAGCAGCACGGTATCCCGCTGCTGGTGCACCAGGTCGGCGGGATGTTCGGTTTCTTCTTTACCGATCAGGAGCAGGTGACCTGCTACGAAGACGTGGCCAAGTGCGATGTGGAACGTTTCCGTAAATTCTTCCACCTGATGCTGCAACACGGTGTTTATCTGGCACCTTCAGCGTTCGAGGCCAGCTTTACCTCTCTGGCGCACGGTTCGAAAGAAATCGAAGCGACGCTGGAAGCGGCTGACCGCAGCTTTGCTGAACTAGCCCAGCAAGGCTGATTCGCTTCACGTGATGGTGCTATCGCCATCCGATCCTAAATTGAAAGGCTGCTTGGGCAGCCTTTTTTATTGTCTTGCCGAGATGACATCTTGCGAGCCGGCCGTCATACCCAAACCTTAATGCCAGTTCATCACCACCAGCACGATAAGGACTATCGCCACCACGCCCAGCCAGGGAAACGAACGACGCGCACGCTTAGATTTACACCCGGTTTCATTATCGCAACACCCCATACTGCACTCCTCATTGCTAAGAGTATGAAATACAGCCATTATAACCCTAATTAAGAAGCAAACTGGACCACGACTGTGCCTGATAAACTGAAGATCTCCTCCAGCCACTGGGTATTAATTGTTGCCCTGCTGGCCACCGCATTTGCCTGCTATCTGCTGATAAGGCCTTATGTTAACTCGATTATGATGGCCTTTATCATCTCGCTGCTCATGTTTCCGATCCATGAGAAAATGGAATCTAAGTTACCATCTTATCCTAATCTGGCTTCACTGCTGTCCTGCGTCATTCTCACTTTCATCATAGTAATTCCACTGCTGTTTGTGTTTGGCGCCATCGTGCAGCAAGGCTCAAAGTTTTCCCAGAATGTTTACCAATGGGTCACTCACGGCGGCATTCAGACCGTATTCAACCATCCACTGGTGGTGAAAGTATTGGCCATCACCAATCAGTATCTGCCGTTTGATGAAATCAGTCCGCAGCAAATCGCGCAGAAAGTTGGCCAGTTTGCCACCACGTTCGGCAGCAACCTGGTTGGCATCAGCGCCAAAATTCTCGGTGATGCCACCTCTTTCATCATGGATTTTCTATTGATGCTGTTTGTGCTGTTCTTTTTACTGCGCGACCACGACAAGATCATCGCCTCGCTGCGCCACATTATTCCGCTGTCACGCAGTCAGGAGGACCGCCTGTTGCAACAGATAGAACAGGTGTCCAAGTCTGCGGTGATGGGCTCATTTCTGACCGCGATAGCGCAAGGCTTTGCCGGCGGTATCGGCATGTGGCTGGCCGGTTTCCCTGGTTTGTTCTGGGGCACCATGATGGGTTTTGCCTCATTCATCCCGGTGGTCGGTACCGCACTGGTGTGGATACCCGCCACCATCTACCTGTTTGTCACCGGCGATACCGGCTGGGCTGTCTTCCTGGGTATCTGGAGCGTGGCGCTGGTCGGCTCAATTGATAACCTGCTGCGGCCGCTGCTGATGCAAGGCAGTGCCGGGATGAACACCCTGCTGATTTTCTTCTCCCTGCTAGGCGGCATCCAGCTATTTGGTCTGATTGGCCTGATTTACGGCCCGCTGATCTTTGCCATTACCATCGTGTTTTTTAATATGTACGAAGAGGAGTTCCAGAGTTTTCTCAACAAGCAGGACAACAGCTGACACCGCCTGGCGCGGATAAAGCACTTCAAGCCCGGGGCGGATTATGCGAAAATCTGCCCCCCTAATTTGTATCGAGTCTGTTATGTCCAATTACACCGCTCCCAGTCAGATAGCCGAACGCCAACTGGCCTATTTTGCCGGTAAAAAGGTGCTGGTGGCCGGAGAAGCCGAAGATCTGTTTCCGCTCCAACTGGCCAAACATTGTGAGTCAGTGGCGGTATTCACCACCCATTATGGGTTTCACCGTCAACTGCAACAGCATCAGGGCGTAACCAGCTACTTTGGTGCCGAACTGACTGACAACCTGGTGGCGGATATGATCCTGCTCTATTGGCCAAAAGCCAAACAGGAAGCAGAATATCTGCTGGCGATGCTGATGGCGAAATTTGGCACCGGGACCGAAATTGTCGTGGTGGGTGAAAACCGTTCCGGGGTCAAAAGCATAGAGAAAATGTTCGCCGCTTATGGCCCGATCAATAAGTATGATTCGGCGCGGCGCTGCTCGTTTTACTGGGGCCAGTGCACTGAGCAACCGGCACCATTTACGCTTGAGCAGTGGTTTAAATCCTATCAGGTTGAATATCAGCAGCACAGCCTGACCATTCGCAGCCTGCCTGGCGTATTCAGTCACGGTGAGTTTGATATCGGCAGCCGTCTGCTGCTCGACAGCCTGCCGCCACTGCGTGGCAAAGTGCTCGATTTTGGTTGCGGCGCCGGGGTCCTGGGCAGCGTGATGGCGACCCTCAATCCGGGGATTGAACTGGAGATGTGTGACATCAGCGCTTTGGCGATTCGTTCCAGCCAGGCAACCCTGGCCGCCAATCATCTGTCTGGCCGGGTATTCGCTTCTGACGTTTATTCAGACAGCGCGCGCGACTACGATTTTATCGTCACCAATCCGCCCTTCCACTCCGGGCTGGATACCAGTTACAGTGCGACCGAAACGCTGCTGGCTAAAGCGCCCGCCCATCTGAAAAACCGCGGTGAACTGTTGGTGGTGGCCAATAGCTTCCTCAAATACCCGCCCATCATCGAACAGGCATTCGGTCAGTGTGAAACCGTGAATAAAACCAATAAGTTCACAATTTACCAAGCAAAAAAATCTCGCGCCTGAGGTGAATATGGCTGCTCAGCCATCCCTCTCACAGCAATAAAAACGGCAAACCAAGGTTTGCCGTTTTTATTCGCAACGATTCAAAAATTGACATAAGTCACTCAGAACGCCAGTACCCCCTGGGTATCAATACTGACCGCGACTTTCTCGCCGATCTGAATTGCCTGCGATGACGTCGCCAATAATTTAGCGCCCTGGGTTTCAATCACATAGCGGCAGTGATCGCCCATAAACTGCTGCTCCAGTACCGTCACCTGACTCCCCGCATCGCTGTGAATACGAATTTGCTGCGGGCGCAGCAACAATTCACATTGCCCGCCATGGTTAATCATCTGTTGCGCTGTCGCTTCCAGCACGCCGAATTCGGTCTGATACTGGCTGTCACTGACACGTGTCGCTGGCAGGTAACTGCCGCCGCCGAGAAAATCGGCCACGAATTTACTCGATGGATGAAAATAAAGTTGCGATGCGGTGCCGTACTGCTCGATCACTCCGTGTTGCATCACCGCCATTTTATCGGCAAAAGCAAAAGCCTCTTCCCGTGAGTGAGTGACAAAAATCGCGGTCACCCCCTGCTTTTTAAAGATCTTACGGATCTCGGCAATCAGATCGTGGCGCACCTGAGTATCGATATTCGAAAACGGCTCATCAAGTAGCAGCAGATCCGGCTTATAAGCGAGCGAGCGGGCAATCGCCACCCGCTGCTGCTGACCACCCGATAACTGATGCGGATAACGATCGCTCAAGCCGCTGAGATGAACCAGATCCAGCATTTCAGTTACCTTGCTCTGGCGCTGTGCGAGCGATAAATCACGTAATCCGAACGCCACGTTTTCCGCCACGGTCAGATGGGGAAACAGGGCGTAATCCTGAAAGATCATACCAATATTACGCTGCTCCGGCGGCAACCATAGCTGCCCGTCATCAATGGTCAGGCCATTGAGGCTCATCACTCCGGAAGCGAGTGGCAATAAACCGGCGATGGCCTTGAGCAAGGTCGTTTTACCACATCCGCTGGCTCCAAGCAGGCAGACGATTTCACCGTGTTCCACCTCAAGCGAGAGTGATTCCAGTACGGTCTGTGTCTCATACTGACAGGTCAGATTCTGAATCGATAATGCGCAGCTCATCAGTGACTTTGCTCCAGGGAACGGTTAACAACAACAAGGGGAACAAGACCGACCACAACCAGCAATACCGCCGGTAATGCGGCTAGTTCAAGGTGCTCATCAGACGCATAATTATACACATAGGTCGCCAGAGTTTCGAAGTTGAACGGACGCAGCAGTATAGCAGCGTTGAGTTCTTTCATTGATTCGATAAACACCAGCAAAGCGGCAATCAGCGCGCCACGCCGCACCAGCGGGACATGGATGCGCCACAGCATACAGTTGGGCTGACACCCCATGGTACGCGCGGCCATATCCAGGGACGGGGAAATCTTATTCAGGCTACTTTCGATACTGCCGATAGCGACGGCAGAAAAGCGTACCACCAGAGCAAAAATAATCGCAAACATGGTGCCGGAGAAAACCAGCCCCGGCCTGCCCCACTGCAGTGCTTTCGCTACATCATTGACGACGTGATCCATGGTCAGCACCGGTACCATAATGCCTATTGCCAGCACCGTACCGGGGACGGCATAGCCCAGAGACGAGAGACGCATTAGCGCCACGCTGAAACGATTCTGTTTGAGACGCATATAAAAGCAGACCGTCATCGCTACCAGGACACCGAGCACGGCAGCACTGAGTGAAACCTGGAGGCTATTAAGGGCATATTCTCGGAACTGCTCACTCCAACTGACGGCAAAATAGGTGTAAGCGTAGCTGAGCAGTTGCAGCAGCGGGAAAATAAACGCCACACACACCAGCCCCCAGCACCACAGCAGCGCCGCCCATTTTTTCCAGCCGCTGAGCGGATAGCGAAAATCTTCATGACTGTTGAACTGATTCTGGAACAGCTTTTGTTTGCGCCGGCTGTAGCGCTCAGCGCTGAGTAACAGCACTACGATCATCAGCATAATGGCTGAAATCTTAGCTGCCGCGGTCAGGCTGGAATAGTTGAGCCAGGTATCGTACACCGCGGTAGTCAGGGTATTAACGGCAAAGTAACTGACGGTACCAAAATCGCCGACGGTTTCCATCGCCACCAGCGATAAGGCGACCGCCACCGAGGGGCGTACCAAGGGCAGTGAAATACGGCAAAAACTCTCCCATGCCGAGCATTTCAGCAAGCGTGCCGACTGCAACAAGGAGACATTCTGCTCCATAAATGCGGTGCGGCACAGCAGGTAAACATAAGGGTAGAGCACCAGCGCCAGTACCAGACTGGCCCCGGTCAGACTGCGAATATCCGGAAACCAGTATTCGCCGGGCAGCCAGCCGGTCTGCGCTCGCAGCCAGACCTGAATCGGGCCGGCGTAGTCAAACCAGCCGGTAAAGATATAACCGACGATATAACCAGGAATCGCCAGTGGCAGAACCAAGGCCCACTGCAGAACTTTTTCTCCCGGCAGCCGGCACATCGCCATCAGCCAGGCGCTGGGCACACCAAACACCAGAGTCAGTGCCATCACGCTCACAGCCAGCACAACCGTGTTGTACACATAGGTTGGCATCACTGTGGTGAGCAGATGACGGAACACATCGTCGGTATCACCAACGGCGGTATAAAAAATCGCTAAGATCGGCAAAACCAGCAGCGTGGCCAGAACCACGCTGCTGGTTTTCCATATGAGGTGTTTTTCTTTCATTGCCTAACAGCTATAAGGCAGGCTGAGGCATAGATGCGATGGCAAATACATCTCATATCCCTTTCATAAATCAAGGGTATAGTTATACCCTTGGATTTGATTAAAGGTCAAATTTGACTTCGTCAATCAGCTTGATGGCCGCTTCATGATTGTCGGCAATTTTTTCCAATGGTAGCGAATCTGACTTAAACTCACCCCAGGATGCCACCAGTTCAGAGCGTGCAACCCCAGGTTTAACCGGATATTCGAAGTTTACATCGGCGTACATGTGCTGTGCTTTGTCGCCGGTGAGAAACTCCATCAACTTCAAAGCATTATCACGATTTGGCGCGTATTTCGCCATCGCCATACCACTGACGTTCACATGGGTGCCCTGCACCTTCTGACCCGGGAAGTTAATGTAAACTGATTCCGCCCAGCTCTTCTGCTCTTTATCCGTCAGCATTTTTCCCAGATAGTAGCTGTTACCCAGCGACAGATCACATAAACCTTCTTTGATAGCACGAACCTGATCACGGTCGTTACCTTGCGGCTTACGTGCCAGGTTAGCTTTTACGCCCTGCAGCCAGGTTTTGGTTTCAGCTTCGCCGTGGTTGGCAATCATGGCGGCAACCAGAGCAATGTTGTAGGGGTGCTTACCGCTACGGGTACAGATTTTACCTTTGTACTCTGGCTTAGCCAGATCAAGGTAATCGAAATCATCACTCAGTTTACCCACACGATCACGCGAAGAGTAAACACTGCGTGTACGGATAGTCAGCGCAAACCATTCATCCTTACTATCGCGGTACTGAGCCGGAATATTGCTGTCAATCACGGCACTGTCTACCGGCTGGGTCAGACCTTTATCTGCCAGTTCAAACAGGCGGCTAAACTCAGAGGTGAGCACCAAATCGGCCGGGCTGTATTCGCCTTCCTGCGCCAGTTTCTCGGCAATGCCTTCTTTGGAAAATTTGACGTTCACCTTGATGCCAGTCTCATCAGTGAACTCTTTAAACATCGGGTCAATCAGAAAAGGCTGACGGTAAGAGTAAACATTCACTTCCTCTGCAGCTATGGCCGCTGGTGCCAGCATGCTGCTTGCAAGCGCTGAAAGCGTTAGCAGTTTTTTCATGTGTTAAATCCTTTAAGAGTGCTAATGATAAGACTTATCAATTGCAATCATTATATTGACGACTATTAATAAAACAATCATGAAAAATAAAAAACCTGCCACATGTGGCAGGTTTTATAAAAGGCTTTTGTAACGAGTTATTACTTAACCGTCACGAATTCTGGGTAAGATTCTACGCCACAGTCGTGCATGTCCATACCTTCCATCTCTTCTTCTTCAGAGACACGGATACCAACGGTCGCTTTCAGGATACCCCAGACAATCAGGCTAGCTGCAAATACCCAGGCAAAGATAACTGCTGCACCCATCAGCTGTGCACCGAATGTAGCATCACCGTTGCTCAGTGGCACAACCATCAGACCAAAGAAACCACATACGCCGTGTACCGAAATCGCACCCACTGGATCATCGATCTTCAGTTTATCCAGCGCAATGATGCTGAACACAACCAGCGCACCGGCAACCACACCGATAGCCACTGCGTACAGCGGAGATGGTGACAGCGGGTCAGCCGTGATAGCCACCAGACCAGCCAGCGCACCGTTCAGAACCATAGTCAGGTCAGCTTTACCCCAAGTGGTTTTACATACCAGCAGTGCGGCAATTGCACCTGCAGCGGCGGCTGCGTTGGTGTTCAGGAAGATTTGGCCTACCGCGGTTGCGTTTTCAAAGTCAGACACCATCAGCTGAGAACCGCCGTTGAAACCAAACCAGCCTAACCACAAGATGAAGGTACCCAGGGTTGCCAGCGGCATGTTTGAACCCGGAATCGGGTAAATTTCACCGTTTTTACCGTATTTACCTTTACGGGCACCCAGCAGAAGAACACCGGCCAAAGCGGCTGACGCACCGGCCATGTGTACGATACCAGAGCCTGCGAAGTCGCTGAAACCTGCTGCAGACAGGAAGCCACCGCCCCAAGTCCAGTACCCTTCCATCGGGTAGATGAACGCCGTCAGAATGACAGAGAAAATCAGGAATGACCACAGTTTCATACGCTCAGCCACCGCACCCGACACGACAGACATCGCTGTTGCAACGAATACTACCTGAAAGAAGAAGTCTGACTCTAGAGAGTGGTCTGCACCTTCACCCTGATTGCCGATCAGAGCGCCGAACGATGGCAGCCAACCGGCTTCAGCATTATCAACGTACATAATGTTGTAGCCGACAATCAGGTACATGGTGCACGCAATTGCGTACAGAACAAAGTTTTTAGTCAGAATTTCAGTGGTATTTTTCGAACGTACCAGGCCAGCTTCCAGCATGGCAAAGCCCGCTGCCATCCACATAACCAGTGCGCCCGAGATTAAGAAAAAGAATGTATCCAGTGCGTAACGTAATTCCGTTACAGTAAGCGACAGTTCCATAGTAGTCGTCTCCAGTCCTTTGAATCTTAAAGTGCTTCCGCGTCCGCTTCGCCGGTACGAATACGAACTGCGTGGCTTAAGTCATAAACAAAAATTTTGCCGTCACCGATTTTACCGGTATGTGCCGCTTTGATAATCGCTTCCAGAACACGATCAACGTTATCCGCTTGTGTAGCAATTTCGATTTTTACCTTAGGCAGGAAATCTACCTGGTATTCCGCACCACGGTAAAGCTCGGTATGGCCTTTCTGGCGACCAAAACCTTTGACTTCTGATACGGTCATCCCTTCGATGCCCACATCAGCCAGGGCTTCACGTACATCGTCAAGTTTAAATGGTTTGATGATTGCGTTAATGAGTTTCATCGCGTCCTCTCTGAAGCTGTTGTCCATTTACATATCTACAATCCAAGGTACGTGCCAACTTTTTAATACCTTTAATTACAATGACATAGTGAGATTTCGCTTCAAAAACAACAAAGGGTTGCACTGTTTAGGTGCAACCCTTTCCCAAAAATAAGGCGAAATGTTCGCCATTCACCAACAAAGTGCACTCTGTTAAGGCGGTAAACTTAATATCCGCCTAAAAATGCCTGCCATTGCATCAGCAGAGACTCAAAATCTTCCAGACCACACTGAGCGACACTCTCGCTTTCATACAATTCGAATTCACTTTCTAACTCAATATCATGCCCATAGGACAAGGCATTATCCTGTACCGTCACTTCAGCACCAAGCAGGCTCAGTGAGATCTCTTTACCCGCCCATTGCCACTCCTGTGCTGGAAATTGGTGCGCCTGCTTCACCAAATGCAACACTTGCTCGATTTTTGTGCGATCCTGACTAATCTCTTCCTGCAGCCAACGGGCCACAATTTGATGCTCCATACTGCAGGTGACGTAATACTCACCTAACATAGTGTTTTTAGTAAATTCGAATTCCATCGTGATTCATGCCTGGCAATCAATGGCGGCAGTATAACGTCTGTTCCCGGCAGTGACGAGTCACAATATCGCACCAAAATCGCCTGGTAAGTGATCGGGGGCATATAGCTTTCCTCTCAGCCGGTAGCGCGAACAGCTTGTGTTTGGAGCCGCTTATGTTTTTAAGCAAATAACAAAAAGCCGCTGCAGAGCAGCGGCTTTCGTCATGCCATCAGGTCACGCCTGAAGCATTATGCCGGTTCCTGGAAAATCACCGTATCCGCCTTCTGGGTGTAATCACTCATCAGATGGAAGTTCAGGTAACGGTAAGTATCGGCAGCCGTCGCATCAATCTGCTCAGCATACTGCAGGTACTCTTCCTTCGTCGGAATGCGGCCCAGAATTGCACCGACCGCTGACAGTTCAGCCGAGGCCAGGAATACATTCGCGCCGTTACCAAGACGGTTCGGGAAGTTACGGGTAGACGTTGACATGACGGTCGATTTATCTGCCACGCGAGCCTGGTTACCCATACACAGTGAACATCCCGGAGTTTCGATGCGTACCCCAGCACGGCCGAAGATACCATAGTAACCTTCTTCGATCAGTTGATCTTTATCCATCTTGGTTGGCGGAGCCACCCACAGACGGGTTTCAAGCTGACCGTTGTATTTATCCAGCAGTTTACCTGCAGCACGGAAGTGACCGATGTTGGTCATACAAGAACCGATGAACACTTCATCGATTGCCGTACCCTGAACATCAGACAGCAGGCGTGCATCATCCGGATCGTTTGGCGCACAAAGGATCGGCTGATCGATTTCCGCCAGATCGATTTCGATCACGTGTGCGTAGTCAGCATCTTTATCTGCTTCCATTAGTTCAGGCTTCTCCAGCCACTCTTGCATCGACTTAATGCGGCGCTCGATGGTACGGCGATTGCCATAGCCTTCCGATATCATCCATTTCAGCATGGTGATGTTGGATTGCAGGTACTCAGAGATAGACTCTGGCGACAGTTTCACAGTACAACCCGCAGCAGAACGTTCTGCCGATGCATCCGACAGTTCGAATGCCTGTTCAACCGTCAGGTGCTCAAGACCTTCGATCTCCAGAACACGCCCAGAGAATTCGTTGATCTTACCGGCTTTTTCTACTGTCAGCAGCCCCTGTTTGATACCGTAGTAAGGGATAGCATGAACCAGATCACGCAGTGTGATACCTGGTTTCATCTTACCTTTAAAGCGCACCAGAACTGACTCTGGCATGTCCAGTGGCATCACACCGGTTGCCGCCGCAAAAGCGACCAGGCCAGAACCTGCCGGGAAAGAGATACCCAGAGGGAAACGGGTGTGCGAGTCACCACCGGTACCCACAGTATCAGGCAACAGCATGCGGTTCAGCCATGAGTGGATGATACCGTCGCCAGGGCGCAGTGATACACCGCCACGGTTCATGATGAAATCTGGCAGAGTGTGGTGCGTCTGAACGTCAACCGGTTTCGGATACGCAGAGGTGTGGCAGAAAGACTGCATCACCAAATCTGCGGAGAAGCCCAGACACGCCAGATCTTTCAGTTCGTCACGCGTCATAGGACCAGTGGTATCCTGAGAACCGACAGTAGTCATCTTAGGTTCACAGTAAGTACCAGGGCGGATGCCTTCCACGCCACACGCTTTACCGACCATTTTCTGTGCCAGCGTAAAGCCTTTACCTGAATCGGCAACCGGTACTGGTTTCGAGAATACATCGCTTGATTCAAGACCCAGCGACTGACGAGCTTTGTCAGTCAGGCCACGGCCGATGATCAGCGGAATACGACCGCCGGCACGAACTTCGTCCAGCAGCACGTCAGTTTTCAGTTTGAAGGTCGACAGGACTTCATCGCTGCCGTGTGCACACACTTTACCTTCATATGGGTAAACATCGATGACATCGCCCATGTTCAGTTTTGCGACGTCCAGTTCAATCGGCAGCGCACCGGCATCTTCCATCGTGTTGTAGAAGATTGGCGCGATCTTACCGCCCAGAACAAAACCACCCGCGCGTTTGTTTGGTACATTCGGGATATCATCCCCCATGAACCACAGCACAGAGTTAGTAGCGGACTTACGGGAAGAACCGGTACCGACAACGTCGCCCACATAAACCAGTTGATGGCCTTTCTCTTTCAGCGCTTCAATCTGTTTAATCGGACCCACTTTGCCCGGCTCATCAGGCTGGATGCCATCGCGTTCGTTTTTCAGCATCGCCAGAGCGTGGACCGGGATATCAGGACGAGACCAGGCATCCGGTGCCGGAGACAGGTCATCAGTGTTGGTTTCACCGGTGACTTTGAATACAGTCAGAGTGATTTTTTCTGCCAGCTTAGGTTTTTTCAGGAACCATTCGGCTTCCGCCCAGGATTCCATCACCTGTTTGGCATAAGCATTACCTGCTTTGGCTTTTTCTTCGACATCGTAGAATGCGTCGAACATCAGCAGAGTTTGAGACAGCGCTTTTGCAGAGATAGGTGCCAACTCGGCGTCATCAAGCAGAGACACCAGAGGTTCGATGTTGTAACCACCTTGCATGGTGCCCAGCAGGGTAGCGGCTTTTTCACGACTAACCAGTGGAGATGATACTTCGCCTTTAGTGATTGCTGTCAGGAAACCCGCTTTGACATAAGCTGCTTCATCAACGCCTGGAGGAATTCGGTTTTCCAGCAGATCAAGAATGAACTCTTCTTCTCCCTGCGGCGGATTTTTTAGCAGTTCAACAAGTCCAGCGACTTGCTCAGCGTCTAGGGGTTTAGGTACAACTCCTTCAGCAGCACGCTCTTCGACGTGTTTACGGTAGGCTTCAAGCACGACTTTTTCCTCTCATTGCGGTTCACCCAATTATTATTGAAAGGTGAGTGAACATCCTTGGAAACTTGGCTCTCCGTTGCCCATGTTTTCATTCAAATTTGACTGAGAAACAGCGCCCTAGGAGGCCAAACTGTGGGCGATAGGATAGCAAAATTAACGATAAATTAAAATCTCATCATTTTGACCAACATAGCAACTTACGACTAAAGTCCTAGCCAAAACGCTGACGTTCATTGCCGCAATCCCTGCGCCCGGTTAGCAATAATACAGCACAGCGGGTAGAAGTCACACACCCGCACCACCGATTGTTACTTAAATGTAGTACCCAGAATCAGATACAGTGAATCAAAATTCTGCTCTGTTCGCCCATAACCGAACATTATCGGGCCGATAGGAGAATCAACTCCAGCAAATAGTGAACTTGCCGCATATAAAGGGGCATTTCCGATGTCGATGTCCGGATCCGACCAGACACCACCGTATTCAATTGAAGCGCCAAGATAAACCGGCGAGGTAAACAGGCCAAAATCGTTGTCGAACCAACGATAGCGATAAACCAGATTGGCATAAGCTTTATTCTGACCAATCAGACTATTACGCCCGATCCCGGACAAATTGAGAAAGCCACCAATGCTTTTCGGTTCAATCGGAGTTGAGGAGTTTTTACTGCGCACTTCGCCATAATCTATGTTGCCGACCAAAGTATGACGATCAAAACTGTGCGCCGCGATCATTTTGGCGCTCAGCTCATACACGGTATCCGAGGAATCGGTAACCACGCCGATGTCGTTGGCACTCAGATCATCATGGGAAATCAGATATTCCAGATTAATGTAAAAACCGTCGCGTGGCAGACTGAAATCATCCAGTGAATCAACTCGATAGTTAAAAAACACCCCCTGACGGGTAAAATCCATATCGGCATAATCCGGCAAGGTAGAATAGTTCGCTGACCCTTCGGTATAGCGCCCGCCGATTTTAAATCCGCGCCACAAGGTATCCTGATAGCCGATACCCAGCTCACCCATCACGGCTTCATAATCGACCGGCAGAAAGTTACGACTTGCCGACAGTGTGGTGTCGTCAAAGCCGGTCACCGGCATACTGCGCCGTTCATCGGTGAGACGGACTTTGGCGGTCGCAAACACTTTCTGATCAGACCATAACGGCGAGTAAAGTTCAGCCTCGACCAGCTTATCGGTACCGATATCAAAGTTCAGCGCCAGTTCAGCGCCGTTGGCACTGATATCGGTGAAGTTGAGTGAAGCACCAACGGAGTACTGGCTCTCGGTATTAAAATCATCTTCGAGAAAGAAACGGAAATTAAGATAATTCGGCCCCCAGGGCTTCTCATTGACATCAATGACCAGATTATTAGCCCCGTTCTGCTCTTCGTACTGGTAACGGATCAGTTTAAAGCGATCCAGTGCGTAGAGGTTTTGTACCCCGGCTTCAATCTGCTCGCTCGACAGCACCTCACCAGGAGGCAAATCAAGCCGTTTTTTCAGCATCTGGTCCGAGTAATGGGAGAAGTTATTAATAATGATGTTATCGACTTTAATTTCATCACCATAAGTCAGACCGCGACGCCGCTCTTCTTTATGGTCGATATAGTGCTGGTAATCGGCACTCGACAGCGCGAGTTTTTCCAGCAGTGCGCGGCTTTCCATTGCAGCCTGATAACCTTTAGCAAACGCCTGCGGCATTTTATCAAAGTCGGTCGTTTCCATCAGACCAACCTGGGGGCGCAGCAGCACATCGTCACCACTGAGCGTCTCCGCCTGAAGTTCGGTACTGCGGCGGACCAGATAGTTAGACAGCTGATCGGCCACAGTCAGGAAGGTAGTAAAAGCTTCTTCATTTTTGTAATCGGTGCTGATATCGACCGCGATCACCACATCCGCCCCCATGGCACGCGCCACATCGACCGGCATATTGTTGGTCACACCACCATCGACCAGCAGACGGCCGTCAATCTGATATGGCGGCAATGCGCCCGGTACCGACATACTGGCCATCATGGCATCGACCAGATAACCTTTATCCAGCACTACCTGATCCAGTTTAATGATATCGGTGGCGACAGCCCGAAACGGTACCGGCAGATCGTCAAATGAGTCAAACGGCGGCAGGTTACCTGAAGTTTCACGTAGAATGCGCAGCATATTCTGGCCCTGCACCACGCCACGCGGCGCTCGCACCCCATCGGCGCCGACCCCGAGATCTGTGGTCAACTGATAACGGTCTTCATACTCTTTATCACGCACCCGGCGCTGACTACGGCTAACCCGATCACGGTAGCCCTGGCTCCAGTCGACATTGTAAATCACACTTTCGACTTCATCGGCACTCATACCGGTCGAATAAAGGCCAGCGACATAAGCCCCCATGCTGGTGCCAAGCACGATATCTACCGGAACCTTCAGCTCCTCCAGCGCTTTCAGCACCCCCATATGAGCAGCACCTTTGGCACCGCCTCCGGCCAGCACCAGAGCGACCTTGGGCCGGGGATGTCCCAGCTCAACGATGGCTTTTGAGTCTTGCGCTTGTGCCAGACTCGTGCCGGGCCAGAGCAGATGAGTAATAACAACAATACTGAGCAGGCAACGTATCACGCAGTGTCCTTAAGTCCTAAGTGCCGATAATCGAAACACTATAGCGGCGTGGCATCACCACTGAAAGAGTTTTTTCAGCCATTGGGTCGGGCGGTTTTCACACTGCTTCTTCCACTCCCCTGCCACATCCCAAACCGGCAGCTTATTGTCGTTATCACAATCAAGCTGCAAACCGCCGTCACCGTTGGCGGCAAAACCAACGGTCGCAATCTGTTGTGGCCAAGGCAGTATCAACTGCTGCGGAATACGGTAACGCAGGTAATCGGCATACACCCGCAGCGCCCCGCTCGCGCCGGTCAGCTGGGTTGGTTTGTTGTCATCACGTCCCAGCCAGATAGTGGTCACTTCACGCCCGTCTACGCCGACAAACCAGCTATCGCGGCTGTCACTGCTGGTGCCAGTTTTACCGGCCAGTGCCGCCCAGCCAAACTGGCTGTTGAGATAGCGTCCGGTCCCTTCCAGCACACCGCGCTTCATCGCATAGGTTGTCAGCCACGCCGCCTGCTGATCCACCGCTTGTGACACCGACGGAATCGACTGGTACAGCACATTACCCTGTAGATCGAGCACAGAACGCAGTGCCGACAGCCTGGCTTTTTTACCTGAGTTGGTCACGGTCTGGTACATCTGCGCGACCTGGAACGGTGTCAGGGAAAATGATCCGAGCAACATCGATGGCACCGGACGAATTTCATCGCGGTTCACGCCCAGCTTGGTCAGGGTCTGCGACACGTTGTCGATACCCAGTTGCATACCCAGCCTGACTGTCGGCACATTGAGTGACTTGGCCAGCGCCAGATAGAGCGGCACTTCACCGCGATACTGACGATCGAAATTGCGCGGCGACCAGGTGGTACCTTCACTGCCCTGCAAAGTAATCGGTTTATCGATCAAAGTGGTCGCAAGAGAATATTTTTCCGGTTGTTCGAGGGCCGTCATGTACACCGCCGGCTTAACCAGCGAACCAATCGGGCGGCTGGCGTTCAGCGCGCGATTAAAACCGTCATAACCGGTGCGTCTTCCGCCAACCATGGCGCGAATTTCACCACTGTGACGATCCACAGCAATTGCGGCGGCTTCCAGCTCTTTCCCTGCGCGCTTGGCGAGAATCGGCACCTGATTTTCCACCGCCGCTTCGAGCTTATCCTGCGACACAGGATCCAGTGAGGTAAATACCCGTAAACCGGTATCCGACTTAAATACATCACCCAGCTTGTCTTTCAGCTCAATCGATAACTGTTGGAAATAAGCCGGCTGACGGCTGGCAATACGGGCATGCTTTTGCACATCCAGCGGCCGACTCACTGCCTGCTCGTACTGCTTGGCGTTGAGCAAGTCCTGATCCATTAAGAGCTTGAGCACCAGATCGCGGCGCTCTTTGGCCCGCTCAGGGTAACGCATCGGATTGTAGTACGACGGGCCTTTCACCATGCCCACCAGCAGTGCCAGTTGGTCAAGCCGCAGCTCTTGCAGCGGCTGACCAAAGTACAGGCGCGATGCCAGACCAAAGCCATGCACCGCTTCGTTGCCGTTCTGGCCGAGATACACTTCATTGAGGTAAGCTTCGAGGATTCGGTCTTTGCTGTAACGATAATCAATGATCAGCGCCATATAGGCTTCGCGCAGCTTGCGCCACAGCGTACGATCGCTCGACAGGAAGATGTTTTTGGCCAGCTGCTGGGTCAGGGTACTGCCGCCCTGGACAGTGCGGCCAGCTTTAAGGTTAGCCAGCATAGCGCGGGCAATCGCCATCGGCGACACCCCATCATGCTGATAAAAGTTGCGATCTTCTGTGGTCAGCAGAGCATCAATCATTACCTCAGGAAACTGCTCGCGACGCAGAAACAAGCGCTGCTCTGCGGTGTTCTTTTCCAGCATGCCGAGCATTTTCGGTTCAATCCGCAGGTAACCCAGATCGCCTCTTTTCTCCAGCGACTGAATCCGGGTCAGTTGGTTACCGTCAAAAAACAGCATTACATGCCGGTCCGGCTCAGGACCGTCAGCAAATTCAAACGGACGGCGAATCATTTCGATCCGGGTCGATGACGCAGAATACTCGCCCGGATAACGCGGCTGACTCACTTTGCGATAATTCAGCACGTCCAGTTCATTGCGCATTTCGGCAATGCTGATTTCACTGCCCGGCTCCAGGGTCAGAATGCGCGCGTACACCACGGTCGGCAATTCGAACAACTGGCCTTCAAAACGCTGTTTGATCATGCTGTCGAGATAGATCCCGGTGAACAGCAAAACGGCGGCCAGAGCCAGTCCCGCTTTCCAGCTCAGACTCCACAAACGCCGCTTCCACGAAGGCTTGCCCGGTTTTTTGCCACCATTAGACGCTTTGCCTGCGCTGGGTTTACGCGCCGCACGCTTTTTCGGCGCACGACTTTTAGATGCATTGCTTTTAGAAGCATCACTTTTCGCCGCCTGATTTGTGCGGCTTTCGCCTTTTGAGGTATCGCTTTTTCTACTCATGAATTCAGTTGTCGCTTGGTTTTGGTCGTCGCGGTGTGGTTAGCCGGGTCATCAGGCCACACATGTTTGGGATAACGCCCTTTCATCTCTTTCTGCACTTCTTTATATGCCCCACGCCAGAAGCCTGCCAAATCACGGGTGACCTGCAGCGGGCGCTGAGCCGGAGACAGTAGTTCCATCACGATGGCCTTGCGGCCTTTGGCGACCAGTGGCGTACTCTGCTCGCCAAACACTTCCTGCATGCGCACCGACAAGACCGGGTCCATCCCGACCTGATAGCGGATCTTTTTGCTCGAACCGGTGGGCAAGCGGTGCTCGACCGGCAGCCATTCATCCAGCTGCTGGTGCAAGGGCCAGCCTAAACGAGCTTTTAAGGCGTCCAGCACTGGCACTTTATTTAGCTCTTTAACCGAGCGAATCCCGCTCAGATAAGGCTCTAACCACTGATTAAGGTCACGCAGTAACGCCTGCTCGCTCATATCCGGCCACGCCTCTTCCGGTAACCATTCACAGCCACAACGAACCCGGGTCAGCCATTCGGTCGTCGTTTCGCCCCACTGTAATACTGCCAGCCCTTTACGTTCGACATAATTAAGCAAAGCTTGTGTCATTTTTTCCGGTGCCGGGGCAGGCAAAGCCTCGCGTTCAATCACCAGTTGCCCGATGCGGAGCTGTTTCTCTGCCACCAGACGTCCGGCTTTGTCATCCCAGTCGACCCGCTCCTGAGTGCTGAACAGCAGGCCGAATGTTTGCTGCAGCGCAGTCATATCGAGCTCCAGGGCACTGAAAACCTGGCTTGACTGCTGCTGGCTGCGCATCACATCCAGAGCGATGACATAGTCACTGCCCGCCAGAGGCTGATCGTCTGCAATTACCGCGCCGTGGCCGTTGGCGAGCAGGAACTGACCGTGCTGACCACGTTGCTGGGCGATTCGATCCGGAAACGCCAGGCACGCCACTTGCGCCAGCTGAGACGGCTTAACCGCACGCAGTGCAAAGCCGCTATCGAGTTTGTGCGCCAGGGCTGTCGCGCGCTGATGCAGCACTTTGCTGTGCGGATGGCGCCCCTGCTGCCAGCGCTGCAGACTGTGACTGACATCGAACACCTGACGTTCAGGTTCTTCGAGCAGCGCCGCCAGTGCTAATGCGCTGTACAGACAGGCTTCACCATGCTGGCGGGCAGCCAGCAACATGGCCGCGATTCGAGGCTCCACACCCAAGGCATGCGCCTCTTTCCCCGATGCGGTCAGTTGCTGGCGGCTGTCCATCAGATCGAGTGCCGCCAGCAGGCTGCGTGCCTGGCTCAGCGCCACGGCGGGCGGAACATCCAGCCACTGCAATTCGCTGACATCCTGCGCGCCCCACTGAGCCAGCTCCAGCGCCAAAGGGGCCAAATCGCTTTGCATAATTTCCGCTACCGGTACCTGCGGCTGTTGCTTCAGTTGCGCTTCACTGTAGAGGCGCACGCAGATCCCCTCTTCGAGACGACCGGCACGACCAGCGCGCTGCTCGGCTGAAGACTGGGCGATACGCACCTGCTCCAGACGGGTAATACCGGTTTTGAGATCAAAACGCGCGCGCCGCTCCAGGCCACTGTCGAGCACCAGACGAATGCCTTCGATGGTGAGCGAGGTTTCGGCAATATTGGTGGCCAGCACGACTTTACGTCGTCCGGCAACTGCCGGTGCTATTGCCTGCTGCTGCTCACTAAAATTGAGCTGACCATACAGCGGACAGACATCAATATCGGCGGCCAGATCGCGCAGGTTATTTGCCAGTTGTACAATCGCGCCCGCGCCCGGCAAGAACGCCAGCAGTGAGCCCGTTTCCTGTGCCATTAACGTGCGGATCTGCTTCTCCATTGCCGCCACTAAGGGTTGATTAACTGTGCCCGGCTGATAACGTATCTGCACCGGATAACTGCGCCCTTGCGATTCCACATAACTGGCTTGCGGCAACAGATTTTGCAATGCGTGCTGATCCAGCGTGGCCGACATGACGATGATTTTCAGATCGTCACGCAGCGCCGCCTGCACTTCCAGGCTGAATGCCAGCGCAGTATCGGCATGCAGACTGCGCTCATGAAACTCGTCAAAAATCAGCGCATCGATACCATCGAGTTCGGGATCATGTTGAATCATCCGGGTCATAATGCCTTCAGTGACAATTTCCAGCCGGGTATGACGTCCGACTTTGCTGTCACCGCGTACCCGGTAACCCACGGTCTCTCCGACATTTTCACCCAGTTGCTGCGCCAGATAGCGGGCAATATTACGCGCCGCCAGACGGCGTGGCTCCAGCATGACTATCTTGCCGGCCACTATGCCTGCTTTAAGCAATGCGAGCGGGAAATGGGTCGACTTACCGGCTCCGGGGGCCGCTTTGAGGATCACCTGCGGTGAGCGCTGAACTCCGGCGAGTAATTCGGGAATCACAGCTTCGATGGGCAATTGTGACAAGAGGATATCCTTGTGTTTTAATGGCGCCGATATTGTACATAAAAACAGTAATGGAAGCGAAACGAGTCAGTTATGCAGTTTTCCCCGCCTCTTCAGCCTGCGACTTTGATCCAGCGCTACAAACGATTTCTGGCCGATGTCACCACCGGCGATGATCACACCATGACCATACATTGCGCCAATACCGGTGCCATGACCGGCTGCGCCATTCCCGGCAGTACGGTATGGTATTCGACATCGGATAATCCGAAACGCAAATATCCGCACAGCTGGGAGCTGGTCGACACGCCAGCCGGACACCGCATCTGCGTCAACACCGCACGCGCCAACCAACTGGCCGTGGAAGCCATTCAAAATGGTACGATCAAAGAGCTGCAGGGTTATGATCAGTTACGCACCGAAGTCAAATATGGCAATGAAAATAGCCGCATCGATATCTTGCTCAACTCAGAATCCGGTCCACACTGTTATATAGAGGTGAAAAGTGTCACGCTGCTGCAGCAAGGCGACTTAAACCCTGACGGAGAGTCCCCTGTCGCGGGTCAGGGCTACTTCCCGGATGCTGTTACCACACGAGGCCAGAAACATCTGCGAGAGCTAACAGAAATGGCCAGAAATGGGAGCAGAGCGGTACTTTTGTTCACTGTTTTACATTCAGGTATTGAAAAAGTCGCTCCCGCTCACCATATAGACGCGAACTATTCACGATTGTTACAAATGGCGCAAGAAGCGGGTGTCGAAGTACTGTGCTACAAAGCGGAACTTTGCCAGCACCACATTCAACTGGTTTCTTCGATAGATTTTGCCCAGGATTCAACAAAATATTGATGCGGGCTAGATATTGAAGATAAGTTTATAATTGAGTGTTTGCCTCGCTCACTTCTTTTTGCTATAGATACCCGCCTTAAATTGACTGCTCTCGCAGTTGACTAGGTGTTAGTAGGAGATGCTGTATGCAAGAGTCCAAAAAGAAAACGCTAGGCATCCTAGCCATTGCAGGTGTTGAGCCGTATCAGGAAAAACCAGGTGAAGAGTACATGTCACCTGAGCAGATCGCTCATTTTACAAAAATTTTAGAAGCCTGGCGTAACCAGCTGCGGGCAGAAGTTGATCGTACTGTACACCATATGCAGGATGAAGCAGCCAACTTCCCGGATCCGGTTGACCGCGCTTCTCAGGAAGAAGAATTCAGCCTTGAACTGCGCAACCGTGACCGTGAGCGTCGTTTGATTAAGAAAATCGAGAAGACCTTAGACAAGATCAAAGAAGAAGATTTTGGCTTTTGTGAATCTTGTGGGGTAGAAATCGGCGTACGTCGCCTGGAAGCTCGCCCGACCGCTGACCTGTGTATTGACTGTAAGACACTTGCAGAAATCAAAGAAAAGCAGATGCTGGGTTAATCCCCATCGAATGATAAAAAGGGAGCAGATTGCTCCCTTTTTATTTGTACGCACCCCACCCGGTGCGCATAATGGTGCTACGCTTGCACTTTGGGTTACACTAACCCGGTTTTATTACCAAGATATTCAACACTATGAGTTATATCGGTCGCTTTGCCCCTTCTCCCTCAGGCCCCCTGCACTTCGGCTCACTGATTGCCGCGCTGGGGAGCTATTTCCAGGCCAAATCCCGCAACGGACAGTGGCTGGTACGGATAGAGGATTTGGACCCGCCACGTGAGATGCCGGGAGCCGCTGACTGGATCCTGCACGCACTTGATGCCTACGGTCTGCACTGGGACGGCGAAGTGGTCTATCAAAGCCAGCGCCATGACTTATATCAGGCGCAAATCGACGCTTGGCTGACTAGCGGCCAGGCCTATGCCTGTCAGTGTACCCGTAAGCAAATCAAAGCGGCGGGCGGTTTTTATCCCGGGACCTGTCGTAACAAAGCGTTGTCAATCAACGCGGAGTGTGCCATCCGGCTACGTATGGATAGTCCGGTGTTCGCATTTCATGATATCAAACACGGCGAGATTGCGATTCAAGCCGAACTGGCGCAGGAAGATTTCATCATCAAACGTCGTGACGGCCTGTTCGCCTACAATCTGGCCGTGGTACTGGATGATATCGATCAAGGCGTGACCGAAGTGGTACGCGGTGCCGATCTGATTGAACCGACCGGACGGCAAATCAGCTTGTATCACACTTTAAAACAAAACCCGGTCAGTTACTTACATTTGCCTTTGGCACTCGATGACAACGGGAATAAACTCTCCAAGCAGAATCACGCACCCGCCATAGATCCGGCCGCACCCAAACCGGCACTTTTGGCGGCAATGCGTTTTTTAGGCTTTGATATTCCAGAAGATTTCATGGATAGCAGTGTCGAGGCGATCATCCTTTGGGGATGTCAGCACTGGCAGGTTGCACAACTGCCCACAGCGACCCAGATCACAGCGCGATTCTCAAATGGCGCTGTGTAAGCTATTATTAGCCGCAAATTCGGCCCGTTTAAGCCAGCGCAGGTGCAGAAAACGCTTGAATAGGCAACACCAATCAATGTCAGATGCACATGAATAACAACGATTTAGAACCAAGCAAACAACGCGTATACCCAGAGCTCGCTCTGAATATTATTACGCGCCAGGATCACAATGTCTCGCGTGAGCAGATCAGCGAGAATGCGCTAAAAGTGTTGTACCGTCTTCATGGTGCAGGCTTTGAGGCGTATCTGGTCGGTGGCGGCGTGCGTGACTTACTGCTGGGCGGTAAGCCCAAAGATTTCGATGTCGCCACCAATGCGACGCCGGAGCAAATTCGTCAGCTGTTTCGCAACTGCCGGCTGATTGGCCGTCGCTTCCGTCTCGCCCACATTATGTTCGGGCGTGACATCATTGAAGTGGCGACCTTCCGTGGCCATCACCAGGAAAACAACAAGCAGCTCGCTTCGCAGTCTGAAGCCGGCATGTTGCTGCGTGACAACGTCTACGGCACCATCGATGAAGATGCCGAGCGCCGAGATTTCACCATCAATGCCATGTACTACAACATCGCCGATTACAGCATTCACGATTATGCGGGTGGCCGGGAAGACATGGAAGACAAGCTGGTGCGCCTGATTGGCGATCCGGAGACCCGCTATCGCGAGGATCCGGTGCGGATGCTGCGTGCCATCCGCTTTGCCGTCAAACTCGATTTCGACATCGAAGAAGAGACCGCGGCGCCAATTGAACATCTGGCTCCGCTGCTGCGCGATATTCCGGCTGCGCGTCTGTATGAAGAGTCGCTGAAAATGCTGCAATCCGGATACGGCCTGGAAACGTATCACCTGATGCGTGAATATGACCTGTTCCAGCAGCTGTTTCCGACCATAGCGCAGTATTTTAGCGAAGAGTACGACTCCCAGACCGAGCTGATGCTGGATCTGGCGCTGGATTCCACTGATCAGCGCATTGAAGAAGGCAAACGGATCAATCCGGCCTTCATGTTTGCCGCCATGCTGTGGTATCCGATGATGGAGCAGGCCAAAGAGCTGATGCACAGCCACAACTTCAACGATTACGATGCGGTGATGGAAGCCAGCAACCGCATCCTAGATGAAGTGGTAAAACGCATCGCGATTCCGCGTCGCCACACGGCAACAATCCGTGAAATCTGGCAATTGCAACTGCGTCTGCCACGCCGCACCGGTAAGCGCGCGTTCCGTCTGATGGAGCTGAATAAATTCCGCGCCGGCTTCGATTTTCTTGAGATGCGCGGCGAAGTGGAAGGCGGTGAAACCAAACAACTGGCTGACTGGTGGGAAACCTTCCAGACAGCAGGGCGCAATATGCGCCAGGCGATGGTGACGGATCTCGATGGCACAACAGCCACAGGCAAACCGAGTTCGCGCCGTCGTCGCTCTCCACGTAAGAAAAAGAGTAAAACCTCGTCATGATCACAGCGTATATCGCCGTAGGCAGTAACCTAAGTGACCCGGTGGCCCAGGCCAAACAAGCCATTGAAGCACTGAAATCTGTCCCGAAGTCGCGTTTTATCGCGACTTCGTCGCTGTATAGCAGCACCCCGATGGGGCCACAGGACCAGCCGGATTACATTAATGCGGTCGTCGCCATCGAAACCGACTTAACCCCGCTGGAGCTGTTAGATTGCACCCAGGCAATCGAACAGGAACACGGGCGAGTTCGTAAAGCCGAACGTTGGGGGCCACGTACCCTCGACCTGGATATCGTGCTGTACGGCAATGAGGTGATTGAGTCCGAGCGACTTATCGTGCCTCATTACGGTATGAAAGTGCGTGAATTTGTACTTTACCCGCTCGCAGAAATCGCACCCAATTTACAACTCCCTGATGGGACTGGGCTGAGCGAACTGTTAATCACAGTGCCGCGTAACGGGCTCAGTATTTGGCATGCGCCAACTCCTGGTAAGGACAACAAATGAAAAAAATTACCATTAATGACCTGATGCAATGGAAACAGGAAGGGCGTAAATTCCCGACCTCGACCGCTTACGACGCCAGTTTCGCCCAGCTGTTTGAAAGCCAGGAGATGCCGGTTCTGTTGGTCGGTGACTCTCTGGGTATGGTGTTACAAGGCCAAAGCGACACCTTGCCGGTCACAGTAGAAGATATCGTGTATCACACCCGCTGTGTGCGAGCCGGCAGCCCGAACTGCCTGCTGATGGCCGACATGCCCTTTATGAGCTACGCCACGCCGGAGCAGGCGTGTGAAAACGCGGCGAAAATCGTTCGTGCCGGGGCCAACATGGTGAAGATCGAAGGTGGTGACTGGCTGGTCGACACAGTGAAAATGTTGACCGAGCGCGCGATTCCAGTCTGTGCCCATCTGGGCCTGACTCCGCAATCGGTGAACATTTTTGGCGGCTACAAGGTTCAGGGCCGTGAACAGGATAAAGCCGATCGCATGGTCAAAGATGCGCTGGCGCTGCAAGAAGCCGGTGCCCAGATCATTCTGCTGGAATGTGTTCCGGCGTCGCTGGCACAACGCATTACCCAGTTACTTGATGTGCCGGTGATCGGTATTGGTGCAGGTAATGTTACCGATGGCCAGATTCTGGTCATGCACGATATGTTTGGTATCTCGGCTAACTACATGCCGAAATTCTCGAAAAACTTTCTCGCAGAAACAGGGGATATGCGAAAGGCTGTAGCGAAATACATGGATGATGTGACGCGCGGTGCTTTCCCTGACGATGCACATACTATCGCCTAAAGGAGTTAATCATGCAGACTTTTGCTGACATTTCCGCTCTGCGCGAGCAGATCAAACAGTATAAGCGTGATGATCGCCGGATCGCATTTGTTCCGACGATGGGCAATTTGCACGAAGGCCACCTGACGCTGGTGCGCAAAGCACGTGAACTGGCCGATGTGGTTGTGGTGAGTATTTTTGTCAACCCGATGCAGTTTGAACGGGCCGATGATCTCAACAACTATCCTCGTACCCTGGACGACGACCTGAGCAAACTCAATGCTGCCGGAGTCGATCTGGTGTTTACCCCGACGCCGGACATCATGTATCCGTACGGCCTGGATAAACAGACGTTTGTTGAAGTACCTGGTTTATCGCACATGCTGGAAGGCGCTTCGCGTCCAGGTCACTTCCGTGGCGTGGCGACGATCGTCACTAAGCTGTTCAACATCGTGCAGCCGAATGTGGCCTGCTTCGGCGAAAAAGATTATCAGCAGTTGGCGGTGATTCGCCAGATGGTGGACGATCTGTGCCTCAATCTCGAGATCGTTGGTGTACCCACCGTACGTGAGATGGATGGCCTGGCAATGAGTTCGCGCAATAACCTGCTGACTCTGGATGAGCGCCAGCGCGCACCGGTTCTGGCGCGCACCATGCGCTGGATCAGCAGCGCGATTCGCGGCGGCCGGGTTGATTACAGCTCGATTGTGGAAGATGCGATCGATCAGCTGCGCGCAGCGGATCTGGAGCCGGATGAAATTTTCATCCGCGACGCCCGTACCCTGCTGCCAATCTCAGCCGACAGCAAACAGGCGGTGATCCTGATGTCGGCTTTCCTCGGTAAAGTACGTCTGATCGATAATCAGATGGTGGATCTCAGTGAAGCCAAAGCCTCCTCTGAAGAAGAGTAACACGCTGCGCCGGATACAAAAAAGGTCAACCGAGGTTGACCTTTTTTATTGCTCAAAACACGTGCGCTTTAACTGCGTAACCCGCGCCCTTTGCTGACCAGGTAATGAGCCACCGCATACAGCAGTACCACAAACACGCCCAACACGCTGAACGAGGTGGTAATATCCACATCGGAGACGCCCAAAAAGCCGTAACGGAACGCGTTGACCATATAGACAATCGGGTTGATCTTCGACACCACCTGCCACACATCAGGCAACAGACTGATGGAGTAAAACACCCCACCGAGATAGGTCAGCGGTGTCAGTACAAAGGTCGGAATGATGGAGATATCATCAAACGAGCGGGCAAACACAGCATTGATCAGACCGCCCAAAGCAAACACCACAGAGGTCAGGAACACGGTCGCTGTGATGATGCCCCAGTGATCGACACTAAGATCAACGAAAAACAGCGATACAAAGGTCACCATAGCACCGACCAGCAGGCCACGCGCCACTCCACCCATCACATAGCCACCAATGATGACGTAGTTAGGCACCGGCGCAACCAGCAACTCTTCAATGTTCTTCTGGAACTTAGCGCTGAAAAACGACGAGGCAACATTGGAATACGAGTTGGTGATCACCGACATCATAATCAGACCGGGCACGATGTATTCCATGTAAGTGAAGCCGTTCATCTCACCGATACGTGAGCCGATCAGATTGCCAAAAATGATGAAATACAGGCTCATGGTAATCGCCGGCGGTACCAGGGTCTGCACCCAGATACGGGTAAAACGCTTGATCTCTTTGCGCAGCAGGCTGCGAAACGCCGTCCAGTAAATCTGATACATACTATGATTACCCCTCACTCTGCTGGCGTACGATGCTGACAAACAGCTCTTCAAGACGGTTGGCCTTGTTACGCATCGACATCACATTGATGCCCATCTGCGACAACTGGGCAAACACGTGATTCATGCCCTGGGTTTTCGCCAACTCAATCTCCAGTGAACCTTCAACCACACGCTGCGACACCACATCCTGCAGAGTTTGCAGTTTGCTTTCATCGTCGATATCAAGAATGAAGGTTTCAACCTGTAACTTACCCAGTAACGCTTTCATAGTGGTATTTTCAATCAGTTCACCGCGGTTAATGATACCGATGTGGCGACACAGCATTTCCGCTTCTTCGAGGTAGTGAGTGGTCAGAATAATGGTAATGCCCTGCTGGTTGATTTTCTTGAGAAACTCCCACATTGAGCGGCGCAGTTCAATATCCACCCCGGCAGTCGGTTCATCAAGGATCAGCAGTTGCGGCTCATGCATCAGCGCACGGGCAATCATCAGACGGCGTTTCATCCCGCCCGACAGATTACGCGCCCGCTCTTTACGTTTTTCCCACAGGTCGAGCTGAGTCAGGTACTTTTCCGCCCGCTCTTTGGCCAGAGTGCGTGACACGCCGTAATAACCGGCTTGTTGCATCACGATCTGCTCCACCGTTTCAAACGGATTAAAGTTAAATTCTTGCGGTACCAGACCAAGATGCTGCTTGGCCTGCTCCAGATGGGTATCAATATTGTGACCAAACACCTTCACACCACCGGAGGTCTTGTTAACCAGAGAGGAAATGATACCGATAGTGGTCGATTTACCCGCCCCGTTTGGGCCGAGCAGGGCGTAAAAGTCACCTTTACTGACTTTCAGACTGACGCCCTTGAGTGCTTCAAAACCACCGGCATAGGTTTTGCGCAGCTCTTCTATCTCTAATGCGTACATAGCAGACTAAAAACTCTTTGTGTTCGAACATCCTAGATGTGCTGTTGAGCAGGATGATTTTCAACCCTGCCCGGGAAATAGATTACGGGCATTACACTGCAAACTGGCAGTACATCCCACGTAATCTTCTGTTTTACCAATCATTCGTTGCAAAATTTGCGCTTCCTTTCACTGCTCAGATGAGTACTCTGGAGGGAAATTTGTCAGAGCTTGCCTGTGCGACTTTGTGTATAGTTGGCCAGCCTGCAATCTGATATCAGAACGCGTTGTTGTGCCTATAATAAAACAGGTGTGCTGAGATAACAGGGCAATTCATAAAGGGAAGTAAAATGCCAGAGATTAAACAACTATTCGACAACAACTCTAAGTGGTCAGAGTCGATCAAAGCCGAAAGACCTGAATACTTCAGACAGTTAGCCGAAGGACAAAACCCCGACTTTCTATGGATTGGTTGCTCTGACAGCCGCGTCCCTGCTGAACGACTCACCGGCCTGTATTCCGGCGAACTGTTTGTCCACCGCAATGTGGCCAACCAGGTCATTCATACCGACCTCAACTGCCTGTCAGTGGTTCAGTATGCGGTTGACGTACTTAAAGTCAAACACATCATCATCTGTGGCCATTACGGCTGTGGTGGCGTAACGGCTTCGATTGACAACCCGCAACTGGGGCTTATCAACAACTGGCTACTGCATATTCGCGATCTGTATTTCAAGCACCGCACTTACCTCGACCAGATGCCTGCCGAAGACCGTTCAGACAAACTGGCTGAAATTAACGTCGCGGAACAGGTGTATAACCTGGGTAACTCGACCATCTTACAGAATGCCTGGCAACGTGGCCAGGATGTCGAGCTGCACGGCGTGGTATACGGGATCGGCGATGGCCGGCTGGAATACTTAGGCGTGCGCTGTCACAGTCGCGAAGGCATTGATGACAGCTACAATCAGTCGATGGCGAAAATTTTGAATCCGCAGCACAAGCTGCTGTGTCGCTGAACGGGTTCTTTCTACCACAGAGACAACAATGCCCACTGAAAGTGGGCATTGTTCGCTTTATTCAGCCTTCCTGCGGAATGACCTTGCCAATAAATGGCAGATGACGATATTTCTGCGCGTAGTCGATACCAACACCAACCACGAACTCGTCCGGGATCTCAAAACCAATCCACTTCACATCAACATTCACTTCACGGCGTGACGGCTTATCGAGCAGCGTACAGATCTGAATTGATTTCGGCGCGCGCAGTGACAAAATCTCTTTCACTTTATTTAACGTATTACCGGTGTCGATAATGTCTTCGACCAGCAGGACATCCTTGCCTTTGATGTCGTCATCCAGATCTTTCAGGATACGCACATCGCGTGAACTTTCCATGGTATTGCCATAGCTCGACGCTGTCATAAAGTCGACCTGATGGGTCAAGTTGATCGCACGGGCCAGATCCGCCATAAATACGAAAGAACCACGTAGCAGGCCGACCAGAACCAGGTCTTCGCTGCCCTGATAGTGCTCAGTGATCTGCTGACCAAGCGTGCGAACACGTTCCTGAACTTCTTGTTCAGAAATCATTACTTCAACTGTGTGTTTCATACCAATCTCGTTTTGTTGATGCGACCCCAATCTGGAAAGGCAATTTGCCGCGTCGCTGAATCATTCGCTGCGTATAGTAACACCGCAGACAGTGGGTGTTAACCTCTGCTCAGCGCCAACCCGTATCGACTTCCCCACCCTATGCGCGATAGCCGTTCGTGGTCGTAGCCACTCACAACCCGCTCACTTAGCGTGCATAAAGCGCACAACCTGACTCACAAATATACAATTAGTTGCATTTTAGTGAGAATTTAATCCATTTAAACGTCTTGAATTTAAAAAGATTTAATAGATTTGAACATTTTTTAGTCACAAAACGTTGACCTAAATCATATGCACCATTACACTCATAGGGCTAACCAAGCAATTAACAATATAATCATTAGCGTTTACTAAAAAACGCAGCTAACAACCATTGGCAAGGAAATAAAATTATGGACGCATCTATCGAGAAACGCCCCAGAACCAGGCTTTCCCCGCAAAAACGTAAACTGCAATTAATGGAAATTGCACTGGAGGTTTTTGCTAATCGTGGGATTGGTCGAGGCGGTCACGCCGATATCGCAGAAATCGCTCAGGTTTCTGTCGCTACTGTGTTTAACTACTTCCCGACTCGCGAAGATTTGGTCGATGACGTGCTCACTTATGTAGTACGCCAGTTTTCCAACTTCCTCACTGACAACATCGATCTCGATGCTCACGCTAAAGAAAATCTTGGCAACATCACCGAGCAGATGGTCAAACTGGCAATCGATGATTGCCACTGGCTGAAAGTGTGGTTTGAGTGGAGTGCTTCGACCCGTGATGAAGTGTGGCCGCTGTTTGTCTCCAGCAACCGCACCAACCAGCTGCTGCTGAAAAACATGTTTGCCAAGGCGATTGAGCGTGGTGAAGTGTGTGACCAGCATGACTCTGAAGATCTGGCCACCCTGTTTCATGGTGTTTGCTACTCACTGTTCGTACAGGCAAATCGTGTGCGTGATGAAGGTCAGGTGCTTAAGCTGGTGCAAAGCTATCTCGACATGCTGTGTATCTACAAAGAGCAGTAACCTTGTGCCGATAAGCGGATAAAAAATAGCGCCTGCAGGCGCTATTTTTTTGTCTGTTTTTCCGGCTGACCCGCTCCCCTCCAGGCAGCGCGACAGACACAAAAAAGCCGCTGACAGAATCAGCGGCTTTGTCTATCTGCGTGACGAGATATCGTCAGCCGAAGCCAAAAGAATTACTTTTTCTTTTTCGCTTTTGCGTTTGGCAGGTCAGTGATGGTACCTTCAAACACTTCTGATGCCAGACCCACAGACTCATGCAGAGTCGGGTGAGCGTGGATAGTCAGAGCGATGTCTTCAGCATCACAACCCATCTCGATCGCCAGACCGATTTCACCCAGCAGTTCACCACCGTTAGTACCTACGATAGCACCACCGATAACGCGGTGAGTCTCTTTATCGAAGATCAGTTTGGTCATACCGTCTGAGCAGTCAGATGCGATAGCACGGCCAGATGCAGCCCATGGGAAAGTCGCTACTTCGTAGTTCAGACCTTCTGCTTTCGCTTCTTTCTCAGTCTTACCAACCCAAGCCACTTCTGGCTCAGTGTAAGCAATTGAAGGAATAACTTTAGGATCGAAGTAGTGTTTCTTACCAGCAATCACTTCTGCTGCTACGTGACCTTCGTGCACACCTTTGTGCGCCAGCATTGGCTGACCTACGATATCACCGATAGCGAAGATGTGTGGTACGTTGGTGCGCATTTGCTTATCAACGTTGATGAAACCACGCTCATCCACTTCCAGACCTGCTTTCTCAGCTTCCAGTAGTTTGCCGTTTGGCACACGACCGATTGCCACAAGTACTGCGTCGTAACGCTCAGCTTCAGCCGGCGCTTTCTTGCCTTCCATTGAAACGTAGATACCGTCTTCTTTCGCTTCAACTGCAGTAACTTTAGTTTCCAGCATCAGGTTAAATTTCTTCGCGATACGCTTAGTGAAGACTTTAACGATGTCTTTATCTGCCGCCGGGATAACCTGGTCGAACATTTCAACCACGTCGATTTGAGAACCCAGTGCGTGGTAAACCGTACCCATTTCCAGGCCGATGATACCGCCACCCATGATCAGCAGTTTTTGTGGTACTTCTTTCAGTTCCAGTGCGTCAGTTGAGTCCCAGATACGTGGGTCTTCATGTGGAATGAAAGGCAGTTCGATAGGACGAGAACCTGCAGCTACGATAGCGTTGTCGAAGTTAACAACGGTAGTACCGTCTTCGCCGGTCACTTCGATAGAGTTAGGACCAGTAAATTTACCCAGGCCGTTCACTACGTTAACTTTACGCATCTTAGCCATACCGCCAAGACCGCCAGTCAGCTGGTTGATTACTTTTTCTTTCCACAGACGGATCTTGTCGATGTCCGTTTGTGGTTCGCCAAACACGATACCGTGCTCAGCCAGCGCTTTCGCTTCTTCGATAACTTTCGCTACGTGCAGCAACGCTTTCGACGGGATACAACCCACGTTTAGACAGACACCACCCAGAGTGTTGTAACGTTCGATAAGTACAGTATCCAGACCTAAGTCTGCACAACGGAATGCAGCGGAGTAACCAGCAGGACCGGCACCTAGCACTACAACCTGGGCTTTAATTTCTTTGCTCATTTCGACCTCTTGTAGTCAATATCCCTAACAGGCTATGGGTGTTTTATCTATTTGTTTTGTTTGTTAAACGAATGACTTAAACGACTATTTTTCAGACCGCAACAGTTTACAGAGATGTTAAAGGTGTGAAAAGTAAATCCATGTAGCCTGTGAGCTAGACGACAATTCAACGGGAAAAAATTTTTCCATCATTAAATTGCAAGACAATGCTTAAACCAAGGCGGCTATAACAGCCGCCTTATTTTATTTGAACGCGATTACAGAACCAGACGACGAATGTCGCTCAGGCAACCGTTCAAGTAAGTGATGAAGCGTGCACCTTCTGCACCATCGATCACGCGGTGATCGTAAGACAGAGACAGTGGCAGTTGCAGACGTGGCGCGAACTCTTTGCCGTTCCATACTGGCTTCATTTCTGACTTAGACACACCCAGAATACCCACTTCTGGCGCGTTTACGATTGGCGTAAACGCAGTACCGCCGATACCACCCAGACTTGAGATGGTGAAACAGCCGCCTTGCATATCTGCCGCAGTCAGTTTACCTGAACGTGCTTTCTTAGACACTTGAGCCAGCTCTTCAGACAGCTCGTAGATGCCTTTCTTGTTCACGTCTTTGAATACAGGAACAACCAGACCGTTTGGTGTATCTACCGCGATACCGATGTTCACGTATTTCTTCAGGATCAGGCTCTCACCGTCTTCAGACAGAGAAGAGTTGAACGCCGGGAACGCTTCCAGTGCTTTAGCAGCCGCTTTCATGATGAACACCAGTGGCGTGATCTTCATGCCAGTGTCTTTCTTCGCTTCGATTGCGTTCTGCTCTTTACGGAAAGCTTCCAGTTCAGTGATATCTGCGTTATCCCACTGAGTAACGTGCGGGATCATTACCCAGTTACGGTGTAGGTTAGCACCAGAAATCTTCTTAATACGAGACAGTGGTTGCAGTTCTGTTTCGCCGAACTTGCTGAAGTCCACTTTTGGCCAAGGAAGCAGGCCAAGAGCTGCACCGTCACCTTTGCCAGATGCTGCTGCACCTGCGCCAGATTCCAGACGTTTCAGCGCTTCTTTCACGTAGTTCTGTACGTCTTCTTTCAGGATACGGCTCTTACGACCAGTACCTTTAACCTTCGCCAGGTTAACGCCGAACTCACGAGCCAGGCGACGCACAACAGGAGACGCGTGTGAGTACTCGTTGTTTTCCTGGAAATCGCCAGTTGCTGCCGGAGCTGCTGCTTTTGGCGCTTCAGCTTTTGGTGCCGCTGCTGCCGGAGCCGCGGCCTGTGCTGGCGCTGCCGCCGGAGCTGCACCTGCCACCGGAGTGCCGGCCACTTCAAACACCATGATCAGTGAGCCGGTTGACACTTTGTCACCCGCTGCGATCTTGATTTCTTTAACGGTACCTGCGAATGGTGCTGGTACTTCCATTGAAGCTTTGTCGCCTTCTACGGTGATCAGAGATTGCTCTTCTGTCACTGTGTCGCCAACTGCAACCATGATTTCGGTCACTTCAACTTCGTCACCGCCGATATCCGGAACATTCACTTCTTTTGCTGCTGAAGCGGCTGGTGCTGCTGCAACTGGTGCCGCCGCTGCAGCCGGAGCCGCTGCCGGAGCGCCAGAACCCGCGACTTCGAATACCATGATCAGTGAGCCAGTCGATACTTTATCGCCAGCAGCCACTTTCAGCTCTTTCAGAGTACCGGCAAATGGTGCTGGTACTTCCATTGAAGCTTTGTCGCCTTCAACAGTGATCAGAGACTGTTCTTCAGTGATGCTGTCGCCAACTGCAACCATGATTTCAGTGACTTCAACTTCATCACCACCGATATCAGGTACGTGAACTTCTTTCAACTCACTTGCAGCAGAAGGGGCCGCTGCTGCAGGTGCAACTGCCGCAGGAGCAGCAGCTGCTGCACCTTCGGCTTCGAAAATCATGATTAGAGAGCCAGTAGAAACTTTGTCGCCAGCCACTACTTTGATCTCTTTTACGATACCCGCTTGAGACGCAGGTACTTCCATAGAAGCCTTATCGCCTTCTACAGTGATCAAAGACTGTTCTTCTTCTACCTTGTCACCAACGCTTACCAGAATCTCGGTAACTTCAACCTCATCCGCACCGATGTCTGGTACATTAATTTCGATTGCCATTGCTTTTCCTACCTTAATTAAGCGTATAGTGGGTTTGTTTTTTCAGTGTCGATGTCGAACTTCTTGATAGCTTCCGCTACGACAGATTTCTCAACATCGCCACGTTTAGCCAGTTCGCTCAGCGCTGCAACAACTACGTAACCTGCGTTCACTTCGAAGTGACGACGTAGGTTTTCACGGCTGTCTGAACGGCCAAAGCCGTCAGTACCCAGAACTTTGTAAGATTCAGCAGGTACGAAGGCACGAACCTGGTCTGCATAGTTCTTCATGTAGTCAGTTGCTGCGATAGCAGGCTCAGTACCCATTACGCTTGCAATGTATGGTACTTTCGCTTCTGCTTCAGGGTGCAGCATGTTGTAACGCTCTGCGTCCTGACCATCACGAGTCAGTTCGTTGAAAGAGGTGACTGAGTAAACATCAGAAGCGATGCCGTACTCTTCGCTCAGGATCACTGCCGCTTTACGTACTTCGTTCATGATAGTACCAGAGCTTAGCAGCTGAACTTTACCTTTCGAACCAGCCAGAGTTTCCAGCTTGTAGATACCCTTACGGATACCTTCTTCCGCGCCTTCAGGCATTGCCGGATGCGCGTAGTTTTCGTTCATCAGGGTCAGGTAGTAGAACACGTTCTGCTGTTCACCGTACATGCGACGGATACCGTCTTGCATGATTACCGCCACTTCGTATGCGAAAGTCGGGTCGTAAGAGATACAGTTTGGAATCGTGTTTGCCTGAATGTGTGAGTGGCCATCTTCGTGCTGCAGACCTTCACCGTTCAGAGTTGTACGACCTGCCGTTGCACCCAGCAGGAAGCCACGTGCTTGTTGGTCGCCCGCCATCCACGCCATGTCGCCAACACGTTGGAAACCGAACATAGAGTAGTAGATGTAGAACGGGATCATTGGCAGGTTGTTGGTGCTGTAAGACGTCGCAGCTGCAACCCAAGATGACATTGCACCCAGTTCGTTGATACCTTCCTGCAGTACCTGACCCGCAGTGTCTTCTTTGTAGTAAGACACAACGCCACGGTCTTCAGGAGTGTAAGTCTGACCGTGTGGGTTGTAGATACCGATTTGACGGAACAGACCTTCCATACCGAAAGTACGCGCTTCGTCAGCAATGATAGGAACGATGTTCTTACCAATGTTCTTGTTCTTCAGCAGGATGTTCAGTGCACGAACGTAGGCCATAGTTGAAGAGATTTCACGCTTCTGCTCTTCCAGCAGAGGTTTGAACTCTTCCAGCTCAGGAGCGATGAACTCTTGAGTGAAGTTAGGCAGACGCTGTGGCGTGTAACCGTGCAGCGCTTTACGACGAGCGTGCAGGTATTCGAATTCTTTCGAACCTTCTTCCAGTTGCAGGTAAGGCAGGTTGTTCACTTCTTCGTCAGAAATCAGATCTTGCAGACCCAGACGGTTACGCATCGCAACAACGTGCGTCATATCCATCTTCTTAACCTGGTGCGCAATGTTCTTACCTTCAGCTGCATCACCCATACCGTAACCTTTAACGGTCTTAGCCAGGATTACAGTTGGTTTGCCTTTGGTGTCTTGCGCGTTCTTGAACGCTGCGTACAGTTTAGAAGACTCGTGACCACCGCGTTTCAGCGCGAAGATCTCGTCGTCAGTCATGTCTGCAACCAGAGCAGCTGTTTCTGGGTATTTACCGAAGAAGTGCTCACGTACGTAAGCGCCGTCTTTAGACTTGAATGTCTGGTAGTCGCCATCGATGGTTTCGTTCATCAGCTGCAGCAGTTTACCTGTGGTATCTTTCGCCAGCAGTGAATCCCAGTTGTTGCCCCAGATAACTTTAACAACGTTCCAGCCAGCACCTTTGAACAGACCTTCCAGTTCCTGGATGATCTTGCCGTTACCCATTACCGGGCCGTCCAGACGCTGCAGGTTACAGTTGATCAGGAAGCACAGGTTGTCCAGTTTCTCACGCGCAGCGAAAGAAATTGCACCACGTGATTCCGGCTCATCCATCTCACCGTCACCCAGGAATGCGTATACGCGCTGAGCTGAAGTATCTTTCATGCCACGGCCTTCCAGGTATTTCAGGAAGCGAGCTTGGTAGATAGAAGCGATTGGACCCAGACCCATAGATACGGTCGGGAACTGCCAGAATTCAGGCATGAGTTTAGGGTGTGGGTATGAAGGAATACCTTTGCCATCCACTTCCTGACGGAAGTTGTCCAGCTGTTCTGCAGTCAGACGACCTTCAACGAATGCACGTGCGTAGATACCCGGTGAGATGTGACCTTGGTAGTAAACCAGGTCGCCACCGTCAGTTTCGTTCGGCGCGCGGAAGAAGTGGTTAAAACATGTTTCGTAGAAAGCAGCAGATGACTGGAATGATGCCATGTGGCCACCCAGTTCAAGGTCTTTCTTCGATGCACGAAGCACGATCATGATCGCGTTCCAGCGGATGATAGAGCGGATACGACGCTCCAGTGTTGTGTCACCCGGGTAAGCAGGCTCTTGTGCTGCAGGGATGGTGTTGATGTAGTTGGTAGTGATACCAGTTGGCATATCAACGCCATCTAAACGTGCTTTTTCCAGAACTTCTTCAAGTAGGAACTGGGCACGTTCTACGCCTTCTTCACGTACAACTGACTCAAGCGCGGCTAACCACTCCTGAGTTTCCAGTGCATCTACGTCATGCTTCATGTCAGACATGGCGATCTATCCTTCTGTTGGTTGGATTTTATTTTGAATCGCAATGAACCGCAGCTTTACTGCGAATCATTACCCTGCTGGATGCGGCGCAGGGAACGCTCACGACGAGACTCTTCCCGGGTCAGATCCAACAATGTTTCTTCAATATAAGCTAAATGGGAATGAGACATTTCGCGCGCCTTTTCCGGCTGACCGCACACGATCGCATCCACGATATTAGCTCGGTGTTTACTTACTTTTTCCACCGCCTCGGGGCGGCGGCGTAATAATTTAAAATTCTGCAGAATATTTTGCTCGAGCAGGGGAGCCAGGCTGCGAACGATATGGAGCAATACCACGTTATGGGCAGCTTCTGTAATTGCTATCAGAAACTCCATCACCGTGGCCGATTCCTGTTCAACGTCCTTGGCATCCTGAAGTTCACCGATTCGTGCCACACAGGCCTGAATCCGGGCAAAATCTTCTTCCGTACCACGCAATGCCGCAAAATAGGCAGAAATGCCTTCCAGCGCGTGACGCGCTTCCAGCAGGTCCAGTTGGGTTTCCGAATGGACAGACAATAAATTTAGCAGAGGATCAGAAAAGCTCTTCCAGATGTTTTCGCTGACAAAAGTGCCGCCACCCTGACGACGGGTAAGCAGACGTTTTGCTTCCAGGCGCTGAATGGCTTCTCTGACTGAGGGGCGGGAAACATCAAACTGTTTAGCCAGTTCACGCTCCGGAGGCAGTTGTTGCCCGGGGGCCAATGTTCCTTCCACGATCAGCCGTTCTAACTCTTGCTCTATCACATCAGATAGCTTCGGCTGACGAATCCTTTGATAAGCCATAATTTATTGTTCTTCTACTCTTTATATTCTTGCTGGCAATTGGTAATACCAATTTCAAGTTGGGGCAGAAATTAACATAATTAAAACGTGACTGTCCAGTCAAAAATTGACCTAAGTCATAGAAGCCATCGCCCGCCAACACTTTGCTAACAAGGGCGCGCTATAACCGCAATAACATTGGTCATACCAATTACAAAAAACATACAGCGCAGAAATTAACCGTAAGTTACAACCATTCACAAAGTCGATATTTTCAGCAAAAATCCGGTTTAGTTCACAAAAAATGGATAAAAAAAGAGCGACACACAATTTGGCCGCTCTTTTGTTTATTTCTTAACCAGTTATTACCCGGTAAATCACCCTTTTCGCTCTATCTGGCTTCGAGGTGGTCCACCATCAGTTGTAACGACTGGTTACCGCGAAATTCATTGATATCCAGCTTGTAGGCCAGGCGTACTGTCTTGACTGAGGCATCCGGCCAGCGGCGCAGATCGACGTTAAACGCAATACCATCGATCATGATGTTGGTCGGATGGCCTTTATAGAGCGGCTCTAGCATCAGCTTAAGGTGCTTGTCACCCACCAGTTTCTGGTGCAGGACTTTAAACTCACCTTCAAATACCGGCTCCGGAAATGCCTGCCCCCATGGCCCGCCAGCTCGCAACATCTCAGCCGTGTGCATCGAGAACTCTTCCGGCGTCAGTTCGCCGTCAGTCAGGATCACCCCTTTCAGCAATGCTTCATCGAGATCCTGACGCACGACCTGGTCAAACAGGCGACTGAAACGCTCAAAATTCTTCTCTTCAATGGTCAGGCCCGCCGCCATCGCATGGCCACCAAATTTAAGAATGACGCCCGGATTCTGGGTATCAATTTTATCCAGCGCGTCGCGCATATGCAGGCCGGGAATCGAACGACACGAACCTTTGATCAACCCATCGCCGCCATCGGCAAACGCGATCACCGGACGATGGAACTGCTCTTTAATCCGCGATGCCAGAATGCCTATCACGCCCTGGTGCCAGTCACGCTGAAACATGACCAGACCATGCGGCAGTTCACTGTCTTTACTGAACTGGAGCCGCTCACAGAACGCCATCGCCTCCTGCTTCATGCCCTCTTCGATCTCTTTACGGGTCTGATTGAGCCCGTCCAGCTCACTCGCCATGCGGCGCGCGGCATGAATGTTGTTACTCAGCAGCAGTTCAACCCCGAACGACATATCATCCAGACGACCGGCGGCGTTTATGCGCGGCCCAAGGGCAAAGCCGAAGTCTGCAGCAACCAGTTTACGGGCATCGCGCTTGGCGACTTCAATCAGAGCCTGAATACCGGGCCGGGCTTTTCCGGCACGGATGCGCTGCAGTCCCTGATGGACCAGAATGCGGTTATTGTCATCAAGCGGCACCACGTCAGCCACAGTGCCAAGTGCCACCAGGTCAATCAGCTCCATCAGTTTAGGCTCTGCCATCCCCTGCTGGGCAAACCAGCCGCTTTTACGCATCTGCACACACAGCGCCATCATCAGATAAAACGCCACGCCCACCCCGGCTAATGCCTTGGACGGAAAGGCGCAGCTTTGCAGGTTCGGGTTCACCATGGCATCGGCCTCTGGCAAGGTCTGGCCCGGTAAATGGTGATCCGTAACCAACACCTGCAGGCCATGCTGCTTGGCAAAACGCACCCCTTCAATCGAGGAGACACCATTATCCACCGTCATGATCATTTCGGCGTTCATGGCCAGCGCCTGCTCGACCACTTCCGGGCTGAGTCCGTACCCATCCTCAAACCGGTTCGGCACCAGATAATCGACATTGCGGCTGCCCAGCATACGCAGTGCCAGCACAGACAGTGCCGAGCTGGTTGCACCATCGGCATCGAAATCACCGACGATAATGATACGCTTCTGCTCACGGATGGCGTTAAACAGCAGCTCAACGGCTTTATCAATTCCGTGCAAGTGCTGATAAGAGTGCAACGCCTTTGCCGCTTTTTCCAGCTGAGCGACATCGCTGATGCCGCGGTTAAGATAAATACGGCGCAGCAGTGCCGGAATCGTGTCAGGCAGCAGCGACAGGTCCGGTTCTGGTCTTGGTTGAATTTCGATCATATGCAGTCAGGCCTGATAAATCAGGCCTGTATCCTTGGTTGTTCTGATTAGATTTGTTGCAGACGTTGCAGCAGCTGGTCAGCCGGCAGATAGCCACCCACCATTTCACCGTTCGGCAGGAAAATAGCCGGTGTCCCGCTGATACCGAGCTCGCGTCCCAGATTGTAATGTTGCTTGATGGTCTGCTTACACTGAGCGAGATCCTTGCCGGACACATCCAGCATTTCACGTTTGAGTTTCGCGTTGTGGATCGCCTGTTTCGGATCGTCGCTGCACCAGATCGCGGCCATCTGCTCAGCCACCTGACCATCAGCCCCCTGACGCGGAAACGCCAGATAACGAATGGTAATTCCAGCATCATTATACTCTTTCAACTGGCTGTGCAGACGCACACAGTAGCCACAGGTGATGTCGGTAAATACGGTCACCACATACTTTTCATTATCAGCCTTAAACTCAATCATGCTGTCTTCAAACCGGGCGATCTTCTTGGCATTGATTGGCGCCTGACGCTCGGCCAGTACATCGCGGTAACCGCCGTTATCATCCAGCGCATATAAGGTGCCGGCAATAAAATGTTTCGCATCCGGCGAGGCAAACAGCACACCGTTGCCGGTCTGCACTTCAACCAGACCAGCGACATCGGACGGCACTACGTCCATCACTTGCAGCCCCAGCTTAGCAAAACGCTGTTCAAACAAGCTTTTATCAATTGAGCTCTGGCTGTCCGCCGCCAACGCCTGACCTGTCAGACTAAACACTGCCAGCAGGGACATCAGCAGCAGTGAAAACCGGTGTAGTAAATTCATAAAAAATCCTTTCTATCAAGCCCTTGGGTGGTGCTCGCTATGTAGTTGTTTCAATCGTTCGGTCGCCACATGAGTATAAATTTGCGTGGTCGATAAGTCACTATGACCGAGTAACATCTGTACCACACGCAAGTCGGCACCGTAGTTGAGCAAATGGGTCGCAAAAGCGTGACGCAATACGTGCGGAGATAACAGTTCTACGTCGATACCGGCAATGATGGCGTAATGTTTAATCCGGTGCCAGAACGTCTGCCGCGTCATCTGCTGCGCACGCTTACTGGGAAACACCACATCTGAAGTCTGCTCGCCCAACAGATAAGACCGCCCCTGTGAGATAAAAGTTTCGATCCACTCAATGGCATTCTCACCCATCGGCACCAGACGCTCTTTGCCGCCTTTACCAATCACCCGCACGACGCCCTGACGTAAGCTGATGTTTTCCATCGTCAGCGACACCAGTTCAGTCACACGCAGCCCGGTGGCATACAGCAGCTCGAGCATTGCTTTGTCACGCAGCTCAATCGGATCCTCCGGATTAGGCGCACTGAGCAGCGCCTCCACCTGCTCTTCGCTCAGATCTTTGGGCAGCCGTTTGGGCAACTTAGGACTGACCAGCAAAGCGCTGGGATCATCGCTGCGGATTTTTTCACGATGCAGATACTGGAACAGGCGCCGGATCGCCGACAGCATGCGCGCGCGCGAGGTCTGTTTATAATCTTTATCCGCCAGCCAGCCCTGATACTCCTGCAGCCCGGATATACTGATGAAATCGAGGCGATAATTGTGCGCTTCCATCCACTGCAGCAGTTTGGTTAAATCATTGCGGTATGAGGCGAGAGTATTCTCAGATAAACCGCGCTCCATCCACATTGCATCAAGGAATTGTTCCACCAGCCCCTGATCGGGAGAAAAAGGCTCTGACATTGTCCTTCTCATCTTTTTTCTTTGTCTAAACCTAAGCTTAATACCATAAATGTCCGGCGATAGCAGGATATTCGCTGCACTCTTGGTTATTTTATGGTTAGAATTCCCCATTCCAGAGTAAAAATGAACGTGTAATTATGAAGATCGGTCTGTTCTACGGCTCCACCACCTGTTACACCGAAATGGCGGCGGAAAAAATGCGCGCTATTTTGGGTGAAGATCTGCTCGACATTCACAATGTGAAAGAGACCCCGCTCAGCTTCATGAGCGACTATGATTTGTTAATACTGGGCATCTCCACATGGGATTTCGGCGAAATCCAGGAAGACTGGAGTGAAATATGGGATCACATCGCTGGCGTTTCGCTAAACGGCAAGTACGTCGCCTTGTTCGGCTTAGGCGATCAAGAAGGCTATGGCGAATGGTATCTCGATGCGATGGGCATGCTGCACGACGAGATCAAGAAGACCGGGGCGAACCTGATCGGCTACTGGCCGAATGATGACAGCTATCAGTTTGACGCCTCAAAAGCACTCACGGCAGACGGCAGTCAGTTTGTCGGCCTGGCGCTGGACGAAGATTCACAATATGAACTGAGTGACGAACGCATCGCAACCTGGATCGAGCAAATCCTGGTTGAGTATCAGCAGGCACTGTAATAACTGGGCACCGGCCGCTTTAACGTCGGTTATTGGCCGTTCAGCAGACGGCGAAACTTTTGCCAGTCAAACACCAGCCCCGGATCGGTTTTGCGTGCCGGGGCAATATACTGATGGCCGGTAATGCGTGGCAGCGTGATGGCCGGATAAGTCTGCATCAGCACCTGAGTTAAGCGGGTCAGTGCCTGATACTGCGCCTCACTGTATGCGACATAGTCGCACCCTTCCAGTTCAATCCCGATCGAATAATCATTGCAACGCGTCCGTCCGGCAAAGCTCGATTGCCCGGCATGCCAAGCACGCGCGCTGAATGGCACAAACTGCACCACTTCACCGTCACGTCTGATCAGGCAGTGTGCGGACACCCCCATGTTATGGATCACGGCAAAGAACGGATGCGCGTGCGGATCGAGGCAGCCGGTAAAAAACTGCTCAATATAAGGTCCGCCAAACTGGCCGGGCGGCAAACTGATGTTATGCACCACCAGCAGCGAAATATCCTGCGCATCACTACGCTGATCAAAAAACGGCGACGGAACATGACGCGCATCGGCGTACCAGCCCTGGTCATCAATCATGATTCTACCTTTTGTCTGAAAAAGCCGGGTTGCTGCCATCTATCTTAACCCTGTCACGACAAAATGCGAGATTAAGGGCTGAATTTCAGCCGCACACATCGTATCATCCCCATCCCGGTTCAACTCACCCGAATGATTTGCGATGAAAGATACTCATAACAGCCAACAACGCCTTGATTACCTCAAACAGCACCTGCCACTGGAAGTTACCCGTTCGGTTAGCGATACCCTGAAAGAAGATCTGGGTGGCACACTGGATCCGAATGCCGACATTACTGCCAGCCTGATTCCGGCCGACGCTCAGGGCAGCGCCACCATTATTACCCGCGAGCATGGTATCTTTTGTGGCCAGGCCTGGGCTGATGAAGTCTTTCGCCAGCTTGGTGGTGAGGTCAAGATCGACTGGCACGTCCAGGATGGTGATAAAGTTGAACCGAACCAGAAACTCTGCTCACTGAGCGGCCCGGCGCGCATTCTGCTGACCGGTGAGCGCAGTGCGATGAACTTTATCCAAACCTTGTCCGGTTGTGCCACCATTACTGCCGAGTATGTTAAGGCTCTGCAGGGTACCGACTGCCGTCTGCTCGACACCCGTAAAACGGTACCGGGTCTGCGCAGCGCACTGAAATATGCCGTCGCCTGCGGCGGTGGTTTCAACCATCGTATCGGCGTGTTTGACGCTTACCTGATTAAAGAGAACCACATTATCGCCTGTGGCGGTATCATTCAGGCCATCACCACCGCCAAGCAGCTTAACCCGGGCAAACCGGTCGAAGTGGAAACAGAAAACCTCGATGAACTGCGCCTGGCCATTGAGGCCGGTGCTGACATCATCATGCTCGACAACTTCACCGTGCCTATGATGCGTGAAGCTGTGGCGATTAATGCAGGCCGTGCGGCGCTGGAAAACTCAGGCAATGTGACCATGCAAACCCTGCGCGAATACGCCGAAACTGGTGTGGATTACATTTCGGTCGGCGCCCTGACCAAGCATGTGCGCGCGATGGATCTTTCAATGCGTTTTAACTAGACATCAAGAATCCAGGTTGTAAAACTTAACCCCGCTCGCAAACCGGATGCACACCGTTTGTTGAGCGGGTATGTCCCTTTGCCGTCCGGCTCGTAACCTGTCTCTATCCTGCTCGGCTAGCCACTTCGCCCCATCTACACTCAGCGCTCATCCATTCATACCCAGAGAGTGTTATGCAGCGTAAATTGAGCGTTAAACCTTCCGGCTTTACCCTGATCGAACTGATGATCGTGGTGGCTATTATCGGCGTCCTTTCTGCCATCGGTGTTCCGGCCTATCAGAATTATGTCGCCAAAAGTGAACTGGCCACCGGTCTGGCGACCCTTAAATCTCTGCTCACTCCGGCCGAGCTTTACTGGCAGGAAAATGGCTCGCTGGCCGACTTCACTCAATACCAGGACAACTCCCCGCTCGGAAAAGTGACTGCACCACAAACCAATACCCTGCAGTTTACCTTTGAGCAAGGTTCACTCCACGGCTCTTCTATCTTGTATACCCGCCAGGATAGTGGCTGGCGATGCACCGTCAACCTGGCCTCAGACCTGAATTTTGAGACTCCACAAAGCTGTGCGGACAACCAATAATGAGCACCCAATTACTCCGCCAGTTGCGTCAGGCCGGCGTCCTTGATGGCGAGCAGGAAACAGCGCTGCAGCGCCAGACGCTGAGCCGCCATATCAGTGCGCCACAAGCGATCCTTGAACAAGGCGTGCTGACCCCGGCCGAGCTAAGCCAGCAACTGAGTCGTCTGTTCAGCCTGCCGCTGATTGAACTCGACGACTTCGACTACCCGGCTTTGTGTCAGCAACTGGGTCTGAGCGAGCTGATCATTCGTTATCAGGCGCTGCCCCTGCAGCGTGACAGTCGGGAGTTAACCCTGGCCGTATCGGATCCCGGCTGGCCCCAAGCGGAAGAAGAGTTCTGTTTTGCCACCGGTCTGATGGTTAAACCGGTGCTGACTGATCAGCCCAGCCTGCAAGCGGCGATACGACGTCTGTATGGCGAGACACTCCCCAGCTATCATGCCGAGCGCCGCGAAGAGATCAGCCAGGAACAGCTCGCCGATGCGGTACAGGTTGCCGAAGATGAAGCCAATTATCAGTTGGATGTCAGCCAGGACGAAGCACCGGTCAGCCGATTCATTCATCAGGTGTTACTCGACGCGGTACGCAAACGGGCCTCGGATATCCATTTTGAACCTTACGAGTCGAGTTATCGCATCCGCATTCGCTGTGACGGCATCTTGATTCAGACCCAGCAACCGGCTCCGCACCTCAGTCGCCGCCTGGCAGCGCGTCTGAAAATTCTTGCCCGGCTGGATATCGCCCAGCGCCGTCTGCCGCAAGATGGTCGGATCAAACTGCGGCTCAATAATGACAGCGCGATTGACCTGCGTGTATCCACTCTGCCGACCTTATGGGGCGAAAAGATCGTCCTGCGCCTGCTCGATAATCAGGCTCTGCCGCTTGAACTGGACCAGCTTGGTTACAGCAAGCAGCAAAAACAGTGCTACCTGCAGGCTCTACACAAACCACAGGGCATGATCCTGATCACCGGACCAACCGGCAGCGGTAAGACCATTTCGTTATACTGCGGGCTGCAGCAGCTCAATCGTGAACACCTCAATATCGCTACCGCAGAAGATCCGGTCGAGATTAACCTCAACGGGATTAACCAGGTCCAAGTCCAGCCGGCGATCGGATTTGGCTTTGCCCAGGCCCTGCGTACATTTCTGCGTCAGGATCCGGATGTACTCATGGTGGGTGAGATCCGCGATCGCGAGACCGCAGACGTTGCACTCAAAGCCGCTCAGACCGGGCATCTGGTCCTATCCACTCTGCATACCAATTCAGCCGCAGAGACTTTGATTCGTTTACTGAATATGGGCATTGAACCTTTTAATCTGGCATCGTCGCTGAATCTTATCGTGGCTCAGCGTCTGGTACGCCGCTTATGCCCGCAGTGTAAAATCGCCACCCAACTGACCCGGGCGCAGGCCGACTTACTTCATATAGAAAGCCTTCATATAGAAAGCCGTCCTCTAACCCACTCTCCTGCCGCAAGCGCGCCGGCTCATTCAGCACAAGAGCAGCAGCAACAGACAACTGAGCAGCGCAAGTCGGTAACAGACACGGTGATCTTTGCCGCCAACCCGGACGGCTGTCCCCACTGTAATCGTGGCTACGCCGGACGCACCGGTATCTATGAAATGCTGAATGTTGAACCTGTCATTGCCGATGCACTGCTACAGCGCGCACCTGTGAAGCAGCTGGAGTCGCTGGCTTGTCAGCAGGGCATGCAGACTTTGCAGCAAGCCGGCTGTGAAAAACTGCTCGCCGGGCAGACCAGCCTGGCGGAGCTGCAGCGGGTACTGGGTCTGGCGACCTGGTGAGCGGCAGCCGATGTCGAACAGCAGATTACAACACTATCGTTGGCACGGCAGAGACAATCAGGGCCGGATACGGCGCGGCAGCATGCTGGCTCTAAGCGAACACGAAGTCCGTGACAGCTTGCAACGTCAGTCGATCCGAATTCGCTCGATTACCCCGCGTCCCGTTTCACTGCTCAGCCGCTATCGCAAACGTCTGAACTCACGTGATATCACGTTATTAACCCGCCAGTTGGCCACTCTGCTCGCCAGTGGCGTGGCGCTCTTACCGGCGCTGCAGCTGATTGCGACCAACCATAACAAAGCAGCGGTATCAGCCTTGCTGCGCTCTATGCTACGCAGTCTGGAGAGCGGCATGCCGCTCTCAGCTGCGATGCAGGCCAGCGGTCACAACTTTGATCGCCTGTATATCGATCTGCTGCGCAGCGGCGAATTATCCGGAAACCTGGCACAAATTCTGGAACGCCTGGCACAATATCGTGAAACCAGCGAACAACTGCGCGCCAGGGTTATCAAGGCGCTGCTCTACCCAACCATAGTGATCAACGTCGCCTTCGCGGTCACTTATCTGATGCTGACCTTAGTGATTCCGGAGTTTGAACGCCTGTTCGCCAATTTGGGCAGCGAGTTGCCCTGGTTTACCCGCCAGGTCGTCGCGGCCTCTCACTCACTGCAGACATTGGGGCCCTGGATGGTCACCGCCGCGGCACTGGGCGCCGCTGGCGTCTGTAAAGCGCGCCAGGCTTACCCCGGGCTGCGGCTCTGGCTCAGCCGCCATAGCACTCGTCTGCCGGTGCTCGGGCCACTGCTGTATAAAGCCGCTCTGGCCCGTTTCAGCCGTACTCTGTCGACCAGCCTCAGTTCGGGGCTGCCGCTACTGACCAGCCTGCACTCTGCAGCTAAAACCTGTGGGAATGCCCACCTGTCCCATGCTCTTGACCAGATCGCACGTGATACGGCCTCGGGGATGGCCTTGCATCTGGCGATGCGTCACTGCCGCATTTTTCCTGCGCTGATGCTACAACTGGTGATGATAGGTGAAGAGTCCGGCACTCTGGATGAGATGCTGGCCAGAATTGCGTTGAGTTATGAAAATGAGGTCGACAACAGCGTTGATAATCTAGGGAAAATCCTCGAACCGCTGCTGATTTTACTGCTCGGTGGGGTGATTGGCAGCCTGGTGGTCGCAATGTATCTGCCAATCTTTAACTTGATGAGTGTATTAGGGTAGTATGGTTCTACATTATTGACTCACCGTCACAAAGGCTTACCGCATCCCCAATGGATATTTTTAACTATTACCCCTGGCTGTTTCCGGCCCTGGCCACACTGTTGGGGCTGATCATCGGCAGCTTTCTCAATGTCGTGATCTATCGACTGCCGCAAATCATGGAACGTGAATGGCGCCAGGAGTGCGCAGAGTCTTTTCCGGAATATGGGATTGCTCCCCCACAGGGAACCCTGACGCTCAGTACCCCGCGCTCGACCTGCCCGCATTGCCAGACCCCGATTCGGATCCGTGATAATGTCCCGCTGCTGAGCTGGCTGTTGCTGCGCGGCAAATGTGCTCACTGTCGCCAGTCGATCAGTGCCCGTTATCCGCTGATTGAGCTGCTCACCGCCCTGAGCAGTGGCTTTATAGCCCTGCAGCTTGGTTTCAGCGTCTATAGCATAGCTCTGCTTGGCTTTACCTACGTCCTGATTGCTGCCACCTTTATCGATTTCGATACCATGCTGCTGCCGGATCAGCTGACCCTGCCACTGATGTGGGCCGGGATTAGCCTGGCGCTGTTTGGCGTTAGCCCTGTCAGCTTGCAAAGTGCGGTAATCGGCGCCATCGCCGGCTATCTGTGTCTGTGGTCGGTGTACTGGCTGTTTAAACTATTGACCGGTAAAGAAGGCATGGGCTACGGCGATTTTAAGCTGCTGGCGGCGCTCGGTGCCTGGCTCGGCTGGCAACAGCTGCCGGTCATCATTCTGCTCTCATCCGTCATCGGCCTGATTTTTGGCCTGATTCAACTGCGCCTGCAAAAACGCGGTATCGATAAGGCATTTCCGTTTGGCCCTTATCTGGCCCTCTCCGGCTGGTTATGCATGATCTATGGCCAGTCGATTATCGCTTGGTATTTACACTCAGTATTAGGATGGTAACTATGCCGTTAGTCATCGGTTTAACTGGTGGTATCGCCAGTGGAAAAAGCACCGTTGCCAATCTGTTTGCCGAGCAGTTTGGTATTGATATCGTTGATGCCGATATCGTGGCGCGTCAGGTGGTGGAAAAAGGCACCCCCGGCCTGGCTGCGATTCGCGACCATTTCGGCGCGGCAGTGCTAAATCCGGACGCAACCCTCAACCGTGCCGCCCTGCGCGAGCGCATTTTCAGTAACGAAAATGAGAAGATGTGGCTAAATAACCTGCTCCACCCGCTGATCCGTGAAAAAATGACACAGGATTTACGACAAGTGCACTCTCCTTATGCCTTACTTGTGGTTCCACTGTTAGTGGAAAACCAGCTACAGTCTATGGCAGACCGAATATTGGTGGTGGATGTCGACCAAGCGACACAAATCCAGCGCACCATGGCACGCGACGAGGTTTCCGAGCAGCATGTGCGCGCTATCCTGGCGTCACAGGCCAGCCGTGAACAACGTTTAGCCTGCGCCGATGATGTGATTAAAAATGACGCAAAAAACCAGAAACTTTTGCCTCAAATCACAGAATTGCACCAAAAGTATCTAGCCATAAGCCGTACAAATCTGTGAGAATAAGTCCAAATAATCCAAGGCTAGTTTGATGACCACACATAAGTTTGAACATCCACTCAACGAAAAAACGCGCATTTATCTGCGTGTCGAGGCCCTGCTGAGTCAGATGGAGCAGGCGTCGCAATTCGGTGACGATATTCAACATCAGCTATTCTTCCGCTCTTTGTTTGATCTACTGGAAATTTTTGAGCAGATTCAGCTCAAAAGTGAACTGGCCAAAGACGTTGAAAAACAGCGTCAGGTCTACCGCAACTGGCTTAATGTCGAAGGGGTCGATCAGGAGATGCTGCAGAGTCTGCTCAGTGAAGTCGACCATGCGCATCGCAGCCTGATGGGCGCAGAACGTTTCGGCCAGTCACTTAAGGAAGACCGCTTCCTGAGTGCGATTCGTCAGCGTTTTAACCTGCCTGGCGGCTCATGCTGTTTTGATCTTCCGGCGCTGCATTATTGGCTGCATCTGCCACTCGAGCAGAAAATCCAGGATGCCAGACAATGGATCAAACCGTTACAACCCCTGGCCGATGCGCTGAAACTGTGGTTAAAACTGACCCGCGAAACCGGTAGCTTCCGCAATCGTGAAGCCAAAGCCGGTTTCTACCAAAGTGATGCGGAAGAAGCCAATATTCTGCGTCTGTCTATTCCGCTTGAATACGGCGTGTACCCGATGATTTCGGGACATAAAAATCGCTTTGCGATCAAGTTTATTGAATTCAGCTCCGGACAGGCCAGTACCCAGAATATCGAATTTGATCTCGCGGTGTGCAGTTAATCTGCCCTGCGACCCAAGCAGTAAACAGGATACAAGATGTCAAAGAAACCCACCGTGGTAAAGTGCCCGCAATGTGGCGAAAGTGTTGAGTGGGGAGAGCAAAGCCCGCACCGTCCGTTCTGCAGCAAGAAATGCCAGATGATTGATTTTGGTGAATGGGCAGATGAGGAAAAATCCATTCCCGGCGCACCGGACATGTCCGACAGTGACGGCTGGTCCGAAGACCAGTACTAAACCGGAGCCATGGTTAATACAGTATAAAAAACAAGCCCCGCGATGCGGGGCTTGTTTTTTATCAGCAACTCTTTGTCAAACTCACCCGGCCTTCAGCCACAAGGGCTGAAGGCCGGGATAAGATTACTCTTCTTCCGAGCTGTCTGCCGTGCCGGAGTCCAGGTCGATCCGGGTCACGCGCTGCAAACCGCGTGGCAACAGACCACCACGACGACCACGTTCACCGCGGTAATTTTCCAGATCAGCAGGCTTGAGTCCCAGCTTACGCTTACCGGCATACAGGGTAATAGTGACATCTTTCGGCAAGGCCATCAGATGTGAGACCACCTCTTCCCGAGCCTTAGCTTTCGCGGCCGGAATATTGATGATCTTGTTGCCCTTACCTTTGCTCAGTTGCGGCAGATCTTTAATCGGGAACAGCAACATCCGGCCCTGATTGGTGATCGCCAGGATCTCATCATTATCGAGATCGTTGACCACCTGCGGTGCCATGATCTCCGAGTTCTCCGGCAGATTAACCAGTGCTTTACCACTGCGGTTCTTTGACAACAGATCGGTCCCTTTACACACGAAACCGTAACCGGCATCGGAACCGACCAGCCACAGCTGATCTTCTTCACTCATGATCACCTGTCGGATCGTGGTGCCCGGTGCCACATTCAGGCGGCCGGTGATCGGTTCGCCCTGGCCGCGTGCTGATGGCAAGGTATGCGACTCAAGCGAATAGCTGCGCCCGTCACTGCCAAGGAAGACCGCCGGCTGGTTACTCTTACCACTGGCTTGCGCCAGGTAGTTGTCGCCCGCTTTATAGTTGAGGCTTTCGCCAGCAACATCATGCCCTTTGGCGTGGCGAATCCAGCCTTTTTCTGACAAGATGACCGTGATGGCTTCACTTGGCATCAGGTCACGTTCAGTCAGCGCTTTGGCTTCTTCACGTTCCACCAGCGGCGAGCGACGGTCATCACCGTATTTCTCCGCATCGGCTTTGAGTTCTTTCTTGAGCAAAGTGTTGAGACGACGCTCGGAACCGAGCAGCTCTTCGAGCTTGTTACGCTCTTTTTCCAGCTCATCCTGTTCGCCGCGGATTTTCATCTCTTCCAGCTTGGCCAGATGACGCAGTTTGGTATCAAGAATCGCATCAGCCTGAATCTCGGTAATGCCAAAACGCGCCATTAGCACGGCTTTCGGATCATCCTCATTGCGAATGATTTCAATCACTTCATCCAGATTGAGGTAAGCCACCAGCAAACCTTCCAGGATGTGCAGACGGGCCAGTACTTTATCAAGACGGTGTTGCAGACGGGCACGCACCGTTTCGCGACGAAACTGAATCCATTCATTCAGGATCGTCACCAGACCCTTGACCTGTGGACGGCTGTCGAGGCCAATCATGTTCAGGTTAACCCGGTAGCTTCTTTCCAGATCGGTCGACGCAAACAGGTGGTTCATCAGCGTATCGCAGTCGACCCGGTTAGAGCGCGGCACGATCACGATCCGGGTCGGGTTTTCATGATCCGACTCGTCACGCAGATCTTCCACCATCGGCAGTTTCTTAGCGCGCATCTGGTTGGCAATCTGCTCAAGCAGCTTAGCGCCGGAAACCTGGTGCGGCAGCGCGGTAATCACAATATCCGAGCTCTCTTTGTGCCACACCGCACGCATTTTGATACTGCCACGACCAGTGCGGTACACTTTTTCCAGATCCGCCTGCGGCGAGATGATCTCCGCTTCGGTCGGATAATCCGGCCCTTTGACATACTGCATCAGATCCGGCAGCGAGGCTTTCGGATTATCAATCAGATGAATGGTGGCATCCGCCACCTCACGTACGTTGTGCGGCGGGATATCGGTTGCCATACCGACCGCGATACCAGTCACGCCATTAAGCAGAATATGCGGCAGGCGCGCCGGCAGCATTTTCGGTTCTTTCATGGTGCCGTCAAAGTTCGGCTGCCACTCGACCGTGCCCTGCCCCAGTTCACTGAGCAGAACTTCGGCAAACTTTGATAACTTCGCTTCGGTATAACGCATCGCCGCGAACGACTTGGGATCATCCGGCGCACCCCAGTTGCCCTGACCGTCAACCAGCGGGTAACGGTAAGAGAACGGCTGCGCCATCAGTACCATGGCTTCATAACAGGCTGAGTCACCGTGCGGGTGATATTTACCCAGCACGTCACCGACGGTACGCGCCGATTTCTTGTATTTCGCCGCAGCGGATAAGCCCAGCTCAGACATCGCATAAATAATACGGCGCTGCACCGGCTTGAGGCCGTCACCGATGTACGGCAACGCCCGGTCCATGATTACGTACATGGAGTAGTTCAGATATGCGTCTTCAGTAAATTTGCGCAGCGGCAGCTGCTCAACGCCATCGTAAGTAATTTCGTTCGACATGGTTAAACCTCGACCTCAGCCTGATCGCCATAGTTCTGCAGCCAGTTACGGCGGTCATCCGCGCGCTTCTTGCCCAGTAACATGTCCATCATCTCTTCTGTCGCTTTGTCATCGTCTATGGTCAGTTGCACCAGACGGCGTGTGTTCGGATCCATGGTGGTTTCACGCAGCTGCAGCGGGTTCATCTCACCCAGACCTTTAAAGCGCTGCACGTTGATCTTGGCTTTTTTGTTTTTAAGCCGCTCGAGAATGGCGTTTTTCTCATCATCATCCAGGGCGTAAAACACCTCTTTACCACAGTCAATCCGGTACAGCGGCGGCATCGCCACATAGACATGACCGGCACGCACCAGCGCAGGGAAATGACGGGTAAACAGCGCGCACAGCAGGGTCGCGATATGCAGACCGTCCGAGTCCGCATCGGCCAGGATACACACTTTACCGTAACGCAGCGCTTCCAGATTGTCGTTGTCCGGATCAATCCCCAGCGCCACTGAAATATCGTGTACTTCCTGCGAGGCCAGCACCTGATCGGCAGACACTTCCCAAGTATTAAGGATCTTACCGCGCAATGGCATGATGGCCTGGAACTCACGGTCACGTGCCTGTTTGGCACTGCCGCCTGCCGAGTCACCTTCCACCAGGAACAGTTCGGTACGGCTGAGATCCTGCTGTGAGCAGTCGGTCAGTTTACCTGGCAAGGCCGGGCCTGAGGCGACTTTCTTACGCACCACTTTCTTGCTGGCACGCATGCGGCGGTGAGCATTAGCAATACACACTTCCGCCAACTGCTCTGCCAGTTGCGGCTTCTCGTTCAGCCACAGGCTGAACGCATCTTTCACGACCCCGGAGACAAACGAAGCACTTTGGCGCGATGAAAGACGCTCTTTGGTCTGGCCGGCAAACTGCGGATCCTGCATTTTGATCGACAATACATAAGCACAGCGATCAAACACATCCTCACCAGTCAGCTTAACGCCGCGCGGCAGCAGATTGCGGAATTCACAGAATTCGCGCATCGCATCCAGCAGGCCCTGACGCAGGCCGTTCACATGCGTACCACCCTGTGCGGTCGGGATCAGGTTAACGTAACTTTCCGTGGTCAGTTCGCCACCTTCCGGCAGCCAGATCACCGCCCAGGTCGCCGCTTCGGTTTCCGCTTTGAATTCGCCGGTAAACGGCTGCTCCGGCATCAGCGGATAACCTTTCACCGCATCCGCCAGATAATCCTTCAGGCCATCTTCATAAAACCAGCGGTGTTCATTGTTGTTAACCTTATCGCTGAAGGTAATCTCCAGCCCGGGACACAGTACCGCTTTAGCGCGCAAATTATTAATCAGGCGGGTGACGGAAAAATTGGCCGAGTCAAAATACTTGGCATCCGGCCAGAAGTGGACACTGGTACCACGGTTGCGGCGGCCACAGGTGCCGGTGACCGTCAGATCAGAGACTTTATCACCATGTTCAAAGGCAATTTCATACACCTGGCCGTCACGGCGCACGGTGACTTCCACCCGTTTGGACAGGGCGTTTACGACCGAGATCCCCACCCCGTGTAGACCACCGGAGAACTGATAGCTTTTGTTGGAAAACTTACCACCGGCGTGAAGTTTGCTCATGATGAGCTCAACCCCGGACACTTTCTCTTCCGGGTGAATATCCACCGGCATACCACGACCGTCATCAATCACTTCCAGCGATTGATCGGCATGCAGGATCACTTGTACCTTAGAGGCATATCCGGCCAACGCTTCATCAACACTGTTGTCAATGACTTCCTGCCCAAGGTGGTTCGGGCGCGTGGTCTCCGTATACATCCCAGGTCTGCGACGTACTGGTTCTAAGCCATTAAGAACCTCAATGGCTCCAGCATTATATTGTTCAGTCATAATACGGAATGCTTTTATCGATAAATGATTCGTAACTTTACAACTCATTTGTGAACGCTGGATTTTTGATGAAATGACCGGCTATTTGCCGCATTTTCCAGCGTTATAAATAAGAAAAGTCCAAAGGAAACATAGTCTGGAAGAGGCTCACTGATGTCAAGCGACATCAGTAAGTATCAAGTAAAATTATGACTCTTCCCTCAATGAAAAGATCAGAGATTTAAGAATTGGAGGATTTGCGCCGGATAACGCTCAAAATCAACAAAACTGTGGTTGCCGCCCGGCTCCACGGTCTGTTTGGCGGCCTGGAATTTTTCCACGGCCTGGCGATAATCCAGCACTTCATCTTCGGTTTGCTGCAGCAGCCAGAAATCCTGCGGCTGACCCAGTGTCGCTACGTCCAGAGCTTTCAGTTCATCAATGTGGGCTTTGGTCAGCACGTAGCGCTGCTTGGTGTACATATTCTCCTGCTCACCAAGAAAATCCACCAGCAGCTCATACGGCCGTACCGCCGGATTAACCAGCACGGCACGAAACCCGAACTGCTGATTGAGCCAGGTAGAAAAATAGCCGCCCAGAGAGCTGCCGACCAGGCCAATCTGATAGTCGTGACGATACTGCTCCACCACTTGCAGCAGATGCTGCGCCGCCTGATGCGGAAAGCATGGCAGCTCAGGCACTACTACTTTGATGTCAGGGCGCTGCGTCGCACAATACTGTACCATTACCTGCGCTTTATGCGACAGCGGTGAGCTGTTAAAACCGTGGATGTACATCAGCAATGATGGACGTTGGCTCATATCAGTAACCACCTGAAGTGAAGTCCGGCAAAAATACGCCCTGCGCCAGTCGTTTCACCTGAGTCGTCACTTCACCGTTGCCATGCAGCTCCAGCTCACGCCAGCCCGGCGGGCGCTGATCAACGGCAAAATCATCCGAGTTCGGTTTGAACTGCACACAAGTAGACGGTGTCGCCATCACCCGCACGCCCAGATGCTGGCGATCCATATCCTGATGGACATGTCCGCACAACACCGCTTTCACATTGCGGTGGCGCTCAACCACCTGCCAGAACAGGTGGCTGTCTTTCAGGGTATGTTGATCCAGCCAGGCACTACCAACCAGTAACGGATGATGATGAAGTAAAACCAGAGTAAAACGATCCGGATGAGCGCTCAGTTTACTGTCCAGCAACGCCAGCTGCTGATCGCTGAGACGGCCATGCGGCACACCCACCACCTGTGAATCCAGCAAAATCATCTGCCAGTGATGCCCCAGCAACACATGTTCTACTGCATGCACCTGTGATATGGGTGGAACCGTATTCATGTTCGGTTTGTAATCATGATTACCCGGCAGCCAGAAACAGGTTTTACCCAGTGGCGCGACGCCCTGAGTAAAACGCAGGTAGGATTCGGTGCTGTGATCCTGGGAAATATCCCCGGTTGCCAGAATGGCATCAAACTCGACCTTTTGTGCCATGATTTCCGCCACCACAGCACGAAAGCTGTCGGCGGTATTAACACTCAACAGGCTGCCATCATCGGGCGCAAAAAGGTGCGTATCTGTAATCTGAACCAGCTTTATGCTGTCGGAATTATCTAAACTGGGCGACACGTTCAAAGTCTATAAACCTAATGCTATTGATTAATGTTGATGGGAGCACGGCTGATACCTCGCTTGAGACAAAAGGTCAGCCAATCGCCCAGAAAACGGTTAATTTGTGCTTTCTCATCTTTTTGCAACATTTGCTCGTTCGGGTAGTCATATTTGGCCTGAACCCGGACAAGTTTATCTGTGGTCAGCACTTCTGCGACGCGAGCATCGTGGTACAGCCTGACAGACATGGTTGGCAATGGAAATATTGAGATATCATCACTTTGACAGATCTCCACCAAAGTTGTGTACTTTGTGACTTCCAGCACTTGCAACTGGTAAGCCTGGTGTGCGGCCTGGTAGCAGCGCACGTCACCGACGCCCGCCTGCGCGGGCAGCAAAGCGTTCAACTTGGCGTAGTTCGTTTCATAAGTCCGCATCAGTTCCGGTAAATCAACATGATACGTCTTCTTTAATGCTGTCAATTGTGCCATTTCGTTTGTAACTGCTCGTAGTTTAACTCCAGCCATTGCAGTGCGATGATCGAGGCGCCATTTTCAATCCGGCCCTCACGTACCAGCTGGTACGCCTGTGTGCGGCTCATCACATGCACTTTGATGTCTTCACCTTCATAGTCTAACCCATGTACGCCACCGGCCAGTGAAGCGTCGACCTCACCTACGTAGACATCCAGTTTCTCAGAACATCCCCCGGCTGACGGATAGTACGACGTAATAGTTTCCATTCTTTTGACCAAGATCCCAGCTTCTTCCTCTGCTTCGCGCCGCACGACCTGTTCGGCGCTCTCGTTGCGATCAATGATGCCGGCGACGATTTCCAGTTGCCATGGCTGGGAATGTTCTAATGCGCCAACCCGGATCTGCTCAATAATGACCACCTGGTCGCGTACCGGATCATACGGTAACATAGCAGCCGCATGGCCACGCTCAAACATTTCCCTTTCAATGACCGGACTCCATCCGCCTTGAAATAATCGATGCTTGAACCGATACTTCACCATTCGGAAAAATCCTTGGAACAGTGTCTCACGTGAGACAACATCAACGTCATCGGGCGAAAATGCTCCCTGTGGCTGGTCAGACTGTTGCATTAGTAACCTCTCTTAAGCAATCTTATAGTTTACTCATGAATTTTTCTTACTTCCAAGGACATTGCTCAACTTTTTATACAAAAATTGTACTCATAGTTAAGTCGATAAGCGATTTTTATTGCACAATTGGACAGCTAAGTGTAAAAAGTGCAAAGTTTCGAGTGAAATACCAGCAATTTGGGTTACACTCTCGTGAGCGTAACTCCTTTCATATTCAGGCAGGAATAGGACCAATGAAAAAACTGCTTCCTTTTTTGATTAGTGCAACTTTAGGCAGCCTGAGTACCTCAGTACTCGCTGACGACCTTGCGCAAATTTACGACCAAGCAAAACAGAACGATCCTCAACTGCTGAGTGCAGCGGCACAACGTGATTCAGCCTTTGAAGCGATTAACTCCAGTCGTAGCTCACTGCTACCTCAGATTAATCTGACCGCGGGATACAACCTGAACCGCAGCGATGTTGATGCACGTGACAGCGACAGCCTGACCGCTGGCGTCGGTTTTTCACAACAACTGTACAACCGTTCCAGCTGGATTTCTCTGGACACGACTGAGAAGCAAGCCCGTCAGGCCGACGCTCAGTATGCAGACGCACAGCAAAGCCTGATTCTGCGGGTGGCACAAGCTTACTTCGCCGTTCTCAGCGCTCAGGATACCCTGGAGTTTGTACGCGCCGAGAAAGCCGCGGTTGGTCGTCAGCTCGAACAAACCAAACAACGTTTTGAAGTGGGCTTGTCGGCAATTACCGACGTCCATGACGCTCAGGCACAATATGACACCGTGCTGGCCGATGAAGTGCTGGCAAACAATGACCTGATCAACAGCTACGAAGCACTGCGTGAAATCACCGGTCAGGAGCACACCAACCTGAGCATCCTGGACACTGCGCGTTTCTCAACCAGCCGTACGGCAGAATCAATGAATACTCTGCTTGAGCAGGCGCAGGAGAAAAACCTGTCACTGCTGTCAGCGCGTATTGCTCAGGACGTGGCGAAAGATAACATCGACCTTGCCAGCGCCGGCCATCTGCCGACGCTGACTCTGGACGGTGGTTATAACTATGGCCGCGAATACAACGATAATGCCAGCAGCTACGATATGTACCACGAGAACAACGATTTCAATATCGGCGTTAACCTCAACGTACCGCTGTACACCGGTGGTAACACCACCTCACTGACTAAACAGGCCGAATACCAGTACGTCTCAGCCAGTCAGGATCTGGAAGCCACTTACCGTGGTGTTGTGACCGATGTACGTGCATCAAACAACAACATCAACGCGGCGATTGGATCGATTCGCGCGTATGAGCAGTCAGTGATTTCGGCTCAGTCTGCTCTGGATGCGACCGAAGCCGGTTTTGATGTCGGTACCCGTACTATTGTGGACGTGCTAGATGCGACCCGTACTCTGTACAACGTGAAACGTAACCTGTCAGATGCGCGTTACAACTACATCCTGAGCGTACTGCAACTGCGCCAGGCTGTCGGTGTACTGAGCGAGCAAGACGTGATTGACATCAACGCTGGTCTGAAAGCCATCAAATAAGCAGGCTTACCGGCCCACTGAGCCGGTATCCAGACGATCAAAAAAGGGCTCATCAGAGCCCTTTTTATTTTGGCCCGGCATGCCGGGCCAACCTTACAGCGATCAATACCAATATGGCAAATTCGGCCGTTAGCCGCGTCCGCCTTTGATCGCTGCGATGATTTCGGAAGTGGAACAGCCATCTTCAAAGTTGAGCACTTTCACTTCACCGCCCGCCGCGATCACTTCTTTACCACCGGCAATCTCTTCCGGCTGGTAATCCCCGCCTTTAACCAGCAGATCCGGCAATACCTGAGAAATAAGACGCTGCGGAGTATCTTCGCTAAACGGCACCACCCAGTCGACCGCACCTAAACCAGCCAATACCGCCATACGACGTTCAGTCGGGTTGACCGGACGAGCCGGGCCTTTGAGACGTTTGACCGATTCATCGGTGTTGACGGCCACAATCAGGCGATCGCCAAGTTCAGCAGCATGGTTAAGATAAGAGACATGACCAGCATGCAGAATGTCAAAGCAGCCATTGGTCATCACCACTTTTTCACCGCGCGCCTGGGCTTTTTTCACTGCCGCGATCAGCGCGTTTTCTTCAATGACGCCGTAGTCAGTATCTTTGCTGCCATGCACGGCTTCGGCCAGTTCAATGGTAGAAACGGTGGAAGTACCCAGTTTACCGACCACCACACCGGCTGCCGCGTTGGCCAGAGCACACGCTTCATCCAGCGCCTTACCGGCGGCCACTGATGCGGCCAGAACGGAGATGACCGTATCACCGGCACCCGTCACGTCATACACTTCTTTGGCCTGAGTCGGCAGATGGAACGGCGCCATGCCGCGACGCAGCAGTGTCATGCCATGTTCACTGCGCGTGACCAGCAATGCATCGAGATCAAACTGTTCGATCAGACCTAAGCCTTTTTGCACCAGATCTTCATTCGATTTGACTTTACCCACCACCTGCTCGAATTCGGCCATGTTAGGGGTCAAAAGAGTCGCACCGCGGTAACGCTCAAAATCGGCGCCCTTCGGATCGATAAACACCGGCACACCAGCAGCACGGGCGCGCTGGATAAACAGTTGCACATGCTCTAGAGCACCTTTGGCGTAATCGGATAAGATCACGGCATTGACGCTGGCCAACGTTTTATCCATACGCGACAGGATCAGATCCGCATCGGTATTTTCAAATTTGTCTTCAAAGTCGAGACGAATCAGCTGCTGACCACGACTCAGAACACGCAGCTTGGTGATGGTCGGATAGTCCGGCAATGCAACAAAATCACAGTTCACTTTCAGGGCGGTCAGTTTATCTGCCAGCACCTGAGCCGGTTCATCCATGCCTGTTAAACCAATAATATGCGCCTGACCGCCGAGTGATGCGATATTCATCGCCACGTTTGCTGCCCCACCCGGACGCTCTTCGTTATGTTCTACTTTTACTACCGGCACTGGCGCCTCTGGTGAGATGCGACCAGCCGGACCATGCCAATAGCGGTCCAGCATCACATCACCAATGATTAATACCCCAGCATCACTGTAGTCAGGTAGGATTGGTTTCATTATGGATCTCCAATATTTATCACTGGGCGAAGTTTATCACACTGTGCCAACTAAAGAAGCCACTGCGCCCAAACCCGTGTTACCCAATCGCGCTCTGCCACAAATTTACTTTCACTGACATCCGCATCCTGATTGAGTAGGTTACGATGATGGATCTGATCGCGCATGCTGGTATAAGCCTGAGTCAGCGCCTGAGCCTGACTTTCATCCAGCACACCTTCATTGAGCAGAGATTCAAAAATACGCACATTGTCCGACCAACGGGTCAGCTTAGGCTTATCATGGCTGTAACGCAGCACCAAATACTGGGCCAGGAACTCAATGTCAGTGATGCCGCCGCTATCCTGTTTGAGCATAAAACGGCCCGGCTTCTTCCCCCCGAGGTGATCGCGCATTTTCTGGCGCATCTCCACCACCTGCTGCTTCAGGGTCGCTTCATCACGCGGCAGAGACAATATCGCATGCCGTGTCGCCGCGAACGCCTGCTGCAACGGTGTGTCGCCGTAAATCATCCGCGCTCTGACCAAAGCCTGATGCTCCCAGGTCCAGGCATCCTGACGCTGGTACTCTTCAAACGCATCGACCGGGCTGACCAACAGGCCGGAAGCACCGGAAGGACGTAAACGGGTATCGACTTCATACAGAATGCCGGACGCAGTGCGGGTGGAAAAAATATGAATGACGCGCTGCGCGAGGCGCAGGTAGAACTGACGACCGTCGATCTCTTTGACCCCGTCGGTGTAAACATCAACCGGACAGTCATGCAAAAACACAATATCGAGATCTGAGTTGTAGCCCAGCTCCCAGCCACCGACCTTACCGTAACCGACCACAGCAAATCCTTTACCGTCACGCTCACTAAGATGAGTCGGTTCGCCATACTTCGCGCTGACCTGAAGCCAGGCCTGATGAATCACCGCCTCAACAATCGCTTCGGCCAGATAGGTTAAGTGATCACTCACTTTCATCACCGGCAGCACATCGGCAATATCAGCCGCGGCAATTTTCAGAATACAAATCTGCTTGAACTGGCGCAGCGCTTCCATCTGCTGTTCCATATCGTCTTCCGGAATCCGGGCGAGGAAATCACGCAGCTCTGTTTTATAGGCATCGAGTGCAATCGGGTTATACAGATGCTGCGGGTCAATCAGCTCATCAAGCAGAATCGGATATCGCGCCAGTTGCTCGGAAATCATCGGACTGGCGGTACACAGCCGCACCAGTTGGGTCAGTGCTGCCGGATGCTCATCGAGCAGTTCCAGATAAGTGGTACGGGTCGCAATACTGCGCAGCAGAGTCAGCACTCGCGCCAGGCCAAATTCCGCATCCGGGTGCGCAAATATTGCCTGGTAAACTTTCGGCATCAGCCGGTTGAGCACTTCACGGCCACGTGGTCCCAGGGTGCGCTTATCCAGGTCCTGTTTAAACTGCATCAGTGTAGCAGCGACACCGGCTGGATCGGCCTGAGCGAGATCCTGCTCGACAATCAGCGTGATCATGTCCGGATGATTGGCCATATCCCACAATTCATGGAAATGAGCGGCTAAGTTATCCTCTTCGTCCTCTTCTTCACCGATCAAGTCGCTGAACACCGCATGGACACGGCTCATCTGCAGCTGTACTTCATCCAGCAGCAGTTGCCAGGAGGCAAAGCCCATGGCTACAGCGAGGCGCAGCTGATCATCGGCCTTATCCGGCAGCGTCTGAGTCTGTTTATCCGCCAGGGCCTGGAGCAGGTTCTCCAGCCGACGCAGAAAACGGTAGGCTTCGGTCAGCTGCTGTACTTCCGGTTCACCGAGCAGCTGCAATTCACCAATGGCCTGCAGTGTGTCCAACAAGCCACGATGACGCAGCGCCGGCTCACGGCCGCCACGGATGAGCTGAAAGACCTGAGCAATAAACTCCACTTCGCGGATACCACCAGCACCCAGCTTGATGTTGTTACTCAGTCCGCGACGGCGCACCTCGCTTTTGATCATCGACTTCATGCGGCGCAATGACTGAATCGCACTGAAGTCGATGTAACGACGAAACACAAACGGACGCAGCATCTGGCGCAGTTCCTGGTACTGGGAATACATTTCACGCCCCATCACCCGGGCTTTGACCATGGCGTAGCGTTCCCAGTCACGTCCCTGCTCCTGATAGTAGTCTTCCAGAGCAGCGTAGCTCATCACCAGCGGGCCACTTTCGCCAAACGGACGTAAACGCATGTCGACCCGGTAACAGAAACCGTCAAAAGTCTGCTGATCAAGCATCTTGATAATACGCTGGCCAAGGCGGGTGAAAAACTGGGCATTAGCAATCGAACGACGCGTGCCCTGGGTCTCACCGTTTTCCGGATAAGTAAAGATCAAGTCGATATCAGAAGAGAAGTTGAGCTCTTTGCCGCCCAGTTTACCCATGCCGATAATCAGCATCGGCTGCGCTTCACCGGCGGCATTACACGGTGTGCCCCACTCGCGACAACAAATAGCGTACTGCCACTGATAAGTTTCAAAAATCAGCGCTTCAGCTAACTGCGACAGATGCGCCAGACTCTGATCCAGGCTCCATTGGCTGAGAAAATCGCGCCAGGCAATCACCACCATTTCCCGGTTACGAAACTGACGCAGTACGCGCTGGCCGCCGGTCTCATCATGGCACTCACTGAGCAGCGCCTGCAAACGGGGCCGGTAATGCTCAGCCCGCTGCGCTTCACTGAGCAGCGTGGGCAGTTGCAGGCATAACGCACTATCACGCAGCAGGGTATCAGCCACAAACTGGCTGAAGCCGAGCACGGCTTTAAGCTGTTGAGTCAGCTCAGGGCTCCACTCGGACACTTCCGGCGTTTGCTGAAGCAGCTGTTGATACTGGTGCTCGGCATGAGCCTCAAGTTTGGGCGGCAATTGCATGATTCATCCTTGTGATATCTGATGGTCAAACACAGGCCGAACGCAGTCGGCGGCGATGATGCAGGTCCGATAACGCATGTCTGGGCGGGCAAGAAGCGGCGCTGGTTGACCTGAAACCTGTGTGAACGATTATCAACGATGTGATTCGTCGTGATCTATATGATTCGTTTGAATCGATGCGACTAGTTATAACAGAGTTAGGCCAATAAAAAACGCCCACTAATCAATAGTGAGCGCTCTTTCATACTCCGGCAAGGTAGCGGTTTACACTTTAAACACCGTAATTTTGCGATCCAGTGCCTCGGCATTATTTTGCATCAGCTCCGAGGTTTCCAGCAGCTCACTGACCACAGTCACCGAGGCTTCCACCAGCTCACGGACATTGGTCAGATTCTGATTCATCTCTTCAGCCACGCTGCTCTGCTGCCCGGCAGCCGTCGCAATCTGGAAATTCATGTCGTTGATCTGCTGCACCTGCAGCACGATACCGTCCAGCTCACCACCAGCATTGGTAATCAGCTCGACCCCTTCCGCCGCTTCAACCACGCTTTTTTCCATCAGGTTCACCGCCGAGTTCGCGCTGTTCTGCAACTGGGAAATCATCTCCTGAATTTCAACAGTCGCGGTCTGGGTGCGCTGCGCCAGATTGCGCACTTCATCGGCCACCACAGCAAAACCCCGTCCCGCTTCTCCGGCACGAGCGGCTTCAATCGCCGCATTGAGCGCCAGCAGGTTAGTCTGTTCCGAGATGCCCTGAATCGTGCCAACCACACTACCAATCGACACCACACGCTCTTCGACCTGATTAACCGCATCGGCTGACGCCGCTATGTCTTGCGACAGCGCCCGCATTTTACCGATTGTCTCGGTAACATATTGCTGGCCGGATCCCGCCTGGTGCGACGCATTCTCGGTCAGTGACGAGGCACTCTGCGCGTGTTCAGCGACGGTCTGAACCGTCGAGGACATTTCACTCATCGCGGTAGCCAGTTGATCGATTTCATTAAACTCTTCTTCGGCCGATTCCTTGGTCTCCGCCATACTCAGCGTCATGATTTCGGTCAGAGAGGTCAGTTCCTGTGAGGCACTGACCTGAGTTTTAATCAGTTCCTGCAACTGACGCCGGGTTTTCTCCAGTTCACGCGCCACATCGCCATATTCATCTTTACAGTTCATCTCGATCGGCTCAGACAGATCGCGGCTCGCCATCTGTTTAATTGACTCACTCAGATACAGGGTCTGGCGCAGCATAGTGCGCGCAGCAAACAGCAGTAAGACCACAAAGACCATGATCATCAGGCCGGTCTGCCAGGCAACCTGCACCAGATAATCATCATAGTGGCGCTGGGCCACATCAACGTTCTGGGTTGCCGCCAACAGGGCATTATAAAACGTACTGGCATCCCACAACTGCTTGGCAATAATCAAAATCGTACTGAAGACCATCAGCATCACCATCTTGGGGACCAGACGGACATCGGTGATCAAACGCTCCCAAGGCTTAAAAGCCATTTTCGCCATTCTCAGTTCTCCACTCGGTGTTATCATCGTTCTCAACAAGCCGGCGATGCAAAAACACCGCCAATTGATTTATTTCGTGCTTCGTATGAATGGGATAGTATCAAAAATGATACACTTCGCATGTGCTTACAGTCGCGTATTCACGCTTTTATCTGTGTATTGTGATCGCACACGATTTTATCCCGCCCTGAACACTCTATCGGCTGACAACAGACCAACTGTAGTAACAATAACCGGCTCAGACGCGTAAAACTCTGCTCAGATACACAAAACAAGAAGGGATGCCATAGGCATCCCTTCTTGTTTTTGCTGATGAGGTTCACATCCGCTTAATCACGCCAGTATGGCGGCGTTTCAACCCCGATAATCCGGGTCTGTTCCATGGCGTGCAGAATCGAGTTTTCCTGCCGGATCAGCCAGCGCTGCAATTGCTCACGCTCTTCCTGGGCCAGTTTTTCAACCAATCCCTCAAGCGGCTTGAGGGTCAGCAGGTCATCAATACCATGCAGCAAGTCAGCCCATGGCATCCGAAATGCCTGACGCTCTTCTTCATCGAACAGTGCGGCAAAACTGATGCCGGTATACAGACTGCGCATCAGACGATATTGCTGATCGATATATTCCTGGCTCGACAGCTGACGCTCAGGCGGAAACGCTTCCAGCAGCTCGACCCAGGTACGTTCCAGTTGCTTGACTGAGAAGTGATGGACATTGAGCGCCATTTTGTCGCGCGCTTTTTCGTCCAGGAATGGCTGCCAGCCTCGGGTCAGAATCCAGCGGCTTAAGTCGAGTAATACACCGGTGTAACGGGCAGAATTGAGCAGCTTAAGGATCTCGTCCCGTTGCGGCAGAGCCTGCTGCAACTGTTTGAGTTCGCTTATCAGGAACTTGCGTGCATCAAGCTTACGCAAAGCATAACCTTTATCTTCCAGCAGCTCCTCGAGGTAGTCGTATTGTTTGAGCCAGCTCAGCTCACCTTCCAGCCATTTTAATTCCTGGCGCAGGATAGCACTGGCACGGCGCGGCACAATCCCGCCGAACACTGCCAGCACCTGGCGAATAAAGCTGATCGCGTGGCTGATTTCATGCAGCGCCTCGACCGAGTCCCGTTCAGTGTAGATCTGTTCATGGTAATGCCAGTGCGATAACGCATGCTCGAGGGACTGGATAAAGCAGGTCTCAACCGTGTCTTGTGCCTGAGTGTCGACCAGGCTGAGCGGTTTAACTTCATCGCCCTGGTAGCCCGCGGCCAGACGGTAACCACGCGCCGCTTTACTCAGGTTGCCAAGGCGCATACCGCCCTGGTCACACAGCTGACGGGCCAGAGTAAACAGCGCATCGGTCTGACCGGATTTCAGCTCCAGTTCCACCTCACAAATCGGGTCTTCACTGTCACCGGCAATTACCAGCCCCTGGTCAAACGCCACTTCAATCTGGCTGCCATCCGGCATGCCGATCAACCATTGTTCGCGGTTAAAATTAGTGGAGAACAGAGCCACCAGTTGCGACTGCAACGTCGCAATATCACGATTCTCTGGCCAGATATCAGCAGGGTGAAGGGATAAATCGGGGTCATTGCTGTTATGTTCAGCGTTGTATTCTGGACGCTGGTGCAAACCGGCCACCACACGCCCGGCGGTTTTTACCGTTTGCACATACACATCATCAAAACGGCGGATACGAAGTCCAATATCGTGTTGACGCAACCAGTTGTCAGGCGAGTCAAAATAGGTGTTTCCTAACTCACGACAACGATGCTGAAGTACTTTGGTTTCAGAAATTTTTTCTAGTAAAACCTCTGAAAATTCTGGAGAAACAAAAAACTTCAGTTCTATCTCGGTTTCCATAGTTATACCTTTCGCAGCAGATAGCGACAGGATATTGCCTAATCGGCGACTGAGCAAGTGACAAATATCCGCCATCACATGATCTAAAACAGTTTAAATGCATAACTTAATGGGTTACCATGCGCGCCTTTATAGCCAACGTTCAACATTTCGCCATACAATGGTGTATGTTCTTTATAGGTTATAGCTATTAGGTTGAATGACCATGCCACTAAATACAATCATGGGGTTATTTGCAAAGTCCCCTATTAAGCCTTTGCAACGCCACGTCGTGTGTGTGAATGAATGCTGCTCTCATCTGGTCAACTTCTTCGAAGTTTGTGCGAAAGGTGACTGGGAGAAAGCCGGTGAAATCCGTGCACAGATTTCTCATCTTGAGAAAGAAGCTGATGTGTTAAAACGCGAAATTCGCCTTAAACTTCCTCGCGGTTTGTTTTTGCCTGTCGATCGTACCGACATGCTGGAGCTTTTGACTCAACAAGACAAACTGGCCAACCTTGCGAAGGACATCGCAGGCCGTGTCTACGGTCGTCAACTCCAAATTCCAGAGCCTCTTCAAGAAAACTTTATTGCTTACGTGCGCCGCTGTCTTGATGCTGCAAACCAGGCACAAAAGGTCATCAATGAGCTCGATGAGTTGTTGGAAACCGGCTTTAAAGGCCGTGAAGTCACGCTAGTGGCTGAAATGATCCACCAACTGGATGTGATTGAAGATGATACCGATGCCATGCAGATCCGTCTGCGTCAGCAACTGCTCGCGCTCGAATCTGGTATGAACCCTATCGATGTCATGTTCTTGTACAAAATCTTTGAATGGGTAGGCGGCATCGCCGACCAGGCTCAGCGTGTAGGCGCTCGTCTGGAACTGATGCTATCTCGTTCTTAAATCATAAAGTAAACACATAACTAAGAGCAGTATTCGAACACCATGGATTAGGCGTAGAGTATTTCCTCGCTGAAGGGGTCAACTCGTGCCTGAAAAGCGCGATTCGAATCCGCTCCGCTTGTTATAAACAACTAGGTATTACGATGGATATCCTTGCGAACTACGGCACTATCCTGATTATTGTTGCGGCGATCTTCGGTTTTTTAATGGCGATAGGTATTGGTGCAAATGACGTTGCGAATGCAATGGGCACCTCCGTTGGCTCCAAAGCGCTAACGGTAAAACAAGCCATCATTATCGCGATGATCTTTGAATTCGCCGGTGCGTACCTGGCGGGTGGTGAAGTGACCGAAACGATCCGTAAAGGCGTTATCGAAACTTCTCTGTTTGCCAGTCAGCCAGAAGTTCTGGTCTACGGCATGATGTCAGCACTGCTGGCCGCCGGTACCTGGCTGCTGCTTGCCTCGTACATGGGCTGGCCAGTATCCACCACCCACTCAATTATCGGTGCCATCATTGGTTTTGCCTGTGTGTCTGTGGGTACAGAAGCGGTTGACTGGCACTCAGTGCAAGGCATTGTCGGTAGCTGGATCATTACACCGATTATCGCCGGGGTGTTTGCTTATATTATTTTTGTCAGCGCCCAACGCCTGATTTTCGATACCGAAGATCCGCTGATTAATGCGAAACGTTTTGTGCCGGTATACATGTTTATCACTACTATGGTGATTGCACTGGTGACCATCAAAAAGGGCCTCAAACACGTTGGCCTGCACCTGACCGGCACTGAAGCCTGGTTATCTGCGGCGGCGGTTTCGGCTATCGTCATGGTCGGCGGCTATTTTTACATCAAGAAACGCTTTGCCAACCGTGATGACGACCATAGTTTTGCCGGCGTAGAGAGTATCTTCAGCGTTCTGATGGTTATCACTGCCTGTGCGATGGCATTCGCGCACGGCTCTAACGATGTCGCCAACGCGATTGGTCCACTATCTGCGGTAGTCACCACCGTCACCAGCCTGGGTGAAGTGGGGGCGAAAAGCACGATTGCATGGTGGATTCTACCGCTGGGTGGTTTTGGTATCGTGGTGGGTCTGGCAACTCTGGGCCATAAAGTGATGGCAACTGTGGGAACAGGCATCACAGAACTGACTCCTAGCCGCGGCTTTGCCGCACAGCTGGCAACCGCTTCGACTGTGGTTCTGGCTTCAGGTACCGGCTTACCTATCTCAACCACTCAGACTCTGGTGGGTGCAGTTCTCGGGGTCGGTTTTGCCCGTGGTATCGCTGCTCTGAACCTGGGTGTGGTTCGCAACATTGTGGCATCTTGGATCGTAACGCTACCGGCAGGCGCCCTGCTGGCAGTCGTCTTCTTCTACGCGATTCAGGGCGTGTTCGGCTAAACGCCAGTCAGACGTTTGTAAGCGCTTTGTCATTATTGACTCAAACGCACAGAAAGGGAGGCTTTGCCTCCCTTCTTTGTTGCACCGCTTAATGAAAATTCTTACTATCGACAGTTAAACACAATGGCTACCCACGCCAAACTCGTCATAACAAGGGATTTACCGTGAAAAAACTGATCTGCATGGTGCTATTTTCCATGTTGGCCGCACCAACGTTTGCACAAGACCGCTATATCGCGGACAAACTATTTACCTACATGCATTCAGGTCCTAGTAACCAGTATCGAATTATCGGTAGTGTCGATGCCGGTGAGAAAGTGAAATTAGTTAGCCAGAATAAAGAGACTGAGTTCAGCCAAATCGTCGACGAGCGTGGACGTACCGGCTGGGTAGAAAGCCGCTTTATTACTCGTGATGTCAGTATGGCAGTTCGCCTGCCTCAGCTGGAAAAAGAGCTGACTGAAGTGAAAAGCAAGCTGGCTAACGCACGTCAGACCGCCGACAGTGAAAAAGCCGGCCTGGTCGATTCACTGGAAATTCGCAATAAACAAATTGCGGAGCTGGAAAAGAACTACAGCGACATCAGCAAACAGCTGACCACCTCGCAGAGCGAAGTCCGTGAACTGCGCGCCAAACTGGATACCCAGAAAGAAGACCTGCTGCTGAAGTACTTTATGTACGGTGGTGGTGTCGCTGGTATCGGCCTGCTGCTGGGTCTTATCCTGCCACACATTATTCCGCGCCGTAAACGCAACCCGGCTGGCTGGGCTTAAGTGCCAACATCATGAGATAAAAAAACGGTCACTCTGCAGTGACCGTTTTTTTATCTTGACCGTGTATTTTTATACTGTTGGTATAGGCGCGCCATCAACCGCGCCAGTCGTACAGTGCCGGGATCTCTATGGGTTGCTGGCCAAACAGGATAATCGTGCTTTGCGGCTTAATCGCCACCAGCTGTACATTATCGAAAATCTTATCCCCTTCCTGATATTCCACCCCGTTGACTTTAATCCAGCGTTTAACCGCGTTACTGGCATAAACATGAGTCTGGAAGTTCATCGCCGGCAGATAACCACTGAACTCATTGCTGTGCTGAACCAGGGCAATCGCATCTTCGTCATGATGCTCGTTTTGCTGCGCTGCGGCTGTGTCGTCCTGCTGCAGAACCGATTCAACCCGTGCTGCCATCTGCGGCGATAACTGACTGAGGTCGAGTGAACGCAGCGCCTGCTGGTTCTGACGGTCCATCTCAGCCTCACTTTGCGCCGCAGTCAGACGACGACTATTGCTGGCAAGCGGAACCTGATTAGCAGCAGACGCTAAGGCAACCGGCACAGCCTCTGCCGGCTGATTGGCTCCTACGGACTCACTTGCCATCAGTTCGTCAGCGGCTGATTGGTCAAACTCGGGCACTTCAACTTGGCTGCGTGCCAGCGGACCGAAATCCGGATAATCAAGCTGTTCGACACTGGCTGGCACCTGGACCACACTTGGGCCGATATCCCCAAGCGCCGCGATTCGCGCCTGCTGATGCTGATAACTCTGCACCGCGACCACCACAGCAGTGACAATGCCCGGTACCAGCAGCCACAAAGCATGATACCAGCGAAAACCACGCTGCCGATGGGCGGTATCCGGCAACATCATCTGCGCGGCCTGGGCGCTGTATTGCTGATGGCTGGCCTCTGAGCGCTGTAGCGCTTTCATCACTTGTGACATTACTGCGCCTCCATCAGCCGCGGCCCGTCCTGCTGCGTCATCAAATCAAGCTGACGCAGAGTCTGTCGTCCGGCAATCCCGTCCACCTGCATATTTTGCCAGCGCTGAAATACTTCCACTTTGCGTTTTACCTCTTTATCAAACAGTACCACATTGCGGCGCTGCGGCTCGCCGAGCAGGCGAGATAACTTCTGGTCCAGTAAGGTGATATCATCGCCGCGCATCCCGCTGCGCAGCGTCTGATAGAAAGACGGCTGCCACACCACCCGATATTCGCCCTGCCACAGCGGCTCAATCCATTTGCGATCCAGGCGCACGCGCTGCTGATTGATAAGCAGATCAACCTGCTGGCCCTGCAGATGATACAGCACGGCATAAGTGCGCAAACCGCGCAGACTTAAGGTCAGCACCACCGGCAAATCGAGCTGCTCCAGAGTGCTCCAGTCGCCCATATTCTGCTCACATTCCAGTAGTGAAGACGCCGAGCGTTGACAGAAACTTTCGATCACCGATGCTTCATAACCCCACACTGCATATAACGCTCTCACCGCCTGCTCACGGTCTGTGGACTGGCGTAACGCATCTTCAACTGTCTGTGGAAAAACGGCCTGCTGAGCGGCCTCAGCAGGTGCCGGTAACGGCCACTGCTGCTCTATCTGCTGGCTAATCAGTGGCGGCAGCCAGTAAGCAATCGCGGCCGCGGCCCCGATACCGACCAGAGCTGACATCACACCAGCGAGAGGGAAACGGCGCGCCTGAGGTGCACTCTGCGGCTGGTAAACGGTCGACTGGAAACTCATCACCTGGGTACAGGCCTGTTTGACCCGCTCCAGATTGATATTGCGCTCGCCAGCCTGGTAGGCATTCTTTAATGCCGCATCGCAGGCGAGGTTAATCAGACGCGGAATACCATGGGTTTGCTGGGCTATCCATTTCGCCCCGCGCGCCGAAAACAGATTACCGTCCCCTCCGGCCTGCTGGAGGCGAAAACGAATGTAGTGCGCCGTTTCACTCTCATCGAGTGGCAGCAGATGATAGCGCCCGGTGATACGCTGCGCGAGCTGGCGCAACTGCGGCAGTTGCAATTTAAACTGCAGCTCTGGCTGGCCAATCAGCAGTACTTTAAGCAGCTTACGGCTCTCGGTCTCCAGGTTAGTGAGCAGGCGCAACTGCTCCAGCACATCCGGTGCCAAGTGCTGCGCCTCATCAATCACCAGCAGAACCTGAATGCCGTTGGCATATTCATTGAGCAGAAACTGATACAACACCTGGCTGAGCTGTTTCAGCGTCGCCTGAGCCGGATACTGAATAGCAAATTCATCACAAATGGCTTCCAGCAGTTCACGCTCTGAGAAGGTCGGGTTGAGAATAAATCCGGCCCGGGTATGGGCGGGTAAGCCGGCCAGAATCGCCTTCGCGACTGTGGTTTTGCCCGTCCCCACTTCACCGGTCAGCATGGCAAAACCACCGCCATCCCCCAGCCCTGACTGCAGATGAGCCATGGCCTCTTTATGGCGCTGGCTGAGGTACAGATACCGAGAATTAGGCACGATGGAAAAAGGATGTTCGATCAGGCCAAAAAATTCTGGATACATGATGTCGTCTCTTTGAATGTGGTTAGGCGCAAAGTATCATTATGACTATGATTATCCAACGCAATAAACGTAAATATTGAGGTCTGGTGGTGCAAATTTATCTCGTTGGCGGCGCTGTCCGCGATCAGCTGCTTCAGCTTCCAGTATATGACAAAGACTGGGTGGTGGTGGGCAGCAGCCCGCAACAAATGCAACAAGCCGGGTTTCAGGCGGTCGGCAAAGACTTCCCGGTCTTTCTGCATCCGCGGACCAAACAAGAACATGCGCTGGCGCGTACCGAACGTAAAACCGGCCGCGGCTATACCGGTTTTGCCTGCCACTATGCGCCGGATGTGACGCTGGAAGAGGATCTGCAGCGCCGCGATCTGACCATTAATGCCATGGCTCAGGATACAGACGGCACCATCATTGATCCCTATGGCGGCCAGCGCGATATTGAGCAGCGCCTGCTGCGGCATGTCTCAGCGGCGTTTGTCGAGGATCCGCTGCGCGTGTTGCGCGTGGCTCGCTTTGCGGCCAAACTGGCTCACCTTGGTTTTCAGGTGGCGCCCGAGACACTGGCTTTGATGCAGACCATCAGCGCCAGCGGTGAGCTCAGTCACCTGACTCCGGAGCGGGTGTGGCAGGAGTGGCATAAATCCCTGTCGACCCAAAACCCGCAGGTCTTTCTTCAGGTACTGCGTGACTGCGGAGCTCTGGCTGTGGTACTGCCGGAACTCGATGCCCTGTTTGGCGTGCCGCAACCGGAAAAATGGCATCCGGAAATTGATACCGGTGTTCATACCCTGATGGTCGCCGAGCAGGCAGCACGTCTGTCAGAAGCGTTGCCGGTGCGCTTTGCCGCTCAGGTGCATGATTTGGGTAAAGGGGTGACACCACAAAAAGAGTGGCCGAGCCATAAGCTGCATTGTCACACCGGCCTGAAACTGATCGAGCAGTTATGTGCCCGGGTAAGGGTGCCGAACGACTACCGCGATCTGGCGCTGGCGGTATGTGCCCAGCACTCCAATGTCCATCGTGCCGCCGAGCTCAAAGCCGCGACTAAACTGAAAATTTTCAATCGTCTCGACGTCTGGCGTAAACCGGATCGCCTGGATGAGGTGTTGCTGTGCTGTGAAGCGGATCATCGCGGCCGTCTCGGACTGGAAGACAAACCGTATCCGCAGCGCGATATTTTACTGCGCGCCTATGTGGCCGCCAAAGCGGTGGATGTGCAGCAGGTGATTCAAAGTGGCTTTAAAGGACCGGCGATTCGCGAAGAATTAGATAAACGCCGGGTGGATGCGATCCAGAATGCCGGCTGACCAGCGTTAAGGTCAGCTCTGGTATCGAGCGGTTGGGTAGCGTGATCGGCAGACTTATTTGCTAATGCCGCACAATCGCTCTCTTGTCTTGCTCTCAACCAAGAATAACCACCCCATACAACGCAAAAAGCCCCGCAATGCGGGGCTTTATTAAGCGTTTGAGCTCAGCTTAAGATTAAGCTTGGCCTTTCACTTCTTTCAGACCGTTGAAAGGAGCACGTTCACCCAGCGCTTCTTCGATACGGATCAGTTGGTTGTACTTAGCAACGCGGTCAGAACGGCTCATAGAACCAGTTTTGATTTGGCCTGCTGCAGTACCTACCGCCAGGTCAGCGATAGTGGCATCTTCAGTTTCACCGCTGCGGTGAGAGATAACGGCAGTGTAGCCTGCATCTTTAGCCATCTTGATAGCAGCCAGAGTTTCAGTCAGAGAACCGATCTGGTTGAACTTGATCAGGATAGAGTTCGCTACGCCTTTCTCGATACCTTCTTTTAGGATCTTAGTGTTAGTTACGAACAGATCGTCACCAACCAGCTGGATTTTGCCGCCCAGCAGTTCAGTTTGGAACTTGAAGCCGTCCCAGTCAGACTCGTCCAGACCGTCTTCGATAGAAACGATTGGGTATTCTGCAACCAGGCTTTCCAGGTACTTAGAGAACTCTTCTGAAGTGAAGGTTTTACCTTCGCCTTTCAGGTCGTAGATACCTTGTTCTTTGTTGTAGAACTCAGAAGCTGCACAGTCCATAGCCAGAGTCACGTCTTTACCCAGAACGTAGCCCGCTTGCTCAACCGCTTCTTTGATTGCTGCTAGTGCTGCTGCGTTAGACTCCAGGTTAGGAGCGAAACCGCCTTCATCACCAACTGCAGTGTTCAGACCTTTAGCTTTCAGTACTTTAGCCAGGTTGTGGAACACTTCAGCACCGATACGCAGTGCTTCTTTCAGAGTTTTCGCGCCAACTGGTTGAATCATGAATTCTTGGATATCAACGTTGTTGTCTGCGTGCTCACCACCGTTGATGATGTTCATCATAGGCAGAGGCATAGAGAATTGACCAGGAGTGCCGTTCAGTTCAGCGATGTGCTCGTACAGAGGCATGCCTTTCGCTGCAGCAGCTGCTTTCGCGTTCGCCAGAGAAACAGCCAGGATAGCGTTCGCACCGAAGTTAGATTTGTTTTCAGTGCCGTCCAGGTCGATCATCACTTGGTCGATAGCTGCTTGATCTTTAGCATCTTTACCAACTAGTGCGTCAGCGATTGCGCCGTTTACTGCGCCAACTGCTTTAAGAACGCCTTTACCCAGGAAACGAGATTTGTCGCCATCACGTAGCTCAAGAGCTTCACGAGAACCAGTAGATGCACCAGATGGAGCAGCTGCCATACCTACGAAACCGCCTTCCAGGTGTACTTCAGCTTCAACAGTTGGGTTACCACGTGAGTCGATGATTTCACGACCTAGAACTTTAACGATCTTAGACATTAATGTTTCCTCTCATTGAATTTAAATGTCAAAACTAAAAGGGTAGCCGCACAACTTACGCCGCTACCCGTATCCTTTTACTTCAATTCACCGCGCTGGAACTGACCTGCAGCTTTTACAAAGCCTTCAAACAATGGGTGACCATCGCGAGGCGTTGAGGTGAATTCTGGGTGGAACTGAGCCGCAACGAACCATGGGTGCGCCGGGTTCTCAATTACTTCTACCAGTTTCTTGTCCGCAGACAAGCCAGACACTTTCAGACCTGCTTTTTCAATTTGTGGACGAAGGTTGTTGTTCACTTCGTAACGGTGACGGTGACGTTCGTGAATCGTCGCGCTACCGTACATCTCGTACGCTTTAGAACCTTCCGCCAGGTGACACAGTTGTGAACCCAGACGCATCGTACCACCCAAATCTGACGCTTCAGTACGCTCTTCGACGTTACCTTCGCTGTCTACCCATTCAGTGATCAGGCCAACCACTGGGTATTTGGTGTCTTGGTTAAATTCGGTCGAGTGTGCACCTTCCATACCCGCAACGTTACGCGCGTATTCGATCAGTGCAACCTGCATACCCAGACAGATGCCCAGGTACGGAATTTCGTTTTCACGTGCGTACTGCGCCGCACGGATCTTGCCTTCAATACCACGGTCACCGAAACCACCTGGTACCAGGATAGCGTCAAGGCCTTCCAGGATCTCAACACCTTTGGTTTCGATGTCTTGTGAATCAACGTATTTGATGCTGACGCTCAGACGGTTCTTCAGACCGGCGTGCTTAAGCGCTTCGTTAACAGACTTGTACGCATCTGGCAGCTCAGTGTATTTACCTACCATACCGATGGTGACTTCGTCAGTCGGATTTGCTTCTTCGTAAATCACCTGTTCCCATTCAGACAGGTCAGCTTCCGGTGCATTGATACCGAAACGGTTACAAACCAGATCATCCAGCCCCTGAGCACGGATCAGCTGAGGGATCTTGTAGATCGAATCTACGTCCTTCATTGAGATAACGGCTTTTTCTGATACGTTACAGAACAGAGCAATCTTCTTACGCTCGTTGGCCGGGATCATGCGATCGCTGCGGCACACCAGAATGTCTGGCTGGATACCAATCGACAGAAGTTCTTTCACAGAGTGTTGGGTCGGCTTGGTTTTCACTTCGCCAGCCGCTGCCAGGTAAGGAACCAGAGTCAGGTGCATGAACATCGCGTGTTCACGACCCACTTCGATCGCCAGCTGACGGATCGCTTCCATGAATGGCAGCGATTCGATATCACCAACGGTACCGCCTACCTCGACGATCGCAACATCGTGGCCTTCAGAGCCGGCAATCACACGATCTTTAATCGCGTTAGTAATATGAGGGATAACCTGAATGGTTGCACCCAGGTAGTCGCCACGGCGTTCTTTACGAAGAACGTCGGCGTAAACACGACCTGCGGTGAAGTTATTGCGCTTGGTCATTTTGGTACGAATAAAACGTTCGTAGTGACCAAGGTCTAGGTCAGTTTCTGCGCCATCTTCCGTGACGAACACTTCACCGTGTTGAGTTGGGCTCATTGTGCCTGGGTCAACGTTGATGTAAGGGTCAAGCTTCATCATGGTCACTTTAAGACCACGAGCTTCTAAAATCGCCGCAAGGGATGCTGCCGCAATACCTTTACCTAGAGAGGATACAACCCCGCCAGTAACAAAAATATAATTTGTCGTCATGTTTAACCTGAAATTGGTTGAATGAGGGAAATGGATTTCTTCTGGACGGGACGAAACTATACCAGAACCCATTTATCGCCACAACGTGAAATCTATCACACTCAGTTTTTTATTTTTTGCTTCAAATCAAACTGACTGAACAGGATTTCGTTTCGTGGCAATTTCCTCGCTGTAAATTGACTGAATCATCGCCCGTCAGTCGTTTTTTCCTGCTTTTTTACTTCATCCCACATCGCGTCCAGCTCTTGCAGTGAACACTGTTGCAGCTGTTTCCCCTGCCCGGCCACCTGAGCTTCTACGCCCTTAAAACGGCGCACAAACTTATGGTTGGCTTTGCGCAGAGCCACTTCCGGATCCTTACCCAAATGGCGCACCAGATTGACGGTAGCAAACAGCAGATCGCCCAGCTCTTCTTCCACTTTCTGCTCATCAATATCGACATGCAGCGCTTCCGCCATCACTTCATCAATCTCTTCATGCACCTTGGCCACCACCGGACCGAGCGTCGGCCAGTCAAAGCCATATTTGGCGCATTTTTTCTGAATTTTATTGGCCTGAGACAGGGCCGGCAGCGATTGTGGTATTGAGTCTAGAATACTTTGCTCACTTTTGCCCGCCCGGGCTTTTTCCTGCGCTTTCTGCGCGTCCCAGTTGGCATTCAGCTCTTGTTCTGTCGTGAAGCTGGCATCGCCGAACACATGCGGATGGCGGCGGGTCAGCTTTTCGTTCACACCGTCCACCACGTCATGAAACTCAAACAAGCCCTGCTCTTTGGCGAGCTGGCTGTAAAAAATCACCTGAAACAGCAGATCGCCCAGCTCTTCTTTGAGGTTGGGCCAGTCCTGCTGGTGAATCGCATCCACCACTTCAAAAGTCTCTTCAATGGTGTGCGGCACAACACTGTCAAAAGTCTGTTCCTTATCCCACGGGCAGCCACTGTGCGGATCGCGCAGGCTGGCCATGATACGTTCAAGCTGTTCGATTGGATGGCTCATATGAGGCATTTCCTTGATAAAATATTTTCCTGATCAACGATTTCCTTGACCAACTATTTCCCTGACCAAATAATAAAGGCGAGCAGCATCACCACTCGCCTTCAATGTCTGAAACTGATTTATCTCATCAGCCTGCTAGCCGAGGCGTTTCACCAGCATCACATCTTTGATCTGTTCAATCCGCTTCGACACCCGATCCAGCACTTCAACACTGTTCAGTTCGAGCTCAAAGTCCATCACCACCATCTGACGCTTATAATCGCTGCGGCTTTTCATGGTGGTCACTTTCACTTTCTCGTTGGTCAGCAAGGTCGTGATGTCTTTCAAAAGACCGCTGCGCTCCATCGCTTCAACGCGCAGAGTTAGGTAATAAGTGCCGACAAAGCCGCGCCCCCATACCGTATCTATGATGCGCTCCGGGGCGTGATGGCTGAGCTCTTCGAGCTGCTCACAATCACTGCGGTGCACGGAAATACCGCGCCCCTGGGTGATATATCCCTTGATGACATCGCCCGGGATCGGCTGACAGCACCGAGCCAGATGGGTCATCAGGTTATCGACCCCTTCCACCACGACGGCATCTTTATGCGGGCGATGGTGAGCGTGAGCGACTTTGCTTTCCCCAACCTGTAGTTTTTCCAGCGCCAGCTTGTCTTCTTCTTCCGCGGTCGGTTTGTTTACCAGCGCATTAATGTGGTTAACAATCTGGTTAATCCGCAGGTCACCGCTGCCAACCCCGACGTACAGCTCATCCGCCGTGTTGACGTTAAAACGTTTCAGCGCATAGGCTTCAGCATCTTTTAAGGTCGCACCGATCTTGGCCAGTTCGGTCTCGAGGATCTCGCGCCCGGCTTCGAGGTTCTTCTCGCGGCTCTGCTTACGGAACCAGGCGTTGATCTTCGCCCGCGCTCGGCCGGAGTGGACAAAGCCCAGTGACGGGTTCAGCCAGTCACGGGACGGGTTCGGCTCTTTGGCCGTGATGATTTCCACCTGATCGCCCATGTGCAGTTTATGGGTAAACGGCACAATACGACCAGCCACTTTGGCACCGATGCAGCGATGGCCCACTTCCGAGTGAATGTGGTAAGCAAAATCGAGCGGAGTGGCTCCCATCGGCAGATCGACCACATCACCACGCGGAGTAAAGGCGTACACGCGATCATCAAACACCTGACTGCGCAGTTCATCCAGCATTTCACCGGAATCGGACATCTCTTCCTGCCAGTCAAGCAGCTTACGCAGCCAGGTGATTTTCTCATCGTAGCCGCTGCGACCACCGCCGCTGCCTTCTTTGTATTTCCAGTGTGCCGCCACGCCAAGCTCTGACTCTTCGTGCATCTGCTTGGTACGGATCTGGATTTCGATGGTTTTGCCTTCCGGGCCCAAAATCACCGTGTGGATCGACTGGTAGCCATTCGGTTTCGGGTTGGCGACATAGTCATCAAACTCGCTCGGCAGGTGTTTGTATTTAGTGTGCACCACGCCCAGTGCGGCGTAGCAGTCCTGCAGTTTGTCGGCGATGATGCGCACCGCGCGTACATCAAACAGTTCATCAAACGCCAGGTTTTTCTTCTGCATCTTGCGCCAGATGCTGTAGATATGTTTAGGACGACCGCTCACTTCGGCGTTGATGCTGGACGCTTTCATCTCCTGACGCAGGTCATCAACGAAATCACGGATATACTGCTCACGCACGATGCGGCGCTCAGAAAGCTGTTTCGCAATCTGCTTATAGGTATCCGGTTGCTGGTAGCGGAAAGCGTAGTCTTCAATTTCCCACTTCAGCTGACCGATACCCAACCGGTTGGCCAGCGGTGCGTAGATATTGGCACACTCTTTTGCGGCGGTGCGGCGCACCTCGTCCGGCTGATCTTTCACTTCCCGCAGGTTGCAGATACGTTCAGCCAGCTTGATGACCACGCAGCGGAAGTCATCCACCATAGCCAGCAACATGCGCCGCACGTTATCGACCTGGGCCGAAGCCTCACTGCCTTGCATGGTGATATTGAGCTGGCCAATCGCCGCCATCTCTTCCACACCGTGAATCAGCTTGACGATCTCTTTACCGGCATGCTCTTCCAGCTCTTCGCGATCCAGTAAGCCGCTGGTCGCGATAGGGAATAACAGAGCCGCTATCAGCGTCGGTCGGTCCATCGACAGCGTGCTCAGTATTTCGATCATTTCGCGACCACGCCACAACAGCAGATGCCCGCGCGGATTACCCACCAGCAAGTGTTCGCACTGGCGATACACTTCGGTCAGTCTGGCCGCTGTTTTGGGCTCTTGTTGTAAACTAGAAATCCATTTTTCTAGCTCAAACTGTTCGTCTGGGTTTAAGTGTGCGCTACGTACCGCAACCATGAGATTATCCTAATAGTTATATTTTGTGGTCGGGTGTTCTGACGCTATTGCAAGAACACCACTTACCGATTTTTTACAAACAAAGCCATGGATTCGAGGTGACTGGTATGCGGAAACATATCCAGCATGCCCAGCTTCACCAACTGGTATCCCTGACTCAGCAAGCTTTGACTGTCACGAGCAAGCGTAGCAGGATTACACGAGACGTAAACCACACGCTGGGCGCCAAGTCGGGCCAACTGTTCGACAATGCCGGCAGCCCCCGCTCGTGCCGGGTCGAGCAGTACTTTAGCAAATTTTTCCCCTGCCCACGCCTCATTCGTCATATCTTGTTCCAAATTAGCCTGATAAAAGTCAGTATTACTAATCTGGTTGCGTGCGGCATTACTCTGCGCATGACGCACCATATCATCCACACCTTCAACCCCGACCACTTCTTTGGCAAGCTTGGCCAGCGGCAGGCTGAAGTTGCCCAGACCACAGAACAGATCCAGCACCCGGTCTTGCGGCTGCACATCCAGCCAGCTCAGCGCCTGCTTGACCATCGCCTGGTTAACCTGCTGGTTGACTTGAATAAAATGACTCGGTAAGAACGGAATTGTCACCCCGGCTTCGAGATATTCAGCCTCAGGGCCGCAGATCAGATTCAGCTCATCACTGGCCGGCATCAGATACAGGGTCAGAGCGTGCTGCTCGGCAAAGCCGCTCAACGCAGCCATATCGGCCTTCGTCAGTGGCGCAAGATGACGCAGCACCAGCACGCGGGTGTTGTCACCTTTCACCAGTTCAACGTGACCGAGCTGATCCGGGCGGGCAAAATCACTCAACAGGGTTTTCAGTTCAGGCAGCAGAGCATTCAGGCTCGGCTCAAGCACTGCACAGTCAGTGACAGTGACAATATTTTTGCTCTGTTTGCGGCGGAAACCAAACTGCAGCTGGGAGGACTTTTTAGCCCACAGCAGGCTGAGGCGCGCACGGCGGCGGTAGCCCTGATCATCACAACAAACCGGCGCGGAGAGTGCAAGGGTCTGACCGGCAAACTTTGCCATCAGTTGACTCAGCGCTTGCTGTTTATGTTCAATTTGCGCGCTGTGCGCCAGATGCTGCAAATCGCAGCCGCCGCATTCGCCATAGTGCGGGCAGAAAGGCTCCACCCGCTCACCACTCGGTTTAAGCACTTTAATCAGCTTGGCCCGGGCAAATTTACTTTTGCTCTCCGTGAGCTGCATCAGCACCTCTTCCCCCGGCAAAGCCCCGTCGATAAACACCGGCTTGTTATCCTGAAAAGCGATCCCTGCGCCCTGGTGATCCAGCTTAGTCACACTGACCGCCTGATGTTTCTGATTAAGTGTGGTCTTTTTCTTCGGTTGGAAAAAACGTGCCATGCTCTGTGCCCAAGTGTGATTTATAAGAAGGTTTTTACCCCGGAATCACTATTCTGCCCGGGGAAGATTGTCGAAGCTGCCGTACTTGAATTAAGCTAACCGCTATTCTGAAAAATCCGCCAATCATGTTTGCCGGGTATTTTCCCATATCCACACCACGATGTTTAGACAATAATGACCAGATATGGCTTACGTGCGCGCGTAATTACTCTTACTTTAGCCCCGACGCTGATAATCGGGCTGCTGCTCAGCGCATTATTCTCCTTTAACCGTTATCACGATTTGGAGACCCAGGTACAAAATGCCGGTGCCAGCATCATCGAACCGCTGGCGATCGCCAGTGAAGAGGCGCTGAAAAACCAGAGCCGCGAATCGGTGCGCCGCATCATCAGCTATGCCCATCGCAAAAACTCTAAGTTTGTGCGCAGTATTGCCGTGTTTGATGCCCGGCATGAACTGTTTGTCACCTCCAACTTTCATCCCAATTTCGAAGCGCTGATGTATCCGAAAAATGAACCGATCCCGGTGCTGAGCAGTGCGGAACTGGACGACAACACCCTGATCCTGCGAACGCCAATTCTGGCCGAAAGCCGCCTGGTGGAAGATTCGCTCAACGCCCAGTCCACACCAGTGCTTGGCTATATCGCGATTGAGCTCGATCTCTCCTCATTGCGACTGCAGCAGTATCAGGAAATTTTTTCGGCCTGTCTGGTGCTGATCATGGGCCTGATCCTGTCCGGAGTATTCGCATTCCGCCTGATGCATGACGTCACCCGGCCAATCACGCATATGAAAAACATGGTCGACCGTATCCGCCGCGGTCACCTCGATGTGCGGATTGAAGGCACCATGCACGGCGAACTCGATTCGCTGAAAAAAGGCATCAACGCGATGGCCGTGTCGCTGTCGGAATACCATGTCGAGATGCAGCACAGTATCGACCAGGCAACGTCGGACCTGCGCGAAACCCTGGAGCAGCTCGAAATCCAGAACGTCGAACTGGATATCGCCAAAAAACGCGCCCAGGAAGCGGCGCGGGTCAAGTCTGAGTTCCTGGCCAATATGTCCCATGAACTGCGTACCCCGCTCAACGGCGTGATCGGCTTTACCCGTCAGATGCTGAAAACCCAGCTCACCAACAGCCAGGCTGACTACTTGCAAACGATTGAGAAATCGGCCAACAACCTGCTGAAAATCATCAACGACATTCTCGACTTCTCCAAACTGGAAGCCGGTAAACTGGCCCTGGAGAACATTCCGTTCGAGTTCCAGGAAACTCTGGAAGAAGTGGTCAACCTGCAGGCCACCAGCGCCCATGAAAAAGGGCTGGAAATCACCCTCAAAGTGGATCCGAAGATCCCGGCCGGTCTGGTCGGTGACCCGCTGCGGATCCAGCAGGTCCTGACCAACCTGGTCGGTAACTCCATCAAATTTACCGAGCGCGGCAATATCGATATCAGCGTCGAGATGCGCTCTCAGCGTGACGATCTGGTCGAGCTGCAGTTTATGGTGCGCGATACCGGTATCGGTATTTCCGAGCGCCAGCAGGCCCAGCTGTTCCAGGCGTTCAGTCAGGCTGACGCCAGCATTTCACGTCGTTATGGCGGTACCGGCCTGGGGCTGGTCATCACCCAGAAGCTGGTCAGCCAGATGGGCGGCGAGATCAGTCTCACCAGTCGTCTGCACCAGGGGTCCACCTTCTGGTTCACCCTGCGCCTGCACATCACGGATATGCCGATGAGCGACTGGCTGGATCCGCAAGTGCTGAGCACCAAACAGCTGCTGCTGGTCGAGCCGAACATGCAGGCCGCCTCGATTGTGCAGCAACAACTGGTTCAGGCCGGAGTTGCGGTGACCTACCGCTCAGCCATGCCGGAAGAGTCGGATCATTTCGACTATGTCCTGCTCAACCTGTCACCAAGCACAGAGACCAATCTGGAACTGGTTCATCAGTGGGTACAACGTGCCACGGCGATGACGTCCCACGTGATCATAGGGACACCGAGTACCGAGCTGGCGCTGGCCGATCAACTGATGAAGCAGTATCCGGTGCAATGTATTACCAAGCCGCTGTCGCGTAAGAAACTGCTGCAGACCCTGATTGCCCATCAGCCTGCCGTCATTGAAGCACCGCTGCCATTGCCGGTAGTGCATGAAGACAAGCTGCCGCTGACCGTGATGGCGGTCGATGATAACCCGGCCAACCTGAAACTGATCACCGCCCTGCTGCAGGAGCGGGTCGACAGTGTGGTCGCCTGTGATAATGGCCAGAGTGCCATTGACCAGGCGCGCCAGCGTCATTTCGATATTATCCTGATGGACATTCAGATGCCGCACATGGACGGGGTCACCGCGTGTAAAGAGATCAAAAAAATTGAGCTCAACCAGACCACACCTGTCATCGCAGTCACTGCGCATGCCATGCCTGGTGAGCGTGATCGCCTGCTCAAAGCGGGCATGGACGACTACCTGACCAAACCGATTGAGGAACATATCCTGCAGCAGGTGCTGGTGCACTGGAGCCCGGATTCACTACTGCAAAACGTACATAAGCTCGATCTGCCGGATCCGACAGCGTTTGAACAGGTGACTCAGCCTGCCACAGGCGAACCGCAGCACAATAACATCATTGTCGACTGGCAGGCCGCGCTCAAACAAGCCGCCAACAAAGAAGATCTGGCGCGTGAGATGTTAGGCATGCTGGTTGACTCGATTCCGGAAATCAACCAGGTGATCGATATGGCGTTGCAGGATGACGAGTACCCGATTGCCGACCTGTTGCATCACGTGCACAAACTGCACGGCAGTTGCTCCTACAGCGGCGTGCCACGCCTCAAGAAAGTATGTGCGACGCTGGAACAGACTCTGCGCTCCGGTGCCAGCATCAGTGACGTCGAACCCGAGCTGTTCGAGTTGCAGGACGAGATGGAAAAAGTGATTGTCACTGCCCAGCCGTATCTGCAGCAGGGCTAACAAATAAAAAGAGGTGCCACAAAGGCACCTCTTTTTATTCACCGCTCAGCCGCGTTCAGCTCAGGATTCAAGAATAACGGTCGCCACCGCGTAATGACGTTCATCAGAAATCGACAGATGCAGCGCGGTGACACCTGCGCCTGCAGCCAGCTCGGCGGCTTTACCCTGCAGGCTCAGCACAGGTTTACCCAGCTCATCATTACTGATGATGAAATCCTGAAAACTGACCCCGCCAGCAATCCCGGTACCGAGCGCTTTTGATGCGGCTTCTTTGGCGGCAAAACGCTTAGCGAGAAAACGGCCCTGCTGTTTGCGCGCCGCGAACAACGCCAGCTCCTGCGGCGTCAGAATGCGCGCCGCAAATGCCGTCCCGCTGCGGGCCAACACCTGCTCGATGCGCGCGATTTCCGCAATATCAGTCCCTAAACCAACAATCATGCTAAATACCGGAATTAACGGCGTGCCGCTTCCATCACGGCTTTCATATCCGCGACAGCTTTTGCCAGGCCATCAAACACCGCACGCCCGATGATCGAGTGACCGATGTTGAGTTCATAAATTTCCGGGATCGCAGCGATCGCGGCTACGTTGTGGTAAGTCAGACCGTGACCGGCATTCACCGTGATGCCCTGATCGGCAGCATAGCTCGCTGCTGCTGCGATTTTCTTCAGTTCACTCTGCTGCTCAGCTTCGTTTTCAGCATCGGCATAATGGCCGGTGTGCAGCTCGATAAACGGCGCGCCACAGGCTTTTGCGGCATCAATCTGTTCGCGATCAGCATCGATAAACAGCGACACTTTAATTCCTGCCTGGCTCAACTTGTGAGTCGCGGCTTTGACTTTTTCCAGCTGACCCACAACGTTCAGGCCACCTTCTGTGGTCAGCTCTTCCCGCTTCTCCGGCACCAGACAGACAAACTCCGGCTGGGTTTGCAGCGCAATTTCAACCATTTCATCTGTGACGGCCATCTCCAGGTTCATACGGGTCTGAATCGTTTCACGCAGAATGCGTACATCACGGTCAAGGATATGGCGACGATCTTCTCGCAGGTGAATGGTGATGCCATCAGCGCCAGCGCGCTCTGCGATCTCGGCGGCATGGACAGGATCCGGATACTTGGTGCCGCGCGCGTTACGCAAAGTGGCCACGTGGTCGATATTCACACCTAAAAGAATTGAGCTCATTTTCCTATACTCCGTGCTCTGGGTTGAAGGACTTGCCGAAACAACTCCCGGCTTTTTAAAGGTTTGCCGCCAAGATACGGCTTTAAGGCAATGCGTGTAAAGCGTTTTGCCGCCTGCAGCTGCTCTTTGGTGGTAAAGCGCCGTTCACTGATGGCAATCAGCTCATTACCGGCAAAAGTCAGATTATCGCGCCGCACCGAAGCAATAAAGCCTTTTTGCTCACGATAACGATAAGTCATATCTGGGTCGACCGGCTCACCGCTACCGGCGCAATGCAGGAAATCGACGCCGTAGCCCATATTGGGCAACAAGGCGAGTTCAAAGCGGCGCAGCGCCGGCTCGGGATTGTCACTCTGTGCCAGCTCAGTCAGGACCAGTAGATAGTCATGGAACAGGCCGGGAAACGGCACTTCCGGCGCCAATACTCGCCCGATCAGCTCGTTAACATACATGGCTGAATAGAGATGGATACCATGCAGCGGCAGGCCAAGACTGATGGCTTCGGCCTGGCGCAGGGTTTTCATCGAGCTGTTGCCGGACCATTTGAGCAGTAAGGGAGTAAACGGCTGCAGCGCACCTTTTAGATTGGAACGTTTGCTGCGCGCGCCTTTGGCGATCAGGGTCAGGCGACCATATTCTTCGCTGAACACATCCAGAATCAGGCTCGACTCACTGTAAGGACGTCGATGAAGGACAAAACAGCGTTGTAAACCCTCTGACATTGGTGGTCAACCCTCTGAAAGCGCGAACAGATGCGCGGGAGCTTATGAATAAGACGGGATAAGAGCACACTGGCTCCCAAAGGAGCCAGTGCAGAAACGATTACAGGTCGTCGATGTAACCGAGTGAACGCAGCGCACGTTCATCGTCGGCCCAGCCGGATTTGACTTTCACCCAGGTTTCCAGATACACCTTACGTCCGAACAGCTCTTCCATATCGAGGCGGGCTTCACGGCCGATGGTTTTGATCTTTTCACCCTTGTTACCAATCACCATTTTCTTCTGACCGATACGTTCGACCAGGATCAGGGCGTTGATATGGAAACCGTCGTTGTCCGGGTTGTAATCGAAACGTTCGATTTCCACCGTGACCGAATACGGCAGTTCGTCACCGGTAAAGCGCATCAGTTTCTCACGAATGATCTCTGATGCCATGAAACGCTGTGAACGGTCGGTCACATACTCTTCCGGGAAGTGGTGTACCGCTTTTGGCAGGTGCGCGCGCACATGTTTGCGCAGCACATCAATGTTTTTACTGTGCTTAGCCGAAATCGGCACCACATCAACAAAATCCATCAGCTTAGACAGCTCCTGCATGTGCAGCATCACTTCATTACGGTCTTTGACGTTATCGACTTTATTGACACACAGCACCACTGGGAAATTAGCATTTCTCAGCTTGGTCAGTACCATTTCGTCATCGTCAGTCCAGTGCGTCCCTTCCACCACAAACAGCACCAGGTTCACGTCACTCAGTGAGCTGCTGGCAGCACGGTTCATCAGGCGGTTGATGGCGCGTTTCTCTTCGATGTGCAGCCCCGGCGTGTCAACGAAAATCGCCTGGTAGTCACCTTCCGTCTCAACACCCATGATACGGTGACGCGTCGTCTGCGGCTTACGCGACGTGATAGAAATCTTCTGGCCCAGCAGGTTATTCAGCAGGGTCGATTTGCCCACGTTCGGGCGGCCAACGATGGCGATAAAGCCACAGTGTTGGTTGTCTGGTGAACTGGTTGGCTCACCACTGGATGCGAAGAACGCATCAATATCAAATTCTTGCTCAGCCATTGCTTAATTGCTCTAGTGCCGTTTCCGCAGCCGCTTGTTCTGCCTTGCGGCGGCTGGTTCCTTTACCGATCACAGGCTGTCCGATGCCTGCTACGTCACACGCCACAGTAAACTCCTGGTTGTGTGCTTCACCTTTAATATTAGTCACTGTGTAGACAGGCAGCGGTTTTCTTCTGCCCTGCAGGAACTCTTGCAGACGCGTTTTCGGGTCTTTCTGTGAAACCCCCGGTTTGATGGCGTCCAGGCGCGACTGATACCAGCTCAGCACAATACCGCGCACAACTTCGATATCACTATCGAGGTAAATCGCGCCTATGATGGCTTCTACGGCATCGGCCAGAATTGAATCACGACGGAAACCGCCACTCTTCAACTCGCCTGGACCTAATTTTAAGTAATCTCCTAAGTCGAATTCACGACCCAGTTCTGCCAGCGTATTACCACGCACCAGAGTGGCACGCATACGGCTCATGTCGCCTTCGTTTACTTTCGGGAAACGATGGTAAAGATCGTCAGCAATGACAAAACTTAAAATTGAATCGCCCAGAAACTCAAGACGTTCATTGTGTTTACCGTTGGCGCTGCGGTGAGTCAGCGCCAGGGCGATAAACTCGGGATCATTAAACTGATACCCGAGCTTAGTTTCTAATCTACTAATTGGAGAATTCATGCTCTCTCGATGTGTTGTGGCCGGCGCGCGCCGACCTAGTTAATAGCTCCGATGCGATTAAAACGCACACCGGTTGGGATCCACGCTGGTAATACACTGTCAGCTGAGCGTTCGAACTCAAAACTGATCCAGATTGCCACCGCTTTACCGACTAAGTTCTGCTCTGGCACAAAGCCCCAGTAACGGCTGTCAGCACTGTTGTCACGGTTATCACCCATAACAAAATAGTGCCCCTGCGGAACCACCCACTCATTCACGCCGTGACGCGGTTCATATTCGTTGACGTTATCAATGCGCAGCGGGTTAATCAGAATGTTGTGCTGTACGTCACCCAACTGCTCGTCGAGCTTGATCAGCGGTACATTATTCTGAATAAATTCACTTTCCACCACGTTCGACAACTTGACCGGCTTACATTGCGACTGACCCTGCGGCTGGATACACACCTCTTTGGTGCTGCTGTAACGTACCGTATCGCCCGGCATACCAACCACACGCTTGATGTAATCAATGCTCGGATTTTTCGGATATTTAAATACCACCACATCGCCACGCTCTGGTTTGCCGGTTTCCAGCAGCTGAGTACGCCAGACCGGATCTTTCAGGCCGTAGGCATACTTCTCAACCAGGATAAAATCGCCGACCAGCAGGGTTGGCATCATAGAACCGGACGGGATCTGAAACGGTTCAAAAATAAATGAGCGCAACACCAGGACAAAAGCGATAACCGGGAAGATAGAAACCGAGTTCTCTACCCACCATGGCTGCGGATGGATTTTGGCAGTCAGACTGGCATCAATACCATTGGTTTCACTTTGCAGCTGCGCCACTTTCGCGTGCCGTTTCTTCGCCCATAGCCACTTCTCCAGTGCCCAGATGACACCGGTCACAAGCGTGACGATGACCAGAATGAGTGAAAATGTATTCGCCATTGACTTCCCTTATCTAAAAAATACGAAAGTGAAAGAGCCGGGACCCTTTCACTTGAGAGTTAATGCAATCTACCAGACATCCCCTGACGAGGTTTAGTCTTTGCCAACGTGCAGAATGGCCAGGAACGCTTCTTGCGGCAGCTCAACGTTACCGATTTGCTTCATGCGTTTCTTACCTTCTTTCTGTTTCTTCAACAGCTTCTTCTTACGACTCACGTCACCACCGTAACACTTCGCCAGTACGTTCTTACGTAGCTGTTTCACGGTTGAACGGGCGATGATGTGGTTACCGATCGCTGCCTGAATCGCGATATCAAACATCTGGCGCGGAATGAACTCTTTCATCTTCTCAACCAGCAGACGACCACGGGTCTGGGACTGATCTTTGTGAGTGATGATCGCCAGCGCGTCTACTTTGTCGCCGTTGAGCAACACGTCAACCCGAACCATGCTTGACGCTTCAAAGCGCTGGAAGCCGTAATCCAGAGACGCATAACCGCGCGAAGTCGATTTCAGACGATCGAAGAAGTCCAGGACCACTTCAGCCATAGGGACATCGTAAGTCAGGGCGACCTGATTACCGTGATACACCATGTCGACCTGTGTACCGCGTTTTTCCACACACAGGGTAATCACGTTACCCAGGTATTCTGTCGGTACCAGGATGTTACAACGGGCAATCGGCTCACGAATTTCTTCGATATCATTGATAGCAGGCAGTTTCGCCGGGCTGTCAACGTACATGATCTCGTTGTCGGTTTTCAGTACTTCATACACTACCGTCGGTGCGGTGGTGATCAGATCCAGATCGTACTCGCGCTCAAGACGCTCCTGGATGATCTCCATGTGCAGCATACCAAGGAAGCCACAACGGAAACCAAAGCCCAGTGCCGCAGACGTTTCTGGCTCGTAGAACAGTGACGCGTCATTCAGGCTCAGTTTGCCCAGCGCATCACGAAATGCTTCATAATCATCAGAAGATACCGGGAACAGACCCGCGTAAACCTGAGGTTTGACTTTCTTAAAGCCTGGCAGGGCTTTTTCACAGCCGTTTTTGGCCAGCGTCAGCGTATCACCGACTGGCGCGCCGAGGATGTCTTTAATACCGCACACCACCCAGCCCACTTCACCGGTTTCCAGTTCAGTGCCGTCGACTTGTTTCGGAGTAAAGATCCCGAGACGGTCAACGCCCCATACCTGGCCGGTACTCATCACTTTGATCTTGTCGTTTTTCTTCAGCTTGCCGTTTTTAATCCGGACCAGAGAAACCACGCCCAGGTAGTTATCGAACCAGGAGTCAATGATCAAAGCTTGCAGTGGTGCATCCGGGTCGCCGACTGGCGCCGGAATATCAGAGACGATTTTTTCCAGCACATCGTCAACGCCGAGGCCGGTTTTGGCCGAACAGCGCACCGCATCGATAGCATCGATACCGACGATGTCTTCAATCTCTTCGGCTACACGCTCAGGCTCTGCCGCCGGCAGGTCGATTTTGTTCAGGATGGGGACAACTTCCAGATCCATCTCAATCGCGGTGTAACAGTTAGCCAGAGTCTGGGCTTCGACACCCTGACCGGCATCGACCACCAGCAGCGCACCTTCACAGGCGGCCAGTGAACGCGAGACTTCATACGAGAAGTCAACGTGCCCCGGAGTGTCGATAAAGTTCAGTTGATAGGTTTCGCCATCTTTTGCTTTGTAGTCGAGAGTCACACTCTGCGCTTTGATGGTGATGCCACGCTCACGTTCAAGGTCCATGGAATCCAGAACTTGCTCGGCCATTTCACGGTCGGTTAATCCACCACACACTTGGATCAAACGGTCAGACAGGGTCGATTTGCCATGGTCAATGTGGGCGATAATCGAAAAGTTACGAATGTGCTTCATAGGTTTGGGATGACTAAACTCTTTGCAAATTAGGACATAAGAAATACCGCAGCTGGCGGCATTTCATTCAAGTTGGCCGATTCTACCCAATTTCGTTGGGGTTCGCATCATAAATTGGGATGAGATGAACGCGAGCCCGGCAGGCTAAGTCAGGTATAGTCGCAAGCCAGCCAAGCAAAGTGAGCCCCGCTGAGGCAAGGTTGTGAACAGACCAAGGTTGTTTACGGACCAAGGTCGCTGGCCGGCCAAAAGCAGCTAACCGGCCCAAAATTGCTAACCGACCCAAAATTGCTAACCGACTAAGCAATCGGCTCGCCCAGAACCCGGACCAAGATCACTTCCTGCGCACTGCGCCGTTCCAGATTCACCGACCAGCGCTTGGCAAGAGCAATCCCAACACCGATAAACAGTGCCGAGCAGGCAATCGTCACGCCTTCTCCCGCACCGAGCGCAGGCGCCAGCCAGGCATCACCAAGCCAGGCACCCAGGATCATCATGACCAGAGGCAGCAGATAAACCAGTGCCGCCGACTGAAGCAGACTTTTTTCCGGAAAACCGATTTCCACCACCTGACCCGGTGTGACTTTTTGCTCGGTATCGAGCTGCCACAACAGCGACTTTTTGCCAACCGCTTTGGACACAATTCCCGTGCCGCAGCTTTTGGCTGACGCGCAGCTGCTGCAACTGGTTTTTTGTTCACAACTGAGCGCAATGTGGTAGCCATTTCGCTGGCTGTGCACATCGGTCACGGTAGCAAGTGCGGTCATCATGGTTTGGCTTCCTCATGGGCCTTAAAGGTCACAGACTGCGCAATACGCTTGGCAGTATCCGGCGGGATATCACCCACAACCGAAATTTCGTTGTTACCTTTCACAAAACTGTGCAGTGTGCGCCGGCCCTGACGAACCAATTGTCCCTTGAGGGAGAAGTTGTCACTGTCCGAGACGTACACCGAGAAGCTGAACAGACCATCTGAGAACATCTGGCTTTCCACGACCCGCTCGGTAATGGCCATGCGGTAGCGGTTAAGCTCGAGAGGTTTAAACCCTTCCGGTGTCCAGCCAACAGACCAGAAAGTATCCTCAATGTTACCTTTCGGCAGCGACAGCACCTCAGGTAACTGCACCTTATTCAGGCCGGACATCATCTCCACCAACTGGTCGCTGATAGAATAAGAAATCGTGCGGTACTGTTCCAGTACTTCTCCGTCACGATCGACCAAATCGGCGCGCAGCGGCAGGTGACTATTTTCATCGACCCATAACACGTACGAGTAACGCAGCCCGTCTTTCGGCACTACGCGCAGTACCTGACATGCCGTACCGGCTTCACGTGCGCGGCCGACTTTGACAAAATCGTAATACTGGCTGATCTCAGCCACATCACTGTTGAGCATCGGAATGGTCGGCGCGACCATGTTACCAGATTCAATGGTAAAGGGTTCTACGCCCGGCTCGACATAACTGACCTCATTACCACGCCGGATCACTTCACGCACCGGCCCGCTGAGGTAAACCAAATGGGCCAGTTGCTGATTGTCTTTTTCCCGCGCATGGCGATACAGCAAAGGTTCAATGCTGTTTTTCTTAATCAGGATATAGGACAGCTCGTAATTGAGGTGCTGACTGGCTTCGTTCATCTGATGCAACAAAGTCTTTGCTGAGGAATCCTCAGCAAAGACTGGCGATGCACTCAAGCTGAACAGCGCCAGAGCACTGATCAGAAGTTTTTTCATTCAACTACCGGTTCAACTGAATCTGGTTGAGCGCTCAGGCTCTCACTATTCAATCTTAATTGAAGTTCATAGTCTTGCAGCAACGCATTCACACGACGGCGCTGTTCCTGCACATTCGCTTCCGAACTGTGTCTTTCCATTGAGTCACGGGTCAGACTTACTGGCTCAGCACTGCCGGAAAACGGGATGGTCTGCAGGACAGGCAACTGCTGATCCTGCGCGCCTGCGCTGTCGCTGCCGCCATATTGCTGTACACCAATGATTACCGCTAAAGAGACACAAGCCGCCACTGCGACCTGACCAAACTGGGACAACCAGCCCGGAAGCTGACGACGCGCCTGTTTCGGCTGCGGCTGTTCTTCGATCCGGACTTGGTCAAGCTGGGTAACATTGGCATGAGCAGCGTGATGCAGGGTGTGCGCAGGTTCGTTTTCCAACGCCAAGGCAACCCTTTCAGCGATATTCCACTCTGGTCGCTCAGGTGCCTCGCCACGCATTACATCACCAATCAGGTGGTAATTCTTCCACGTATCGAGACTGTCCTTGTCGCTGGCTAATTCCTGAATTAGCAGCTTATCGACCAGCTCTCCATCCATGAGCGCTGAAAGTTTTTCTTTGTCAGCCATTCTTTTCACCATTAAATTTGCTGGTTTGCGCTATAAAAGAGAACGGATTCTCTTTTCTACCGCTTCACGAGCACGGAAGATACGAGAACGCACCGTACCTACGGGGCAATCCATGACTTCTGCGATATCTTCGTAACTCAAGCCATCAAGCTCGCGTAACGTCATCGCGGTTTTTAAATCTTCAGGTAACGCTTCTATCGCATGAAACACCGCCTGCTTTAACTCTTTGGACAGCGTAATGTTTTCTGGGTTCGATATTTCTTTAAGCGCGTTACCGCTTTCGTAAAATTCAGCTTCTTCAGCATCAACATCGCTTGCCGGCGGGCGGCGGTTTTGCGCCACGATGTGATTTTTCGCGGTATTGACAGCAATACGGTACAGCCAGGTATAGAAGGCACTCTCGCCACGAAATGTGGGGATCGCCCGATACGCTTTAATAAACGCTTCCTGCGCTACGTCGGCTACATCACCTGAATTGCTCACATACCTGGAGATAAGATTGCATACTTTGTTCTGATATCTCAGCACCAGAAGATTAAATGCCTGCTTATCGCCATTCTGAACTCGCTCAATCAACACTTGATCGGTCAGCTGCTCGTTCATTCGAGCGGTTACTCCTATTGTTATCTCCCCTACCTTCTCAGATATGGGCACTAATTATGCAGAATGCTGTCTTGACACCACTGCTTACATGAGCACTATTGTGACTCAATCGCGCAGGGAAAGTTCAACACCCGGTGAAAAATTTTACCTTTTTCCCGGTGCAATGTGATGTAATCTAAATTGTTGGGATTCTCCCCTGATATTGGGGACAGCAATCACAAAAGACAATAGTATTTATAAAGTATTGCTTTTGGCGCGATGATGATACCCTCATAGCCCATGCGGGTATGTTCGGGTCAGCGCACATTATTTTGTGCGCGCAGCGCTTCTCCATGCTTTGTCAGATGCGGCACATGCACCTGACAAAGCATGAAAGGACAGACATAGTTAATTTTGCAGCAGAGCAGGACAGCTCTACTCTAGTTCGGGAATATAAACATTTTATGAACGCCAACCGAGAACATCAGTGTGATGTATTAGTTGTGGGCAGCGGAGCAGCAGGTTTGTCGTTAGCGCTGCGTGTCGCCAAACACTGTAAAGTCATCGTTTTGAGTAAAGGCCCGCGCAGTGAAGGGTCAACGTATTATGCTCAGGGCGGTATTGCCGCGGTTTTTGACGAATCGGACAGTATCGACTCACATGTCGAGGACACTTTGATCGCCGGTGCCGGTCTTTGTGAACCAGACACTGTGCGTTTTATCGCTGAACATGCCAAAGAGTGCGTGCAATGGCTGATTGACGGTGGTGTCCCGTTCGATAAAGAAGAAGACAGCAGCGATGATGAAGAACCCCGTTATCACCTGACCCGCGAAGGTGGCCACAGCCATCGCCGCATTCTGCATGCTGCTGATGCTACAGGCATGGCGGTGCAGACATCCTTGCAGGATAACGTTCATAATCACCCTAACATTACTCTGTTCGAACGCTACAACGCTCTGGATTTGATCACCGAAGACAAAGTCGGTGGTGACGAGAAAAAAGTGATTGGCGCTTATGTCTGGAACCGGAATGACGAACACGTTGAAGTGATTCGCTCTAAGTTTGTTGTCCTGGCCACCGGCGGCGCATCTAAAGTGTATCAGTACACGTCCAACCCGGATGTCTCTTCCGGTGACGGCATTGCGATCGCCTGGCGCGCCGGCTGTCGGGTGGCGAACCTGGAATTCAACCAATTCCATCCGACCTGCCTTTATCATCCGGATGCACGCAACTTCCTGCTCACCGAAGCCCTGCGCGGCGAAGGCGCTTACCTGCGCCGTCCTGACGGCTCACGCTTTATGCCGGACTTTGATGAGCGTGGCGAACTGGCACCGCGTGATGTAGTCGCCAGGGCCATCGACTACGAGATGAAACGTCTCGGCGCCGACTGCATGTATCTCGACATCAGCCATAAACCGGCCGATTTTATCGAGAAACATTTCCCGATGATTTACAGCCGTCTGATGGATCTCGGCATCGATATGACCAAAGAGCCGATTCCGATTGTACCGGCGGCGCACTACACCTGTGGCGGGGTGATGGTCAATCAGCAGGGCCAGACCGACCTCCGGCAGCTGTATGCGATTGGTGAAGTAAGCTATACCGGCCTGCATGGTGCCAATCGTATGGCCTCAAACTCTCTGCTTGAATGTGTGGTCTACGCCTGGTCAGCCGCGAAAGATATCCTCAGTAAAGTTAAAGAAGCGACTTTAGCGCCGGAAGTACCAAGCTGGGATGAAAGCCAGGTTACCTGTTCCGACGAGGAAGTGGTCATCCAGCATAACTGGCACGAGCTGCGTCTGTTTATGTGGGACTACATGGGTATCGTTCGCACCGACAAACGCCTCGAACGAGCCCTGCGCCGCATTCAGCTGCTGCAACAGGAAACCCATGAGTATTACAGTAACTTCCGGGTATCCAATAACCTGCTCGAACTGCGTAACCTGCTCCAGGTCGCGGAGCTGATGGTACGCTGCGCAATGCAACGTAAAGAGAGCCGCGGCCTGCATTACACTCTGGACTATCCGCAACTGCAGCCTGACAGCGGTCCGACCATACTGACACCGGACCAGCAATAACCTCATCATAGCAACGGGAGCGTCACAGCTCCCGTTTTAGTCTCATCAGTAGCTGACGATAATCGCCGTCGCGACAGCTATCACGCCACAACAGCCAACGCCGTTGCGGCGTGACAATAACCACAAAAGCAAACGCAAACTTAAAGCCAACCGAGCGAATAGGTTCATCGTTATCCTGCGTCCGCAACCGGCCGGAAAAATCGATGTCCACGGCTCCGCTCAGGGTCGGCGTCAGCCAGCCACACAGCGCCACACGCAGCCATATCGCAATAATAACCAAACTAACAACAACAGGGATGGCGGAGATAAGCAACGCCCATATCAGCATGTTAAATTGTAACAGCGCAACGATGTGGGCGTAGAAGGAGGGAAATAGGTAGAGCTTAACGGACTTTGCCGAGGTTATGAGCGACAATCTTGTCCACCATCGACGCATGGCCGAGATTTTCAGAGCGTCCATGCCCCATGACCCAGGTAAACAAGTCCGGATCATCACACTCCAGCAGGGAAACAAAGTCTTGTTGTTCTGATTCAGTCAGAGAGTCAAAACACTCTTCGAAGAATGGCATGATGACTACGTCAAGCTCCAGCATTCCGCGGCGGCATGCCCATTTGATTCGCGCTTTTTCTTCCGGGGTGTACATCGGTTATCCTCACCTTATGATTATTTGCGCCAAGTCTATCAACAGACAAGGCGCTCAACTAGTAACTCAGTCACAGTCCCTGTTGATGCTGACAAAAAACTTGAACCAGATTACCATATTGTTAAAACAACATGATTGTTAAAACCAACATCGTTGCAGCCGGGATTCCATCCGCCAACCTGCCCTAACATCAGGTCGTGGCTTTCAACGCGCTGCAATAACCGACAGAAGTATGAAGTGAAACGAGATTTCACCCAGGTGAAGGATATGAACTGGAAAAACACATTTGCTCCGCTGCGCGTCAAACCAACTGATGCCCTGCCAGACCTGATGCTGACCCATCTGGATAACTGGGGTGCGATTACTGCCGTTGGTGCGGATAAAAAAAGCTACCTGCAAGGTCAGGTGACCTGCGATGTGGTATCGCTGCAAAGCCAACAATCCACCTTCGGCGCACATTGCGACGCCAAAGGCAAGGTATGGTCGGTATTTCGTCTGTTCCATCACCATGATGGTTACGCGATGTTCCAACCTGTATCGGCAATTGAAGCGGAACTGCGCGAACTGAAAAAATACGCGATTTTCTCTAAGATCGAACTGACGCACAGCCAGGATGTGGCACTGGGCGTCATGGGCAACGGCGCTGACGCCTACATTAATAGCCTGAGTAACAGCGAAGGTGACGTCCGTGCCATCGAAGGTGGCACGGCGGTGCGGATCAGCGCCCAGCGCTGGTTACTGCTGCTGAATGAAGATCACGCTGCACAACTGGTCAGCCAAAGTGAAGCGGTCAAAGCGGATGCGACCCTGTGGACCCGTTTTGATATCGAAGAAGCGATTCCGGTGATTGAACGCTCTGAGCAGAGCGAACATATTCCGCAGGCAGTCAATGTGCAGGCATTGGGCGGCATCAGTTTCAGTAAAGGCTGCTATACCGGTCAGGAAACCGTTGCCCGGGCAAAATATCGCGGTATCAACAAACGTGCGATGTACATAGTGCGCGGTGATGTGAATGAGCCGCTGTCTACTGATGAAGCGCAGCAGATGGAACGCTCGGTTGGTGACAATTGGCGCAGTGCCGGCCATCTGATGGCACATTACACCTTCTCTGATAACAGCGCCATCGGCCTGATTGTCCTGCCCAATAATCTTGAGGCCGGTACTGAGTTACGTCTGACCGCTCAACCGAATACGCGCTGGGTGATTGAAGCCCTGCCTTATTCTTTAGATGATGAATAACTCACTGCGCACCCCGCTCACTGAGTATCTCGACCAGCAGCAGGTGGCCTATCACCTGCTGCCTCACCACAGCGCAGCTCAGACAATAGAAGATGCCGCACATCAGCGTGGTATCAACCCTGCCCAAATGGTGAAATGCATCCTGCTGCGCGATATGAGTGATCGATTTGCCCTGGCCTGTACGCCCGGCGATCGCAGCGTGGATCCGAAAAAGGTTCGAGCCCTGCTCAACTGGCGCCGTATGACCTGTGTTGATCTCAGCCAGGTGGAAGCGATCACCGGTTACCGGATAGGAACCGTGACCCCGCTCTTGCTGCGTACACCGATGCCGGTCATTTTTGATCATGCCATCTGTGCGCACCGCATGGTTACGATCAGCAGCGGATCGTTAATGGCCGGGATCGGCCTGGCGCCAAACGATCTGATTCAACTTTGTCAGCCACAGTTTGCACATATTCAACGTGATTAAGTGATGCAAATCCGTGTAATCCATTACATGTGATCGTGATCCACCTCCAATTTAGCATCATTGGGTCGTGAATTTTTATCCAATGTTAAAACATAAATAGTCACACGCCAGATTTTCGTTTACTCTCTCGACGTTGGTAAAGTTCAATCAGAGGTACGACTCGGTTGATATCCTTCTCCAACAAAAAAGTGAATCCACTGATTGTTTCAGGACATCCACTTTTTGTGTAATGCATCTGTGACTATTTGGCCCGCATCTGACTGCGGGCTTTTTTTTATGCAAATAATGACATGTTTCTTACACCTTTTAATTCAGGACAACTATTCTTAACAGTGTCACATTACTTTGGCTAAATAGCGGCGCTCTGACTGAAGAAACCAAATTAACTGCTGTTTTGCTGGGTTAAAGTCACATAAAAATGGATACTCATCGGCAAATTTGCACGTAGCAGCACAAATATCCATGTAATTTGATATTCGCTGCAGGTATCCCCGGGCCATCACACTCTTGAAGCGGGTTTATTCGTATACTATGCAGCGCAGCAACAAAGAAAGGATCGAGAAATGAGACTGTTTAAGCGCTATACACCTGGTATGATAGCTAAACATGTTAGTCGTCTTTTTAAAGGTCGAATCTATATCTACGGTGTCGGTAAGTTTGAATTTGATAACGGCAAGCTGATCTTGCCGGAGCGTGCTGAACCACGCCATTACCAGACCGTCAAAGAGGTCAACCAGGAAATTATGCGCTTGCGCTGCGCCTATGCATAACCTGAGTTCCCGCAAACAAAAAAGGGTTGGCTTTTACGCCAACCCTTTTAACTTTCCGTCTTATCCAGACTAAACCATGCTTTTAGGCGCGACTTTGGCCAACTGCGGCAGATCGCCTTTCAGTCCCAGCGCATGTTTCATAATTTCATCTTTCGCCCCAGGCAACTGCCCCGCCAGGCGCATGCCAATGCCACGAATCAGTTTCTTGGCCGGATTATCACCGGCAAACAGATCTTTAAAACCCTGCATGGCGGCAATCATTTTAGCGGCCTCGGCTTTGCGCCAGCGTTCATAGCCGCGTAAGTTACGCTTGGTGCCGATATCCTGTCCCTGCTCCCACAGTGTCATCACTTCCTGAGCCAGACTGGCAGCATCCAGCAATCCGAGGTTCACCCCCTGCCCGGCCAGCGGATGAATAGTATGCGCAGCATCCCCGACCAGAGCCACCCGCTCAACGGCAAAATCGCGCGCGTAACGCATTTTAAGCGGGAAGGCATAGCGTTCCCCAACCACTTCACACAAACCGAGTTTGACATCAAATTCCGTTGTCAGCGCCTTGTTGAATGAAGCATCATCCATCGCGACCAAGCGCTCTGCGCGCGAGGTTTCGGTCGACCAGACGATGGAACTCATCAGCGGATGCCCCATCGGCAAAAAGGCCAGCGGGCCCTGCGGCGTAAAAATCTGCCGCGCCACCGACTGATGCGGCTCTGCAGTGCGCACATTCGCCACGACCGCGCTGTGGCCGTAGTCCCAGTGAGTGAGCGGGATATCGAGCTGTTTGCGCACCCAGGAGTTCGCGCCATCAGCACCAACCACCAGCTTGGCCGTCAGAGCCTGACCATTACTTAGAGTCAGCCACGCTTCGCTTTCGCCAACCGCCAGGTTCTGACAGGTAGCCGGCATAAACAGCGAGACATTGGATTGCTGTTTGACCTGGTCGAGCAGCGCCAGTTGAATCACACGGTTTTCGACAATATGGCCCAGATTTGGCTGAGTGAGATGGTTAGCACTGAATTCAATCCGCGCAAAACTGTCCTGTTCCCACACTTCCATCGCATGATAAGGCGCCGCACGGCGACTCATGATGCCACGCCAGGCCCCTAGATTACTGAGGATGATCTCACTGGAGCGACTGAGCGCAGAGACGCGTACATCCGGCAGTTCATTCAACCCTTCGTGGGGAATCTTGCCTTCAATTACCGCGATTCGCAGATCAGTCTCTTTAAATGCCGCAGCCAGAGCCAGTCCGACCATACCGCCGCCAACAATCGCAATATCCACGCTTTGCATCATAATTTTTTATACCCTTTATCGATTCACTACGCCCAGAGTGCGGCGCAGTAAAGGAGATTTCAGAAGCGGCAGGTTATCCATCGCTGCCAGGCCAAGATTACGGCCGATACGCAGTGCCAGTAAATCATTGGAGAACAGGTGCACCAGAGCCGAGGTCAGCGTAATGGTGTGCTGACGATCCGCAGCGCGGCGCTGACTAAAACGGTGCAACTGCGCGTAACAGCCCAGCTCATCACCTCGGGTCAGCTCTTCGGCCAGAGAGGCTACATCGCGGATACCAAGATTAAATCCCTGCCCCGCGATGGGATGCAGCGTCTGCGCGGCATTACCGACAATCGCAAACCGGTGTGAGACATTCTGCTCACGGTGACGCAGCAGCAGCGGATAAGCGCTGCGTTTACCGGCTTTGACAAATGCGCCCAGCCGCCAGCCAAACGCCTGCTGCAATTGCGCCATGAAAGCGGCATCATCCAGCGCCATCACCTGTTCGGCCAGTTGTGGCGGCAGACACCATACCAGAGACAGACGATTATCACGCATCGGCAGTAAAGCCACCGGGCCGTGCTCGGTAAAGCGCTCAAACGCGCGTCCCTGATGGGCTTCACTGGCCACCACGTTGGCAATCACGGCCACCTGACCGAAATCATGCTCGGCCAGAGCCATGCCGACCTGTTCGCAACAGGTTGAAACCGCACCGTCAGCCGCCACCAGCATTTTAGCCTGCAGGTGTTCACCGCTGTTCAGCGTCACCTCCACCTGGTTGTGCTGACGCACCACCGACGTGACGCTGGACGGGCAAAACAACCGAATCGCGGTGCTTTGTTCGATTAACCCGGCATACAAACGGCCCACATCCGCCAGCTCAACCACATACCCCAGGGCATCAATAGCGAGTGTGTCCTTGCTGATATCGGTCATACCGGCATGGCCACGATCCGAGACATGAATATGTGAAATCGGTGAGGCGACCGGGGCAATGGTCTGCCACAGCCCTAACGAGGTTAAAATCTGCACCGTACCATGCGACAGCGCAATCGATCGGGCGTCAAACCCGGGATGCTGGTCATGATCCGGCTGATATGCTTCTACAACCGCCACGGATAAGCGGCCATGACTGAGCTTGTCCAGGGCCAGAGCCAGGGTTGCGCCCGCCATCGCACCACCGGCGATAATCACATCAAAACAGTGCACCTCGTTCACTGACACCTCACTTAGTGAATGGTTGGTTGAGAATCTTTTTGCGGTTTAACACCGAACTCGGCGTGCAGAGTCAGTACGCAGGCTTTGACATGCTCGATCACCTGCTCCAGCAGTTGTGCCTGCTCTTCCAGATCATCCTCTTCATCAATCCCCAGCTTGGCGATCTCTTCCAGATCTTCCAACGCTTCTTTGGCTACCGCTGACGCGTTCTGTACTTTAGCGCCAACCAGGCCAAGCCCAGAGATAAAGTGATTGACCCACTCCGCAACGGCATCAGCAAACAGCATCAGTGCGTGTTCACCCTGCTCTGCCGGCAGCAGCAGGGTCAGTTCCAGATCCGTTGCCGTCAGTTCCGCACTGGTGGCGTTAAGCGTTTGCTCAGCCAGTGTCAGCGCCTGGACCGGCCAGCCCATTCCGTCGTTGGTGTAATCGAAAATCAGCGCTTGCCAGCTTTTATCATGCAGACTCAGGCCACCAGACAGCATGCCGGTCAGCAGACCATGCAGTTCTGCCGGTGTCACGCCAACGGCGGCCGACTGCAGTTCAGAAGCTAGAGTTGCGTAATCAGGGAAGGTGTTATCGCTCATAATGGGCTCGTATTCAGGCAAATAACTGCCATCGTACCACTTCAGCGATCCGGCGAAAACGCTCACATCATCAATTGTGACCAGCTTTTATGCAAATTGCCCAATAACTGTGTTTTTGTCCTGACAATTTTTGATTCCGAGTGTGAAAAGCTTGAATCTTACTATCGCTTTACCTATAGTTTGACCCTCGATGGTCACGTAAGCGATATCATCCTAGTACGCGAATAGAGTTCATTTATCATGAGTAATCAAGCGGTTGACGTTGAAATTTTAGGCAAAGTAACTCGGGTTAACTGTCCACCGGGACAAGAAGCATCATTGTTAACTGCCGCCCAAGACCTCGACCGACGATTGAAAGAGATGGCCGATCGTACTAAGGTAACCAATGAGGTTAAGCTACTGACCATCGCCGCGCTGAACATCTGTTATGAGCTGCAAACCAAGCAGCAGGAAAAAGACGGTCAGCAGTCGGAAATAAACGGGCGAATGGAAAAGCTCGCTGCTTCTCTTGAAGAAGCACTACGTAAAGTCAAGCCAGGAGAGCTGTAGCCTTTACCATACAACGAATTTTCCCTGGGGTGTTCGTCAGCGGATGTAAGTCCCTGAGCCGATAAGCAACACCAAAGGGTTAGTATTTGGTAGCTATTGAGCAAGCTCGGCTCGTATCGAGAAGCCTACGGTTATCCTTGCTGACCCGCCTTGAACCAGCTGGTTCAAGGGCCACAATCCTCAACGGCACCCTGGGGTCCCTCTTATGCAATACTCTCGTCCTGAGCTGCGTAAGCTCATCCGTCAACGACGTAATGAACTGACCAGCGATATTCATTATCAGGCCAGTCAGGATCTGATCCGACGTTTCGCCGCACTGCCTGAAATGCACACCTGTCAGCACATCGCCCTCTATCTGTCGACTGACGGAGAACTCGATACCCAGCCGCTGATCGAATGGCTGTGGTCCCAGGGTAAATCGGTGTATCTGCCTGTCCTGCATCCGTTCTCCGCCGGTAACCTGCTGTTCTTACGTTATGATACCGATACGGCAATGACCTTTAACAAGTACGGTATCCTCGAGCCTAAGCTCAATCAGCCCCTGGTGAAGCCAGTGCGAGAGCTGGACCTTATCTGTACTCCGCTGGTCGCATTTGACTCACACGGACACCGGCTTGGTATGGGGGGCGGCTATTATGATCGCACCCTGGAAAGCTGGTTTAAAACCGGTCAGGGAGCGATGCCGATTGGCCTGGCTCATGACTGTCAGCATGTCGAACAACTGCCGACCGAAGCGTGGGATGTTCCTCTGCCCAAAATTCTCACTCCCAGCCGTTTGTGGCAATGGAAAGCGTGATCCAGAACCGCTTCACAAAGCGCATTATCGCTCTGTTTGAGTACATATCACCTTAGTTTGCGGGTATAATCGCGCCGCGCAAAACTGCGTCCTCACACAATCGAAATCAGGAGATGGGCATGACTCAAGATGAAATGAAAAAAGCCGCCGGTTGGGCTGCGCTGAAATACGTAGAAAAAGGCAGCATTGTCGGTGTCGGTACCGGCTCGACCGTCAATCACTTCATCGATGCTCTGGGTTCGATCAAAGATGATATTAAAGGTGCCGTCTCCAGCTCTGTGGCATCAACCGAAAAGCTCAAAGGCTTAGGTATTGAAGTATTTGACTGCAACGACGTCATCAGCCTGGATATTTATGTCGATGGTGCGGACGAGATCAACCCGCAACGCGAGATGATCAAAGGCGGTGGTGCCGCACTGACCCGTGAGAAGATCGTTGCAGCGATTGCCGATAAATTTGTCTGTATCGTCGATGGCAGCAAAGCCGTCGATGTGCTGGGCGAATTCCCGCTGCCGGTGGAAGTGATCCCGATGGCGCGCTCTTACGTGGCACGTCAGCTGGTCAAACTGGGCGGTGATCCTGTGTACCGTGAAGGCGTGGTAACGGACAACGGCAACATCATTCTGGATGTATACAACATGCGTATCACCAATCCGAAAGCACTGGAAGCCGACATCAACGCCATCGCCGGTGTGGTCACCAATGGCCTGTTTGCCCATCGTGGTGCTGATGTGGTGATCACCGGTACCCCGCAAGGCACGAAAATCGCAGAATAAGATTGAAACAATCGTATTTTTTCAGTCATTTGACTACAAACGGCACCTGGGGTGCCGTTTTTTATTTCTTTTCTCCAATAAAATTATGCCTTATTCCGTAATTTTCTTACCCAAAGCAAAAATTTTTTGTTAACTTATTGCATAGAAGATACACAATGCAAACGTTTGCTTCGTTGTAAAAGCCTCTATAATGACGCGTTTCGTTGGGTGATATACCCAAAACAACTTGGAGTTGCAGTTAGTCAGCAGGCAAACTTGCCCGTTGAGCTTAGCTGATTGTGTGGCCCGGCCGTTCTGTACGGCACACACCACTGCAATTTCAGGGAGAAAAGGGATAGCTTCTTTTGCCCACTTCCCATATTTAAGGACGAGAACAATGGCCAAAGTTTCACTGGAAAAAGACAAAATTAAAATCCTGCTCCTTGAAGGACTTCACCCATCTTCAGTTGAAGTTCTGCAAGCTTCCGGCTATACCAACATCGAATACCACAAAGGTTCAATGGACGAATCTGAATTGCTTGAAGCAATCAAAGACGTTCACTTTATTGGTATTCGCTCCCGCACTAACCTGACAGAGAAAGTGATCGACGCAGCAGAGAAGCTGGTCGCAATTGGTTGTTTCTGTATCGGTACTAACCAGGTTAATCTGAACGCGGCTGCCAAACGTGGTATTCCGGTATTTAACGCCCCATTCTCGAACACACGTAGTGTGGCAGAACTGGTATTAGGCGAAATTCTGTTGCTGCTGCGCGGTATTCCTGAGAAAAACGCCCTGGCACACCGCGGTGTATGGAAAAAGAGTGCGGACAACTCTTACGAAGCACGTGGCAAGAAACTTGGCATCATCGGTTACGGCCATATCGGTACTCAGCTGGGCATTATTGCTGAAAACCTCGGCATGCATGTTTACTACTATGACATCGAGAACAAACTGTCATTAGGTAACGCCACTCAGGTGCACACCATGAGTGAGCTGCTGAACAAGTGTGACGTGATCTCGCTGCATGTGCCTGAAACAGCAGGTACCAAAGACATGATGGGTAAAGAAGAATTCGCACGCATGAAACCGGGCTCGATTTTTATCAACGCAGCACGCGGTACTGTGGTCGATATTCCGGCCCTGTGTGATGCGATGGAGTCAGGCCACCTGTCTGGTGCCGCCATCGACGTATTCCCGACTGAACCTGGCTCAAACAAAGAAGCGTTCGAATCACCGCTGATGAAGTTCGACAACGTACTGCTGACTCCGCACGTGGGTGGTTCAACTCAGGAAGCCCAGGAAAACATCGGGATTGAAGTGGCGGGCAAACTGGCGAAATATTCAGACAATGGTTCAACCTTGTCGAGCGTGAACTTCCCAGAGGTCTCACTGCCAGAGCAGCGTAACACCTCTCGTCTGCTGCACATCCACCAGAACCGTCCGGGTATCCTGACTCAAATCAACATCATCTTTGCTCAGGATGGCATCAACATCGCAGCCCAGTACCTGCAAACCTCTCCGGAGATCGGCTACGTGGTGATTGACGTTGAAGCAGAACGTTCAGAAGAAGCGCTGGACAAACTAAAGAACATCGAAGGCACGATTCGCGCACGTATCCTGCACTAAGCCTCACCGGGCGGAGCAAAGCGCTTCGCCCGCTGTGATCGCTTAAATATAAGAGTGGTTTGAATATCCAAGTTGCTTGAACATAAAAAAACCAGCCATGCGGCTGGTTTTTTTATTTGACGGCTTCGTTAACCGCGCAGTGCACGCTCACCGCGGGCAATGCCCACCACACCACTACGCGCCACTTCGATCACATCGGTCACTTCCGCAATCGCGTCGATGAAAGCATCAAGCTTATCACTGCTGCCTGCCAACTGGACTGTGTATTGTGAGGCGGTCACATCAACAATCTGACCACGGAAAATATCAGCAGTACGTTTCACTTCGGCACGGGCAAAACCACTGGCTTTGACCTTAACCAGCATCAGTTCACGTTCGATATGCTCAAACTCCGTCACTTCCTGCACTTTGAGCACATCAATCAGCTTGTGCAGCTGCTTCTGAATCTGCTCAAGCTGCATCTCGTTTGAGGTGGTGGTGATGTTAAGACGCGATAAGGTCTCATCATCGGTTGGCGACACATTGAGGGTTTCAATGTTATAGCCACGCTGTGAGAACAAGCCAACAACACGAGACAAAGCACCCGGCTGGTTTTCTAGTAGTAGTGAAATAATATGTCTCATCTTAAGTTCGCTCCGTTTTGCTTAACCACATTTTGTCCATCCCCTCGCCTTTGATTTGCATTGGGTAGACGTGCTCCGTTTCATCCACGTTGATATCGACAAACACCAGACGATCTTTCATATCCAGCGCTTTTTTCAGCCCCGCCTCCAGTTCATCCGGAGTGGAGATTCGAATACCAACATGGCCGTAAGCTTCTGCGATTGCCGCAAAGTCCGGCACAGAACTCATGTATGAGTTTGAGTGACGCCCCTGGTAGATAATGTCCTGCCACTGCTTGACCATACCCAGGAAGCGGTTGTTAAGGTTAATGATTTTGACCGGAATATCGTACTGCAGCGCAGTAGACAGTTCCTGAATATTCATCTGGATACTGCCGTCACCCGTCACCACCACCACTTCTTCTTCCGGCATGGCGAACTTGACCCCAATCCCAGCCGGCAGGCCAAAGCCCATCGTACCGAGACCACCGGAGTTTATCCAGCGACGTGGTTTATTGAACGGGTAGTATAAGGCTGCAAACATCTGGTGCTGACCCACATCCGATGCTACATACGCATCACCATTGGTCAGTTTGTGCAGCGTTTCAATCACTTGCTGTGGTTTGATGCGCTCCGGATTGGTTTCATACGCCAGGCACTGACGTGAACGCCAGACTTCGATCTCACTCCACCACGCTGCCAGCGCTTCGCTGTCATTACGCTCTGGCTGCTCGGCCAGCAGCTTAAGCATGGTCTCCAGCACCTGGTCAGCCGAGCCGACAATCGGCAGATCAACTTTGACGTTTTTCGAGATCGAGGATGGATCGATATCGATGTGCATGATCTTGGCATCCGGACAGTATTTTTCCAGATTGTTGGTGGTGCGATCATCAAAACGCACGCCGACCCCGAAAATCAAATCGGCATTGTGCATCGCCATGTTGGCTTCATACACACCGTGCATGCCCAACATACCGAGAGAATTCTTGTGGGTACCCGGAAACGCGCCCAGCCCCATCAGGGTACTGACCACAGGCAGGTTAAGCTCTTCCGCCAGTTTGATCACCTGTTCGTGCGCTTCGGAAATTACCGCGCCGCCACCAATGTACAGCACCGGCTTTTTCGCTTCTAACAGCGCTTTGAGTGCTTTCTTGATCTGACCTTTATGCCCGGAAGTGGTCGGGTTGTAAGAGCGCATTTTAACGCTTTCAGGGTACTGATAAGGCAATTTGATCTGCGGATTCATCACATCTTTTGGCACGTCGATAACCACAGGGCCGGGACGTCCGGTGGATGCAATGTAAAATGCTTTTTTGATCGTCTCAGGAATGTCTTCGGCTTTTTTCACCAGGAAGCTGTGTTTCACGATCGGACGGGAGACGCCGACAATATCACACTCCTGGAACGCGTCATTACCAATCAGATTGGTCGCCACGTTGCCGGAAATTACGATCATTGGGATAGAGTCCATGTATGCGGTCGCAATACCGGTCACGGTATTGGTCGCACCCGGACCAGAGCAGACCAGAACCACACCCGGTTTACCGGTTGCACGCGCATAACCATCGGCCATATGCGTAGCAGCCTGTTCATGCCGAACCAGAACGTGTTTGATGCTGTCAGTTTTTTCGTGCAGGGCGTCGTAGATATCGAGAACGGAGCCACCTGGGTAGCCAAAGATTTGCTCTACACCTTCTTCGATCAGAGACTGAACCACCATCTCTGCGCCGGATAACATTGCCATATTTTCTCCTTACCCAACACCAGTTACCAGGTCAGTAAACGGGATGGGTTATACATAGTTAGGGCTTATTCGTAGCCTAATTCGAAAACTTTCCGCTTTCGGCTATGTCCCGTACTTGTCATAACAAGCACTAAGGTAACGCAACAACTTTAACGCTTTATTTCCATCAGGTCTAACCGGCCAAAACACGCATTTCTGACAAGATATGGCAAATAGTGCAATCTCAAGTGTTCAATTCTAACCCAGGTTACATATTCAGCCAGTAACGCAACCATACACATAAAAAAAAGTGGAATATTTTGCTGCAGCCGGATTAAAACCACACAAAATACCTATCAGACCACCAGCACAGTCTGCCAATAGCAAAATCCCCGCACACCAGTGGCAGCGGGGATTGAAGGTAAAATCAGAGCCTAATCGTCTTAACGGCGATCAGGTTTATCCTGATACATTTCTTCGATTTCATCCTGATAACGGTCATGAATCACCTTTCTGCGCAGTTTTTGCGTCGGGGTTAATTCTCCGTCATGCATCGAAAAGGTTTTGGGAAGCAATTTGAATTTTTTGACCTGCTCAAATTTTGCCAGCCCATGCTGAAGATCGTTGATACGCTGCTCAAACAACTCAATGATCTGACTGTGCTTGATGAGATCAAGGCGATCCTGATACTTAATGTTCAGCTGTTTGGCATAGAGTTCCAAAGTATCAAAACAGGGAACGATCAGCGCCGACACGAATTTACGCGTATCCGCGATCACCGCGATCTGCTCAATAAAATGATCCTTACCCAGCGTGCCTTCAATCATCTGCGGCGCTATGTATTTACCCCCTGATGTTTTCATCAGCTCCTTAATCCGATCGGTAATAAACAGGTTACCTTCTGCATCCAGATAACCCGCATCACCGGTCTTGAGGAATCCTTGCTCATCAAAGGCACTCGCTGTTTCTTGCGGCATGTTGTAGTAACCGCGCATCACCATAGGACCACGAACCAGGATTTCGTTATTGGCACCAATTTTCACCTCGGCACCCGGCATCATGGTACCGATCGAGTCCGGATGAAACGTATCATCATCCCAGCACGAGACCGTTGCCGTGGTTTCTGTCATGCCGTAGCCCAGTTTAATGTTGATCCCCACCGCATGAAAAAAACGGCCAATGGTGGCATCGAGTTTGGCCCCACCGCACGGCATAAAGCGCACTCTGCCACCAAGCAGCTCGCGCAGCTTAGTCAGCACCAGGCGGTCGGCCAGCCGATAAGCCTGACTCAATAGCCAGGCTGGCTTAACCTGCCTCGCCCGGCTTTGGGCCATTTTGGCGCCCATGTTGACCGCCCAGGTAAACAGCCACTTTTTATGCCAGGGTGCGCTGGCGACTTTGTCGTGAATGGCTGAGAAAATTTTCTCGTAGAAACGCGGCACTGCACACATCACTGTCGGCCGCACCTGGGTCAGGGCATCACGCACTTCTGCGACATCCTGCAGATAACAGTTAGTCGCTCCCTTATAAAGCACAAAACAGGTCCAGGCCCGTTCAAACACATGTGATAAAGGCAGGAAACAGAGTGATACATCTTGCTCTGTCAGGGTCAGACGCTGATCATGACCACTAAGCTGTGCCGCCACATTACGATAGTCCAGCATCACCCCTTTCGGTCTGCCAGTCGTGCCGGAGGTATAAATCAGGGTAAACAGATCATCGTCGTTGGCCTGCAGCAGACGCTCAGATAGCTGTGATTGCTGTTCGGGCTGAGCTGAAGCAACAAACTGCTGCCAGTGAATAACCTGCGGCTCATCGCGGACTGCAACCTCATCACTCATCACCACGATAAGCTGCAAAGACGGACACAGTGCCAGTAACTGGCGCGCCGCGTCATATTGTGCCTGCTCACCGACAAACAGAACTTTTACCTGCGCATCCTGGACAATGAAAGCCGCCTGCTCGAGGGTATTGGTCGGGTAGATAGGCACTGATACCGCCCGAATCTGTAACGCGGCAAAATCAGCCATCGTCCAGCGCGGGCTGTTATTGGCAAAGATGCCGATTTTGTCCTGCACATCAAGGCCAAAACTCAGTAGTGCCAGTGACAGTTCGTCCATTTGCCGGCCGAACTGCGTCCAGCTGATACCTTGCCATTGCCCGCCAACTTTATGTTGCAGTGCGATTCGATTATTGCCGGTAGCCACCTGCTCCCGGATGCGTTTAACGATATGAAAAGTCAACTTCGTCATCTCTATTTACCTTTGGCTTACACCTGTAAGCTATTTCGCGCGCAAGTCTACCTTTCGCGGAGTAAAAGACAACGATGGATATCAAAGTTATCAGTAATCGTGGTGTGCTACAGAGATAAAAAAACCTCAGACTGAATCACTTCAATCTGAGGTCATTTCTGGCTTGAGTGGCAGGTTATCCGGCGACCACGTTACCACAAATCATCATTAACTGATCTCGTAACCAAATGTGTCCTTTGTCTTTTTCACTCGATTCATGCCAGCTCAGGTAACCACTGATACGGCCGTGATCAAACGGAAACTCCAGCATTTGCAGCTCTTGCTTGTTGGCGGCATTTTCTACCATCCAGCGTGGAGCAATGGTCACCAGCTCAGACTGGCCAACCACATACAGTACATTGCTCAGACCGGTGCCTTCGTAGCTTGGCTGACAATCGAGCTCACGATAAGCCTGCTCAGAAAAACTGCGCTGGCCATGGACTTTGGACAGCTTCGCGTGCTGCTCGCGTGCCAACTCTTCACGGCTCACAGCCCCCTGAATACGCGGATGGTGTTTTGAAGTGACGACCACCAGCTCATCCTGGAAGATTTCTGTACTGGAGAAGCCCTGCTCATCAAAGTGAGCGTAATCGATAACGAAATCGATCTCCTGATAACGCATACGCTCAGCCAGTTGACGATCAAATTCCGCATCTAAATGCAGCTGAACATTCGGAGCCTGCTGGTGAATTCCGGTCATGATTTGCGGTGCGAAACGAATATCACACGGACTGCAAATCGCCAGTTTAAACAGACGGGTTGAAGATTCAGGGGCAAACACCGCACTTGGCAGTTCATTGCGAATTAATTGCAGAGCCTGACGGATAGGAGCAAACAACTGACGCGCACGCTGGGTTGGCTGGATACCACGTCCCTGACGCATAAACAGCTCATCATTAAACATCACTTTCAGACGGGCAACGGCGTTACTCACCGCCGGTTGAGACATGCCCAGGTTGTGTGCGGCTCGGGTAATATTCTGCTCTTGCATGACAGCATCAAACACCGTCAGCAAATTGAGGTCTACACCACGTAATGTACTTTCCATTCGATAGCTGGCTATGGCGCTCATCGTATCTTTTCTATCTAGCATTTGGTACGCCTCTTCGTAGTTGTCTGCTCACAGTCGCGAAACATTCGACGACTTATTGATGTCCGGAGGGGCAAGTGAATAGCCATTATTGGTGGTATTTATCTACCGGATACATCCATCGGGAAATCTAATATCAACATTCCCTAATCGATTGGCAATACGATTGATAAAAAGTCAGTATTTTTTACCCGAACACAAAAAAAGCCAATGCAATTCAATACATTGGCTTTTTATAAAAAAATGTAAAAATCGACATCAATGACATAACCACACTCATTGACTGGATTAATAAATAAAAGTTTTATCGTTAACCATCATTTAGCGGGTTAATAGAAGCATAAAATCCAATCATGAGAGCAATCAATTTATTGAGACATAGCTCGGAAAATCGACCTGCTGCCATAAACTGTTGCATAGCTCAGAGTGATCATTCCAGTGGCCTTTCAGCACCCAATCAACGATCGCATTCGCCACATTAGGGTACACCACTTTCTCTGCCTGTTTTTCATCCAGCCAGCGGCTCACTGCGGAAGGATCGAGAAAATCCATCACTGACGCCAAGCCAAGAATATCTAATGTCGCGACATTACTTTGCTGTTCAAACTGACCATTCAGCGGCTTGAGTAAAAGTTTCTTACCCAGCGACATCGCCTCTGACGGAAGCTCGAAACCACCATTGGCCATCACACCGGCACAATGATGCAAATGTTGTTGAAAGCGACTGTGACAAAGCGAGCGCAACTCAACGTTCTCGATCACCTCATCTTCAACAATATTGGGGTGATAAAACACAAACTGGTGATTAGCAAAACGGAACAGCAGCTCACACACCTCTTCGACGTTTTCAAACGGCAGATAGACCAGAATGTAATCCTGACAGCTGCTCGGTTGCAGTGAAGTGTGCACAATAGGCGGCAGAATCGGCTGTTCAAAATGATACCAGTGCAGGCCAAGGTGGTGATCGGCCGGAGCGAAACGGCGCATGATCACTTTATCAAGCCAGCTCGCGCCTTTCAGGGGCACCGAGTAACGAAAAGCGTTCTGATGGCTAATGCCGATGCAAGGAACCTTTTGCTGCTTTGCCGCCCAGGCGGACACCGGTTCAAAGTCGTTCAGCACCAGATCATAAGCAGAGAGATCCAACTGCTTAATTTCGCGCAGCAGTTGCAGCGGACTGTTATTGAGTGCGGTTTTACAATAATTCACCCGCCCCTTATCGGTGGCAAACGTCATTCCACGCCGGGTCTGGTAATCCCCAAAACACTCCATCGAGAAATATTGTCTCTGTGCCCGGCCGGAAAACAAAAAGTCAATTTGCGCACCGCGCAGGGCAAATGCCTCACACATCGCGCGAGCACGGGTAATATGCCCGTTGCCCGTGCCTTGCACACCGTAAAGGATCTTCACAGGAAGCTCTCCAGCAATAACAGCGACAGAGTCGCGCTGCCGATGCCCAGACAGGCACCAATCAGTACATCACTTAAAAAATGTACCCCGAGCAAAATACGTGCACTGCCAATCAATGCCGCCCATAACAAGGCCAGTGCATAAATCTCAGGATAGAAATGGCCAATCAGGGTTGCCATTACAAACGCTGCTGCGGTGTGACCGGATGGCAGGCTGTAGCGATCAGACGGAGTAATAAACGCGGTCAGATGAGGTGATAATTCTGCCGGTCGACGGCGCTGAAAGCTGTTTTTTAACCCCCAGTACACCGGTAACTCAAACGCAAACGCCAGCAGACCAGCATACAAAAAAAGATGTCCGTTGTGCCCATCCAACGCCCACGCCAATACCCCAAACAAAACGTACAAGTGGCCGTCGCCAGTATGGGATACGGCCCTGCTCACCCGGGCGATCGGATGATTGAATTTGTGTTGTAAACACAGTATTGAAAAGGCCAAGTCAAGCTTAGCGATAGGTTCGATGGTACGCATAAGCACTCTTCTCCCTGTTGAGATACCCTATCTAGGCCAAAGATAAGAGCAGCAGATGACAAATCGGTGATGCTTTGTTTGTAAATGAATGACAAAGTCAGCAGGCACAAGTTCATGCACGCGCTTAACGCCAGATAAGCACCTTATTGCTATAAAACAGAACAAAAGACAAAAAGAGAAAACTTCGGCAACTCTGTATTTAGAGTGGGATTACGATACGAGCAATAGCATATAATGCTAACTGTAGATTCGATTGCAATTTAAAACTCCAGACCGCGAATAAAAAATCAACTTATGGTTGACGTGCTCAAGTGAGTGCGGTACTAATCTGTTATCTTAATTTTGGTGGTCAGCTTGTAATGACAATGCGCTTTTCTCTACTCCTCAGCCTGCTCCTTATCGTGATTCCATCGCGCGGGTAGTCTGTGGCAGAAAAACACCACAACAGATTTACAGAAACCCGCATCCAATGCGGGTTTTTTTATAATTAAATTCAGGAAGTAAACGATTAACTCTCGGAAAGAGGAAGCAAACATGAACGATCAGGTGATTATATTCGACACAACGTTGCGCGATGGTGAACAAGCATTATCTGCCAGCCTAACTGTAAAGGAGAAGCTGCAAATCGCATTCGCACTGGAACGCCTGGGTGTTGACGTGATCGAAGCGGGCTTTCCGGTTTCATCACCTGGTGATTTTGAATCGGTGCAAACCATCGCTAAAAACATCAAAAACAGTCGTGTTTGTGCCCTTTCCCGTGCCGTTGCAAAAGATATCGATGTCGCAGCAGAAGCACTGAAAGTCGCTGAAGCTTTCCGAATCCACACCTTCCTGGCGACTTCCACCATCCACGTTCAAGACAAATTACGCCGCACTTACGATGATGTGGTAGAAATGGCAGTAAATGCCGTTAAACATGCGCGTAACTACACCGATGATGTCGAGTTCTCATGTGAAGATGCTGGCCGCACTCCTATCGATAATCTGTGCCGTATGGTGGAAGCGGCGATTAATGCGGGCGCGACCACAATTAACATCCCGGATACCGTGGGTTACACCCTGCCAAGCGAATTCGGTGGTATTATTGAGCAGCTGTTTAACCGCGTACCAAACATCGATAAAGCGGTTATCTCCGTTCATTGTCACGATGACTTAGGCTTATCGGTTGCCAACTCAATTGCAGCTGTTCAAGCTGGTGCACGTCAGGTAGAAGGGACTATCAACGGTATCGGTGAACGCGCCGGTAATACCGCGCTGGAAGAAGTGGCTATGATCATCAAAACGCGTGGCGAACTGATGGGCGTAAAAACCGGCTTCAAGCATGAAGAAATCAGCCGTACCAGTAAACTGGTCAGCCAGCTGTGTAACATGCCGATTCAAAGTAACAAAGCCATCGTCGGTGCCAATGCCTTCAGTCACTCTTCCGGTATCCACCAGGACGGTATGCTGAAAAATAAGAATACCTACGAAATCATGACACCGGAGTCGATTGGCCTGAAAAACCAAGCTCTGAACCTGACCAGCCGCAGCGGCCGTGCTGCAGTCAAGAGTCACATGGATAGCATGGGTTACAACGAGGCTGAGTACAATCTGGATGCTTTATACGCCGACTTCCTGAAACTGGCTGACCGTAAAGGCCAGGTATTTGACTACGATCTGGAAGCGCTGATGCACTTCTCGAATCTGCGCGAAGAAGATGATTTCTACAAGCTGAACTACCTGAGTGTCCAGTCCGGTAGTGTGATGGCGACAACATCCATCAAACTGCAATGCGGTGACGAAGAGAAATGCGAAGCCGCAGTCGGTAACGGCCCGGTAGATGCGCTATACCAATGTATCTACCGCATCACCGGTTACGATATCGTACTGGACAAGTTTGATCTGACCGCTAAAGGCGAAGGTGAAGACGGCTTAGGTCAGGCGGATATCATCGCTAATTACAAAGGCCGTAAATATCACGGTACCGGCATCTCAACCGATATCGTAGAAGCATCCGGCCAGGCACTACTGCACGTGATTAACAGCATTCACCGTGCTGACCAGATTGCCGAAATTAAACAGAAAAAGAAAATAGCGACGGTTTAAGACCGCCACTATCGCAAACACAACTTTGAACGAAAAATATCAGATACGTAAAGGACTCGCATGACAGACAAAACTTACAAGATTGCCGTACTTCCAGGTGACGGCATCGGCCCAGAAGTAATGCAGCAGGCACACAAGGTGCTGGATGCAGTAGAAAAGAAACACCAGTTAACTTTCGTGCGTGAAGAACATGACATTGGCGGTATCGCCATCGACAATCACGGTTGTCCGCTGCCAGAAAGCACTCTGCAGGCTTGTGAAGAGTCTGATGCCGTGCTGTTCGGTTCTGTCGGTGGCCCTAAGTGGGAACACCTGCCACCAAACGATCAGCCAGAGCGTGGCGCCCTGCTGCCACTGCGTAAGCATTTCCAGTTGTTCTGTAACCTGCGCCCTGCGCAGATCCATAAAGGTCTGGAAGCCTTTTCTCCTTTACGTGCTGATATTTCTGAGCGTGGTTTTGATATTGTGGTGGTCCGCGAGCTGACCGGTGGTATCTATTTTGGTCAGCCAAAAGGCCGTGAAGGTGAAGGCGCAAATGAAAAAGCGTTTGATACCGAGGTCTACCACCGTTACGAGATTGAACGTATTGCCAAGATTGCGTTTGAGTCTGCGCGCCTGCGTCGTAAGAAAGTCTGCTCAATCGATAAAGCCAACGTACTGCAAAGTTCCATTTTGTGGCGCGAAGTGGTGACTGAAATCGCCAAGGATTACCCGGACGTTGAACTGTCGCACATGTACATCGACAACGCGACCATGCAGCTGATCAAAGATCCATCTCAGTTCGATGTCATGCTGTGCTCTAACATCTTCGGTGACATCATCTCTGACGAATGTGCAATGATCACAGGTTCCATGGGGATGCTGCCATCTGCCAGCATGAACGAGAGCCAGTTTGGCCTGTTTGAGCCTGCGGGCGGCAGTGCGCCGGATATCGCAGGTAAGAACATCGCCAACCCGGTCGCGCAGATCCTGTCTGCGGCACTGATGCTGCGTTACAGTCTGGGCGAAGAGAATGCGGCGCAGGACATCGAGACAGCCGTCAGCAAGGCGCTGTCTGCAGGCCAGCTGACCGGAGATCTGGCTGGTGACAAACCAGCGCTGTCGACCAGCGAAATGGGTGATGTGATTGCCGGATACATTCTGAACGCATAATCGTCTCAAGCATAACTAAAAGAGCCGGTTTAAACCGGCTCCACTCTGGCTCTCTTGAGCTCAAGGAAGTAGCAATGTCCCAAGCAAAAACCTTATACGAAAAAGTTTACGATGCGCACGTTGTCGTTGCGGCGCAGGGTGAAAACCCGATTCTGTATATCGACCGCCACCTGGTCCACGAAGTGACCTCGCCACAGGCATTTGACGGCCTGCGCGAAAAAGGACGCCAAGTGCGTCAGGTCGGTAAGACCTTCGCGACCATGGACCACAACGTATCGACCACCACCAAAGACATCAATGCGTCCGGCGAAATGGCCCGTATTCAGATGGAAACCCTGTCTAAGAACTGTGAAGAGTTTGGCGTCACCCTGTATGACCTCAACCACAAATACCAGGGCATAGTACACGTTATGGGACCTGAGCTGGGTATTACCCTGCCGGGCATGACGATCGTATGTGGTGACTCACATACTGCGACTCACGGTGCGTTCGGTTCACTGGCATTCGGTATCGGTACGTCCGAAGTTGAACATGTTCTGGCGACCCAGACGCTGAAACAAGCGCGCGCCAAGACAATGAAAATTGAAGTCAAAGGCAAAGTTGCCGAGGGCATTACCGCGAAAGATATCGTACTGGCTATCATTGGTGAAACCACGGCGGCTGGCGGTACCGGCTATGTGGTTGAATTCTGCGGCGAAGCTATCCGTGATCTATCGATGGAAGGCCGTATGACCGTGTGTAACATGGCTATTGAGTTAGGCGCAAAAGCTGGCTTGATCGCACCAGATGAGACCACATTCAACTACATCAAAGGTCGTAAGTTTGCACCAAGCGGTGCTGACTGGGATGCGGCCGTCGAGTACTGGAAAACCTTTAAAACGGACGAAGACGCGCAGTTCGATGCTGTCGTAACTCTGAACGGTGCTGACATCAAACCGCAGGTTACCTGGGGAACCAACCCGGGCCAGGTGATCGCGGTTGATCAACCGATTCCGGCTCCGGCTTCATTTGCCGATCCGGTAGAACGCGCTTCAGCAGAAAAAGCACTGGCTTACATGGGTCTGGAAGCAGGCAAAATGCTGTCTGACTACCCGGTTGATAAAGTCTTCGTCGGTTCCTGTACTAACTCACGTATCGAAGATATGCGTGCAGCAGCGGCAGTTGCCAAAGGCAAGAAAGTCGCCTCTCACGTGCAGGCTCTGATCGTCCCTGGCTCTGAACAGGTGAAAGCTCAGGCGGAAGCTGAAGGTCTGGATAAGATCTTTATCGAAGCCGGTTTTGAATGGCGCCTGCCGGGTTGCTCAATGTGTCTGGCGATGAACAATGACCGCTTAGGTCCTGGGGAGCGTTGTGCATCGACCTCCAACCGTAACTTTGAAGGCCGTCAGGGCCGTGATGGTCGTACCCATCTGGTCAGCCCGGCAATGGCAGCAGCCGCCGCGATCGCTGGCCACTTCGTCGATATCCGCGAAATTAACTAAGGACAGAGGACATAAACAATGGCAGGTTTTCAACAACATACAGGCTTAGTGGTTCCTCTGGACGCAGCAAACGTCGATACAGATGCCATCATCCCGAAACAGTTTCTGCAGAAAGTAAACCGCATCGGTTTTGGTAAGCACCTGTTCCACGACTGGCGCTTCCTGGATGATGCCGGTCAGCAGGCCAATCCGGAATTTGTGATGAACAAAGCCCGTTATCAGGGCGCCAGTATTCTGCTGGCGCGCGAGAACTTCGGTTGTGGTTCATCTCGTGAGCACGCTCCCTGGGCACTGGCTGATTATGGTATCCGTGTCATGATCGCCCCAAGCTTTGCGGACATTTTCTACGGTAACTCAATCAACAACCAGATGGTTCCGGTACGCCTGACCGAGCAGGAAGTGGATGAACTGTTCACTTACGTTGAAGCTAACGAAGGTGCACACATCACGGTTGATCTGGAAAGCATGACAGTTTCTGCGAATGGCAAAAGCTACTCATTTGAAATCGATGAGTTCCGTCGTCACTGTCTGCTCAACGGGTTAGACAACATCGGCCTGACGCTTCAGCATGAAGCGAAGATCGCCGAATATGAAGCAAAAATCCCGGCGTTTCTGAAATAACGGCGCGATTGAGATTCTGTACAAGGGCTGCATACTGCAGCCCTTTTTGTACCTGACGTATTTTAGCGGCTAGTATTAACTTCTATAAGCAATTGTCACCTTATCCGGTCTGAATGACATCAGCTCAGCAACAGTAAGGAAAGTTAAGCCGATGAAATACCTACTGAGTTTATTACTCTGCTTGCCTGTCAGCGTATTCGCTGCACCAAAAGCTGATTTGTGGCTTTTTTGGGCGGCCAGTAACCAAGAAAACCGGCAAAAAATAGCTCATGACGCCTGGCAACAACTACTTGATCGCTATCTCTCCCGCAATGGCGAATATACCTTGTTTAACTACGCCGCCGTCAGCCAGACAGATCAGCACAAACTCAGTCGTTACCTTTCTTCTCTGGCGGCTATCGACCCAAGGACGCTTAACCGTTCAGAGCAATATGCCTATTGGATAAATCTCTATAATGCACAAACGGTACAACTCATCCTGCAACACTATCCCACTCGACTCCATTACCCAATTAGGCGGCCTGTTCAGCTTTGGGCCCTGGGATGACAAAGTGCTCACGATTGCCGGTCAAACGTTAACCCTGAATGACATAGAGCACCGTATACTGCGCCCGATCTGGCTCGAACCAAGAACTCACTATGCACTCAACTGCGCCAGCCTGGGCTGCCCCAATCTGCAGCCTCAAGCCTTTACTGCTGATAATCTCGATCAGTTGCTCGATAGTGCCGCACAAGAGTTTATCAATAGTGAAAAAGGCGCGCACATGCAAGACGAAAAGCTGGTTCTCTCCAGTATTTATGACTGGTATCAGGTCGATTTTGGCTCCCGTCAGCAGCTCATACAGCACCTGGCTACCTATCGTGCAGACCTGTCCGGTTTTCGGGGCAATATCCGCTATCAGTACAACTGGGCATTAAATGAGGCGGGAGCGGGAATATAGAGGGTCTAGAAAATATGTCGCATAGGGGCATACTAAGCCACACCCATGTGAGAACAATTATTGATAAAAACAGAGAGAAGGAAGGGACAAGTTGTCACTCTAGGAACTAGGATTCTGGAAGCTTAAAACGAGAAAACCCCGACCTTGTGGTCAGGGTTTTGAAATCAAGCCTGGCGATGTCCTACTCTCACATGGGGAAACCCCACACTACCATCGGCGCTACTTCGTTTCACTTCTGAGTTCGGAATGGAATCAGGTGGGTCCAAAGTGCTATGGTCGCCAAACAAATTTTTTGACCGCTTACGCGTGTCGAATAAATGGTGCTGATACCCAGAATCGAACTGGGGACCTCATCCTTACCAAGGATGCGCTCTACCGACTGAGCCATATCAGCACACTAAATCTTGTCACTGAGGACGAGAAACCTGTTTAAAACAAGTCTCTGCTTTGCCTTCAGCTTTTCTGAAAAAGCTGAAAACAAGAAGTTAAAGCCTGGCGATGTTCTACTCTCACATGGGGAGGCCCCACACTACCATCGACGCTGTTTCGTTTCACTTCTGAGTTCGGAATGGAGTCAGGTGGGT